>NZ_JAAVVD010000063.1:0-4889 GCF_018449755.1 Variovorax sp. dw_954 | reverse complement strand
GGACTCGATCATCGACTACCTGAAGTTCGCACGCGACACCGACGACCGCTTCCCGGGCTTCGAGGCGGACATCCACGGACTGCGCTTCGATCTCGATGCACAGGGCCACAAGCGCTGGCTGGTGGACTGCGTCAAGGAATAGCGACCGCGCCGACTACAAGGACTTGCCATGATCCCGCGCTCCGTCAAGGCTCCGACGATTCCGATTCCGTTCCACCGGCTGCTCAAGGTCGTCGCCATCGTCGATGGCAGCAATCCGCAGACGCAACAGTTGCTGGACCTCATCAGGCTCGAAGGCTACGAGATCGAGGTCCGCGACAGCTTCGAGCGTGACTTTTCCGAGGATGCCTCGGTCGGCGCGTACATCGCGCTGGTCGACGGCGGTCGCCGCGAGGCTGCGCGGGCGGCGGTGCATGCCGTTCGAGGACTGGGCTTTCACATGCCGCTGTGGGCGCTCGCGGACTCGCATCGCGTGGCCGACGTGGCCGTGGTCGGAATGACGGGCGAGGTCGATGGCTACATCTACCTCGGCCAGCAGACGCCGGCCTTCTATGCCAAGCAAGTGCTGGCCAGCCTGGTGGACTACGGCATGTCCTTGCTGCCGCCTTTCTTCGGCGGGCTGATGGCCTATGACTCCGCGGCCAACATCACCTTTGCCTGCCCCGGGCACCAGGGCGGCCAGTTCTACAGCAAGTCGCCGACCGGGCAGATCTTCTTCAAGTACTTCGGCGAGAGCATCTTCCGCAACGACCTGTGCAATGCCGACGTCGATCTCGGCGACATGCTGATCCACGAGGGCGCCGCGTTGCAAGCGCAGCGCGAGGCTGCCAAGGTGTTCGGCGCGGACCGCACCTACTTCGTGCTGAACGGCACCAGCACCTCGAACAAGGTGGTGACCAACGCAGTGCTCAAGCGCGGCGACCTGGTGCTGTTCGACCGGAACAACCACAAGTCGCTGCACCAGGGCGCGCTGGTGGGGGCGGGCGCGATTCCGGTTTTCCTGCCGACCGCGCGCAACCCCTTCGGCATGATCGGCGCCGTCGACTGGGAAGCCTGGGACGAAGGCTACCTGCGCGAGCAGATCCGCCTGAACCCGCTGGTCACGGACCCGGAGCGCCACAAGGCCGAGCGGCCGTTCCGCATGGCCTGCATCCAACTCGCCACCTACGACGGCACCATCTACAACGTGCGCAAGGTGCTGGAGAAGATCGGCCACCTGTGCGACTACGTGCTCTGGGACGAAGCCTGGATCGGCTACAACGCCTTCCACCCGCTGTTCGAGGACCACAGCCCGATGCGCCTGAAGGACATCGGCCCGGAGATGCCCGGCCTGTTCTCGACCCAGTCGGTGCACAAGCAGGGGGCAGGCTTCTCGCAGGCTTCGCAGATCCACAAGCGCGACGAGCACATCCGCGGCCAGCATCGCTACATCGAGCACAAGCGGTTCAACGAGTCGTTCCTGATGCATGCATCGACCTCGCCGTTCTACCCGCTGTTCGCCTCGCTCGACGTCAACGCCCGGCTGCATGCGGGCAAGGGCGGCGAGATGCTGTGGGACCGCTGCATCGAACTGGGCATCGAGGTGCGCAAGAAGTTCCGCGAATTCGGCCGCCACTATGCGAGCGTGGGCCGCGATGCGCAGGAGCAGTGGTTCTTCGATCCCTTCGTGCCCGACACGGTGACGATCAGCGGTTCGCGCTTTGCCGCCGATGCCAAGGATGTCCCCTGGGAAGACCTGCCCACCGAACTCATCAAGCATGAGCAGCAATGCTGGAACTTCGGACCGCAAAGCCACTGGCATGGCTACAAGGGCTACGACACGGGCTACGCGATGGTCGACCCGAACAAGCTGAACCTGCTGACGCCCGGCATCGATCGCGCCACCGGCGACTACCTCGACTTCGGCGTACCGGCCACGGTCGTCGCCAACTTCCTGCGCGAACAGCGCGTGGTGCCCGAGAAGTGCGACCTGAACAGCATCCTGTTCCTGATGACGCCGGCCGAGGACGAAAGCAAGCTCAACACGCTCATCGCCAAGCTCGTCAAGTTCAAGTCGATGTGGGACGAGGACGCGCCGCTGGACGAGGTGCTGCCCACGCTGTATGCCGCGCACAGCGAACGCTACGCCGGCTACAGCCTGCGTCAGGTGTGCAACGAGATGCACGACTTTTATCGCACGCGCGGCGTCAAGGACCTGCAAGGCAAATGCTTCCGCGCGTCGAGCTTCCCGCAACTGGCGATGTCACCGAAGGACGCCTACGAGGCGCTGGTGGACAACCGGGTGGACTACGTGCCGCTGGACCAGGTCATGGGCCGCGTCTCGGCGACGCTGGCGCTGATCTACCCGCCAGGCATCGGGGTCATCGTGCCGGGCGAACGCTGGGACGCCTGCGCGCAGCCGATGCTCGACTACTTCCTCGCGTTCGAGGAATCGTTCAACCGCTTTCCCGGCTTCAACTATGAAGTGCAGGGCGTGTACCAGGAAAAGACGGACGGTCGCATTCGCTTCCATACCTACGTGGTGCGCGAGTAAGCGCACCCACTTCTCACCAGGAGACATCGCATGGCGGACCAACAGAAGAAGATGAGCGTGGTGCAACTGACGTTCATCGTCACGGTGAACATGATGGGCTCCGGCATCATCATGCTGCCGGCCAACATGGCGCAGGTGGGCGCGATCTCGCTGCTCTCGTGGCTGGTGACGGCGATCGGGTCGCTGGCCATCGCCTATGGCTTCGCGCAGGCCGGCATCTTCAACCAGCGAACAGGCGGGCTCGCCGCCTATGCCGAGGAAGCCTATGGCCGGGACGGCTACTTCCAGGTCTTCTTCCTCTACTTCCTGTCGCTGGCCATCGCCAACGTGGCAGTGGCCAGTTCCGCGCTGGGCTACCTCGCCGCCTTCTTCCCGGTGCTGTCATCGACGCCGGTGGCGAGTTGCATCAGCGTCATCGCGCTGCTGTGGATCACCACGGTCGCCAACTTCGGCGGTCCCAGCCTGACGGGCAAGATCGGCGCGGTCACGGTATGGGGCGTGATCCTGCCGGTCGGCTTCATCTCCATCGTGGGCTGGTTCTACTTCAGCAGCGCGACTTTCTCTGAGGCCTGGAATCCCAAGGGGATGAGCCTGTTCGAGGGCATGGGCTCGAGCATCTCGCTGACGCTGTGGGCCTTCCTCGGCATGGAGTCGGCCTCGCAGAATGCATCGGCGGTGGAGAACCCGAAGCGCGACGTGCCGCTGGCCTGCATGTTCGGCACGCTCGGCGCGGCGGTCATCTACATCCTCTCGACCACCGTGATCCAGGGCATCGTGCCGAACGCGGAACTCGCGAAGTCGACCGGCCCCTTCGGCCTGGCCTTCGCGAAGATGTTCACGCCGGCCATCGGGCAACTCGTCATGGCGCTGGCGGCGATGGCCTGCGTGGGCTCGCTGCTCGGCTGGCAGTTCACGCTGGCGTCGACCGCCAAGGACGCCGCCGACAGCGACATGTTCCCGAAGGTCTTCGGCAAGGCCAACGCGCTGGGTGCGCCCATCGCCGGCATGGTGATCATGGGCATCGTGCAGTCGGTGATGGCGCTGTCGACCATCTCGCCGAACCTGAGCGAGCAGTTCGCGGCGCTGGTGAACCTGGCGGTCGTCACGAACGTGGTGCCCTACATCATCTCGCTGTCGGCGCTGTTCGTGATGATGCGCAATGCCAAGGTCGACGCTGCGGTGTACCGGCGGAATGCGATCGTCACGGTGGTCGCCATCGTGTATTCCGTCTATGCGCTGTACACCGCCGGCAAGGATGCGGTGATGGGCGGCATGCTGGTCATGGCGATCGGCTACCTCGTCTATGGCATCGCCTCTGCCCGTCGCATCGGCGTGATCCCCGCCGCGCGCGCAGCCTGAACCCCGTCACCGGTCCCGCAAGGAACGACCATGAACACTTCCGGCAAGCAAGGCACAACCCATCTACTGCACAGGCTTGGCCGCGCACTGCTGTGCCTGGCCCTGGCCGCACCCGCGCTGGCATCGGCCGCGGGCACGCTCGACAAGGCGCGCGAGAGCGGCAAGCTCACCTTCGGCTACCGCGTCGACACACGGCCCTTCGCCTACAACGACGAAGGCGGCAAGCCGGCGGGCTTTTCCGTGGCGCTGTGCCAGGGCGTCGCCGAGACGATGAAGACCGAATTGAAGCTGCCGGCATTGACGGTCGACTTCGTGCCTGTCTCTGCGGCAGAGCGCTTCGACGCACTATCGCAGGGGAAGGTCGATTTGCTGTGCGAAACGGCCACGCCGACGATGGAGCGGCGAGCCAGTTTCGACTTCTCCCTCCCGATCTTCTTCTCGGGCGTCGGCGCCGTGCTGCGCGCGGACACGCCGGCTCGCATGCGCGATGCACTGGCCGATCGGCCCGAGGTGTCGGCGCCAGTCTGGCGCGGCGCGCCCGCCGCGTTCCTGGCGAACGTGGTGTTCGCGGTGGTCGGGGGGAGCACCATCGAGCAATCCCTGCTCGACGCGATGAGCGCGCGCCGCATCCAGGTCAGCGTGACGCGCGTGCCCGACTACGCGACCGGCTTGCAGATGGTGCGGGACGGGCGTGCCGCGGCCCTGTTCGGAGACCGGCCGGTGCTGGTCGAGGCAGCCAAGCGCGCACCTTCCGCCGGCGATCTGATCGTCATCCAGCGCAACTTCACGCGTGAGCCCCTGTCCCTGGCCATGCGCCGCGGGGACGACGCATTCCGTCTGGTGGTGAATCGCAGCCTGAGCAAGTCGTACCTCTCGAAGGAGTTCGCGCCGCTCTACACCGGTCACTTCGGTCCGCCGGACACCGGGACGATCGAGTTCTACCAGGCGATCGCGCTGCCGGAGTGACGGCGCGCCGTTCCCGTTCACTGGTTCACCA
>NZ_JAAVVD010000062.1:0-5034 GCF_018449755.1 Variovorax sp. dw_954 | reverse complement strand
TTACGGCAAGGGCTTCCATGCGGAGGACGTGCCGCATGATGACCCGAACTTCCTGGTGGCGCTGGTCGCCTTCATGCACCGCCGCTACCGCGCGCGGGCCTCGGGCATCAGCGGGCAGCTTGACGGCCACGGCGTCAAGGTCGGCGAGCAGTTCGTGGTCGTTACCCTGGGGGCCGAGGGCGAGCATGTGCACACGCCGGTCTCCGTGACGGACTTCCATGGCAAGACGGGGCTGAGCGCTGTCGCCATCGGCTCGACGACCTACCACATCTGCAGCACCACCCAACTCGGCAGCGTGCGCGTGGAAGGCATGGTCAACGACCGACCCTTCACCGCGCAGGTGGAACGTGGCGCCGGCAAGAATCCGCTCGCGCTGCGCGTGGCGCATGACGGTACGCAGATCGAGGCGATGGTGCTGTCGCCGTTCGGTGCGCGGCTGCAGAAGCTCATGCCCTACAAGGCGCCGCCGGACCTGAGCAAGTACCTGATGTCGCCGATGCCGGGCCTGCTGGTCGAAGTGGCCGTGAAGCCGGGGCAGAAGGTGCAGGCAGGCGAGAAGCTCGCGGTGATCGAGGCGATGAAGATGGAGAACGTGCTGTTTGCCTCGCAGGACGGCGTGGTCGGCACGATCTCGGCGGACAAGGGCGAGTCGCTCGCGGTCGACCAGGTGATCCTGGAGTTCGCATAAGCACAGGCGAGCGCCCGCCGGATTGATTTGCATCAACTCGGCGGGCTGCGTGCGCCATAGGATGGGATGCGCCACACTATGCAGCGAGGGCTATCCTCGGAGCAAACCCGGTCTGGGGCCTCGAGAACAGGAACGGTTCCCATGAAAATATTGCAGCTTCTTGCGTGTGGCGCGGTAGTGGTCGCCGTGCAGCCCGTCATGGCACATCAAGTCAATGCATGCATCGATGCACAGGGCCGCAAGGTCATGACGGATCGGCCTTGCGAAAACCCCGCTGTCGAACACGAGCGCGACAAGCAGCGAAAGGTGCGCGGCGTCGGCGTCGAGCAGGTGCGGGCCCCGGACATCTTCGAGACGAGAACGAAGATCGACAACAACGGGAAGCCCATTTCGACGGATTCGTCGGACGACGCCGGCAAGTCGCAGGGACGCTAGTCTCTCCAGGGGAATGCCGTGGAACCCATCGCTTTCGCTCGCAGTCTGCTCGTCGCCCTCTTTGCCGCGGGCTCGCTCTCATTCGCCCCCGAGGCGAGTGCGGCAGGCGAGCCAGCCTCGGTGGACATGGGTCCGCGTGCAGTCACGGCCATGACGACGAGGCAAGTGCTCGACCACGGTCGAAACGAGCAGCTGGTGCGGTTGCGGGGTCGGATCGTGTCGCACGAAGGCGGGCAAAACTACACCTTCCGCGACGACACGGGCTCTCTTCCTGTCACCATCGAACGCACAAAGCTCCCGGGCAAGCAGACCCTGCGCGCCGGGCAGCACGTCGAACTCGTCGGGCAGATCCTGAAGGAAATGCGCCACAAGATGGAATTCAGGGTAAGGCAAGTGCGGCTGCAGTAGGGCTGCGCCTTGGCGATCCGCCACGCGTGCTGACGCCGTGCCCGCGACGGTGCGCCCGGTCGATGACCTTCAAGGGCGATCCATGCGCTTGAACTTGAGGTAGTCGGCCTCGCTGAGATCGCCCAACTGGCGCGGATACTTTTGCGTGGCGGCATACCACAGCGTCAATCGCTTCTCGAAATCGTCCGGCGCCGACAGGTACGCGTCCAGCGCCAGGTAGTAGCGCATGGCGTTGCGCTCCACCAGACCCAGCATCTCGCCGATCAGTTTCGGGTCGCCGTTCGACTCTTTCCCGACGACCGTGAAGCCCACCTTGTCGCGGCCGAAGGTGGCCAGGTAGCTCTTGGTCGCCACGCGCGTCGCGGAACCCTGTTCGTAGGTGTAGCTGAAGTGGACGAAGGACTTGCCGCTGTCCAGCGGGATGCCCTCGACCGAAATCAGGTAGTTGCGCGTTCCGAAGGGTCCTGAGGCGGCACTCAGCTTCGCGTCGAAGTAGTCGGGCGTGGCGGCGTCGACGCGAACATGAAAGGTCAGCTCGAAGGCATCCTTGACGGGAATGTCGTAGCGCCGGACCACGCTCAGTGTCAGGGTCTTCTTCGCCTCGTCGACCCGGCAGGCGCGGTTGTTGAGGTGAAGCATCAGCATCTCGCACCAGCGGGCCGGCTTGACCAGGTTGGCATTGAACGCGGACAGCGGCTGGTCCAGCACGCCGTAGACCTCGCCCTTCAGGCTGTCTCCTGTTTCGGTGGAATTCAGGACCATCGGCCGGCCGAACGAGCTGCTCGACAGGCGAGGGGAGAGCTTCCCGTAGCTCGCACGCAATGCCGGGGCGCCGCCAGATGCGGCGTAGGCGGCCGACGTGGGCGCGCATGCGATGCAGGTGGCTGCGAGGGCTGCCGTCAGCGCGCGGACAAGACTTCGGGTCGTCATGGTGGACACCTTCGGCAATGCAGCACCAGCCTGGTGCTGCGGATCGGGACGATATATCGCAGGCCTCGGAGTTTCGTGGCCGCCACGGTGTGTCGATCCCCAGCATATTGCTGCTTCATCGTCGCCGTGGTGATCGCCCTCAATTCCGGGAAATCAATTCGTGCCACGATGGACTCACGAAGCGAGAGGAGTACGCAATGACCGATTCGAGAAAAGCATCCTTTGGCCGGACAGCCCAAGTGCTCGCAGCAGCCGGCCTGCTGGCGCTGTCGGGCGCTGCACTGGCAACCAACCAGTCGCAGCAGCGCCAGGCTGGCCGGGACGTGAACCAGGCTGCCAAGCATGACGCGCGCTCGACCAAGGTCGACTGCAGGGCCGCGAACCAGCAGAGCAACGCCGCTTGCCGCCACGACAAGCGCGACACCAAGCAGGAAGGTCGCCAGGACAAACGAGACATCAAGTATTGACCTGCCATTTCGACGAGCGGCTCCTGGAATGACCCGGCTGAGCCATCGCTCGACGGGGTCCTCGTCCATGCCTGCATTGCGTTTGCTGCTTGCGATTGCCCTGGGCTTGCTGGTGTCGGCCTGTGTCAGCCTGCCCGATCGGGTGGAGCGAGTCGGGTCGACGGCACTGACGGACACGGAAGGCACCCATCTCGGACAGGTGCTGCGTCCGGAACTCGCAGCCCATCCCGGTACGTCCGGCATCTATCCGCTCGGCGAGGCCAAGGACGCCTTCGCCGCGCGCATCCTGCTGGCGCAGGCGGCGGAACGCAGCCTCGACCTTCAGTACTACATCTGGCACGGCGACACCACCGGCCAACTGCTGTGGGAGGCGATCTGGCAGGCGGCCGAGCGCGGGGTGCGCGTGCGGCTGCTGCTGGACGACGCCAACACCGGCGGCCTCGATCCCATCCTCGCTGCGCTCGACGCGCATCCCAACATCGAGGTCAGGCTCTTCAATCCCTTTGCCAACCGCAAGTTCCGCCTGGCAGACCTGGGTGATTTCTCGCGTCTCAATCGCCGCATGCACAACAAGTCCTTCACCGGCGACAACCAGATGGCGATCGTCGGCGGCCGCAACGTGGGCGACGAGTACTACGGCGCGGATCTCAACGTCGGTTTCCAGGACCTGGACGTGCTCGCCGTCGGACCCGTGGTACGCGAGGTCTCGGCCGAGTTCGACCGCTACTGGAACAACGAGTCCGCCTATCCCCTGGCGAGCTTGCTGGGCCCGGCGCCAAAGGACGGCGCCAAGCTCCTGAACGAGAACTGGCAGAAGGTCAGGCAGGATCCGAAGGCACAGCGCTACGCCGATGCAGTGCGCCAGAGGCCGCTCGTGCAGCAGGTGGCCGAGCGCAGGATCGCGTTCGAGTGGACCACCGCGCAAGTCCTCAGCGACGACCCTGACAAGGTGCGCTTTTCGCCCGAGCGCAAGGACCTGCAGTTGAGGCCGCGGCTGACCGAGGTGTTCGGCAATGGGCAGCGCGAACTCGACCTGGTGTCGCCGTACTTCGTGCCCGGCCTGGGCGGCGCGGATGCCCTGGAAAAGATGGCCGCGCGCGGCGTGAAGGTGCGCGTCCTGACGAACTCGTTCCAGGCCACCGACGTGGCGCCGGTGCATGCCGGCTACGCCCGGTACCGCAAGCAGTTGCTGGAATCCGGCGTCAAGCTCTATGAACTCAAGCCGGGCTCGACCGACGTCACATCGAGGGATGAGGCCGGGCGGAGCGGCGGCGTCCCCGGAAGCAGCGGCTCGGGCGGGAGTTCTTCCGCGAGCCTGCATGCCAAGACCTTCGCGGTGGACCGGAGCCGCATTTTTGTCGGCTCCTTCAACCTCGATCCCCGTTCGGCGCTCCTCAACACCGAGATGGGCGTGCTCATCGACAGCCCCGCGCTGGCGCAGCGCCTCTCCGGCCACTTCGACAGCCTGATCCCGGACTACGCCTACCAGGTGCAGTTGCAGCCCGACAGGACCCGCATGGAATGGATCGACCGCAGCCCCGCTGGCGGCGAGACCCGCTACACGAGCGAGCCGGGCATCGGCCCGATGCAACGGCTGTGGATCAACTTCCTTTCGATCCTGCCGATCGAGTCGATGCTGTAGCGCCCGGCAGCATGCGTGTCACCGTCACGCTTCGCGACGGATCCGCGCGAGGACGAGGACCCGGCCAGCGAGCCTAGTACGGCGCATTGACGACGACGTATTGGGATCCCTGGGGCTGATACCAGGTGCTTCCGCATTGCTGATAGACCATGCCGCCGTAATTGACCGGCGCGCAGTTGGCCGGCACCGAGTTCACCATCGAGCCGATCACGGCAGAGGTCACGGCCACTGCGGCGCCGACGGCCACGGCGCCGGCGACCGGGTGATAGTCGTTGTCCCAGCCGCCGCCGCAGCAGTTGTTGTTGTTTCCGCCAGCGACGACGACGTTCCGATTGGCATTGACGTTGACGTTCTGGTTCGCATTGACATTGCGGTTGTTGTTGACGTTCGTGTTGCGGTTGTTGTTGTTCACGCTGTTGGCGCTGGCGCTTCGAACATCATTGGTACGGGCGTCGGCCCTGCTG
>NZ_JAAVVD010000061.1:0-5379 GCF_018449755.1 Variovorax sp. dw_954 | reverse complement strand
GGCGGACGCCGTTAGGAGACTCTGGCATGGCGCACTCAACCAACACGAAGACCCGGACCATGTTCCTGCAGACACACTCCTTCAGCGCCCTCGCCTCGACGGCGGCGGTCGCGCTTGCGCTGTCGCTGGCGCCCGGCGCCTCGATCGCCCAACGGGCCTATTCCACGCCCGACGCCGCATCCCAGGCCTTGGTCGACGCCATTGCGAGCAGCGACCTCGAGGCCCTGCGCACGGTGCTGGGGCCCGACTGGCGACGCTTCATTCCTGAAGGCAGCCTCGACCGGGATGACGTCTACGATTTCCTCGGCGCCTGGGCACGGCAGCACAAGACCGTGCTCGAGAAGCCCGACACCGCGGTGCTTGCCGCCGGAGACGGCGACTGGACGCTGCCCATCCCGATCATCAAGCGCGCCGGTGGATGGCACTTCGACACGCATGCGGGCGCAGACCAGATGCGCACGCGCATCATCGGCCGCAACGAGCTGGCCGCGATGCAGGCTGTGCTCGCCTATTTCGACGCGCAGAAGGAATATGCGCTCAAGGACCGCGACGGCAATGCCGTGCTGGAGTACGCGGAGAAATTCGCGAGTTCGCCCGGCAAGCATGATGGCTTGTACTGGCCTGACGCGCCGGGCCAGGACCGCAGTCCGCTCGGCCCGCTCTATGCCGGAGGCAATGCCGGCGAGGGCTACCACGGCTATGACTTCAAGATCCTCAAGGCCCAGGGCAAGGATGCGCCAGGCGGCGCCTACAGCTATGTCCTGGGGGGGCGCATGCGCAGCGGCTTCGCATTGATCGCATGGCCCAGGCAGTACGGAAAGACCGGCGTCATGAGTTTCATGGTGAACCATGACGGCGTCGTCTACGAGAAGGACCTGGGCGCGGGCACCGACGCCGCGGCACGTGCCATGACGACGTTCAATCCCGGCCCGGGCTGGAGCAAGGCCCCGGCGGCGTCTCCAGGCTGAGAAGCTCCTGCGCCAGGGTCTTCGCTGCCAGCGCGGGATTGCGCTGCGCGCCAGGCGCTTCGCAAAAGATCCGAAGCACGCGCTGAAGCCCACTTCGGGGGCGGACTTCATTTCACGAATCGCGCAACAGCCTGCTCCGTGTTGAGGATCATCCGTTCGCGCCCCAGCGTCTGGCCCAGCGGCGATCTCTGCACCATCTCGAGCACGCCCGGGTTCAGCCGCGTGAGCCACAGGGCGGTGCCGCTGTCGCTCAGCCTCTTTTCGGCTTCGATCAGCATCTTGAGCGCGGTGTACTCGAGATCGAACACGCCACCCATGTCCAGCACCACCACCTTGGGCCGCGCCTCGTCCACGAAGGCCTGCGCCTTGCGTCCGACCTGCTGCGCATTGGCGAAGTAGACGCGCCCTTCCGGCCGCAGTATCAGCAGGCCCGGGAAAACTTCATCCTCGGGGTGCTCGGGGCTTCGGGGGCGGAACACGTTGGTGCCGGGCTTGCGTCCCAGCACATGAACGGGCGGGTCCGACATCTGGTAGGCCAGTGCCACGAGCGAAACGACGATGGCCGCGACGATGCCCTGCAGCGTGCCGAGCAGCACCACGCCGGCCGCGGCCACCAGCGCCCAGACGAACTCCGTGCGCCGCACGCGGATGATGGCCCTGAATTCCGCAGGCTTGATGAGCCCGACCGAATAGACGATCACCACCGCGGCCAGGGTGGCGTGTGGCATCAGCCCGATGAAAGGCGCGAGGAGCAGCGCCGTCAGCAGCGCAGCCGCGGCCGTGACCAGTTCCGCCAGCTGGGTGCGTGCACCCGCGAGCCGGTTCACCGCCGTCTGCGTGGTGCCGCCGCCAGCGGGCATCGCGCCCAGCAGCGCACCGCCCGCAGTCGCCAGGCCGGTGGCCAGCAGTTCCCGGTTCGGTTGCGGCACCGGCTCTCCGGTTTGCGCGAAGGCGCGCCCGGCCGCGATCGTCTCGGTGAAGCTCATCAGCGCGATGCCCAGTGCGGCGGGCCACAGCTGCGTGAGCAGGTGCACGTCCGGGAGCGTCACGGCCGGCAGGCCGGTGGGGACCGTACCCACGGCCTCCACGCCGTAGCGGTCCAGTCCCAGCAACTTCATCGCGGCGATGCTGCCGGCCACCGCGATCAGCGGCGCGGGTGCACGCGGGGTGAAGTGCTCCATCGCCACGAGCACGGCCACCGTGGTCGCGCCGACGGCGAGTGTCGCCAGCGAAGTCTCCGGAATGCCCTGCACGATGTGGAGCAGGTTCTGCAGGAACGATCCCTTCGCGAAATGGATGCCCAGCAGCTTGGGTAGCTGGTCCAGCACGATCACGATGCCGATGCCGGCCTTGAAGCCGACCAGCACCGGCTCCGAGATGAAGTTGGCGACGAAGCCCAGCCGCAACAGGCCGGCGAGCACGAGGACGGCCCCCGAGAGCAGCGTCAGCGTGGCGCAGGCGGTCACGATGCTCGCCGCGCCATCGCCCGACGTGACCTCCGCCAGCGCCGCGCCCGTCAGGATGGCCAGCGTCGTGGTGGTGCTTACGCTGAGCGGGCGCGACGTTCCGAGCAGCGCATAGATGACCATGGGCACGAACACCGTGTACAGGCCGACCTGCACGGGCAGGCCCGCGATGGTCGCGTAGGCCAGCGCCTTGGGAATGACGACGGCGGCGGCAATCAGCCCGGCGACGACGTCGGGCTTGAGCCACCCGGATTGGTAGGCGCGGATCCAGTCCGGCACCCCGAAGCGTGCCGGCGACGCCGGCGCGTCAGCGTGTTGCTGCTGCATCGCCACTGCGCAGGTGGCATTGCGCGATGCGGACCGCGGTGTCGTGCGGGTCGGGCAAGTCCTCGAAGCCGGGACGCCTTGCCAGCTTGCGCACCGCCACTCGCCGGCCTTCGAACTGCAGGCTCACCGGAAGGAAAAGGCCCATGGCGCGCCCCGGGTCCTAGTAGATCTCGGGGATGAACCTGAGCGGCACCGGAGGCTCCTTGTAGTCGCCGCGTTGCTGGCGCTTCGGCAGCTTCACCTTTTCCCGCGGCAGCTTCTCGTAGGGAATGTGTTCCAGCATGTGCTTGATGATGTTGAGCCGGGCGCGCTTCTTGTCGTCGGAACGCACGATGAACCATGGCGACGATGGCAGGTCCGTGGCCTGGAGCATGTCGTCGCGCGCGCGCGAATAGTCGTACCAGCGGCCATAGGACTTGAGGTCCATGCCCGTGAGCTTCCAGATCTTGCGCCCGTCGTCGATGCGCTGCGTCAGCCGGCGAGTCTGCTCCTCGGGCGTCACCTCGAGCCAGTACTTCAGCAGGATCACGCCCGACTGGATGATCGCCTGCTCGACCAGCGGCGTCGCCGTCAGGAAGTCCCTGACCTGGCTTTCGGAGGCGAAGCCCATGACGCGCTCCACGCCGGCGCGGTTGTACCAGCTTCGGTCGAAGATCACGACCTCGCCGGCCGCCGGCAGGTGCGGGATATAGCGCTGGATGTACATCTGGCTTTTCTGTCGTTCGCTAGGGGCCGGCAAGGCCACCACGCGGAAGATCCGGGGACTCACGCGCTCGGTGATCGCCTTGATGGTGCCGCCCTTGCCTGCCCCGTCGCGCCCCTCGAACAGCACGCAGACCTTCAGGCCAGCGTGCTGGACCCACTGCTGCAAGCGCACCAGTTCGACATGCAGCTCCTTGAGCGACCGCAGATACACCTTGCTCGACAGCGGCTTGTCGTGCTCCGACACTGCCGCGGCGTCGTTCTCCTGCACCGACGCATCCTCCGCAGGAGGCTCGGCCTCGGCCCGATGAGCATGGTGATGACCCTTCTTGTTTCGTTCCATGACGCTCTCCTGTTGAAAATGGAGCCTCGACGCAACCATCATGCTGCCGGATGCGGCAGGTCGGTGCGCGCGGCTGCATCGATCCACTGCCCGCGCGAGCGTGATCGCGCGCTCACACGGGGGCGTCCGGGAGGCATCCTGATGCTATGCCCCGCCGAAGCCCGCGCGATTGATGCAGATCAATCCGGCGCGGTCTTGCGGATCGGCGCCTCGAAGCTTCTGTCAGACCCCCGGGCATCCGTGCGATGAATGCCTTCCTCGCGCTCCCGCCACCTCGACGGCAGCAGCCCGAACTGGGCGGTGAACCAGCGCGTGAACGATCCCTGCGTGCTGTAGCCGAGCAGTTCGGAGATCCGGTTGAGGCTGAACTTGGGGTTCTCCATGTAGCGAGGAGCCAGTTCGGACCGCACCGCATTGAGCAGGGACGTGAAGCTCGCCCCCACTTCATCGAGTTGCCTCTGCATCGAACGCACGCTCATGCCGAGACCCAGTGCCACGGTTTCGCTGGTGGCCCGTCCCATGGGCAACATCAGGTAGATCGCCCTGCGCACCTCCAGCACGATCGAATGCGCATGCGACTGCGGCAGCGATTCGACGAACTGCCGGGCGTAGCGCGCCATGGCCGGGTCGGCATGCGGGTTGGCCGCCTCAAGGTCGCTCGCAGCGAAGACGATGCCGTTGAACTCGCTGTCGAATACGAGCCTGCAGGCGAACAAGCGGTTGTGCAGGCGCAGGTCGGAGGGCGCCGAGTGGACGAAGTTGACGCTGTTGGGCTGCCATTGCGCGCCCATGAGGGCCTTGCACATCCGGAAGACAGCGCCCAGTGCCAGTTCGGTGCCCTGTCGACCCGGCTTCGTGGCCACCAGTTCCTGCCGCAGGATCACCAGCCTGCCGGCATCCTCGAGCTGCATCGCCAGGCTCTCGTTGAGCAGGTGCCGGTAATCGATGGTGGTGACGAGCGCATCGCGCAAGGTCGCCTGGTGGGTGATCAGCAAGCTCACGACGCCGAAGTTCGACAGCTGCCGCGACTCCGCCATGCGCAGGCCGAAGGTGTCGCAACCCGAGCCGGCCGCCGCCTCCTCGAGCAAGGCCACCACCGCATCCGTCGAAATGCGCTGCTCGGGATCCTTGAGCAGGCTCTGGCTCAGGCCCGCATGCCGCAGGGCCTCCCTGGGGTTGAAGCCGAGGCTCTCGGCGACCTCCAGGAAGTTGGTCAGGGCGGCGGCACGAACCAGCGGGACCATGGTGTGAACGGTGAATTCAGAGCACGGATTCTGGCATGAGAAGCGAAATGCATGTCGCAACTTGCGAAGCGTCACTCCGTCGCGATCCATACAGTTCCATCATCGATCCAACACCCATTCAGGAGACACGAACAATGGCAAAAGCAGTACGCCAATACGAGGCCGGCGGCCCCGAAGTCCTTCGCTACGAAGACGTCGAAGTCGGCGATCCCGGCCCCGGCCAGGTCAGGCTGCGCCATGTGGCGGTGGGCCTGAACTACGCCGACACCTATTTCCGCAACGGCACCTACGCCGTCCCCATGCCCAGCGGCCTGGGCGTGGAGGCCGCC
>NZ_JAAVVD010000060.1:0-5546 GCF_018449755.1 Variovorax sp. dw_954 | reverse complement strand
TTCCTTTATGGAACTTTTCTAACGGTTAGTGGCACCGTTGCAACGGACCCCATCTCTGGGGCCCGACCTAACGCTTCCCTGAGTTGCTGAGCAGCCGAGTGATCTTGCCCTCCACCGAGGCCTGGAGCACCGCGTTTTCGGAGCGCAGCACTTCGTTGATGGATGCCAGCCGTCGCCGCTGTTCCCGTACTTGGCTCAGTTCTTCCTGAGCCTGCTTCAGACGCACCTTGAGCTCCTTTACCAGCGTGCGCAGTTCATCGCGCTGCTGAATGCGTGTGTGCCCTTGTGCCGCCCGAATGGCGTCGGCGATGGCTGGGTAGCAGTTGTGGATCAAGGCGGTGCTGACGCCGGCTTCGGCCGCGACTGAAGCAACGGACACCTTTGTGGCTTTCGTGTGTGCACGGCCACGCTGGATTCGATAAAGGGCGAGTTTCAGCGTGGCTTCTCGCTGAGCATGTGGAAGGCGCTTCGCCATCATTGCGCGGTCCCTACGGTGTGCCCTAAGCCCGCCAGGACCGACTTGCACCGATCTAGGTCACGGCGCACACGCGACAACCCAGCTTCGCCAATGTCGCGACAGGCAAGCACCTCATCGAGGTGGTCGCAGAGGCCCTGATAGATCGTTGCATGCGACGAGTCGATCACCGCGTTGGTGCAAGTCGCACATCGGGTCTTCTCCAGATCGTTGCCGACGCAGAGACTGTCGTCGGCCGTACACCAGGCGTGCCCATTGCTGCGGATCGGCGTGCTTGCGGCGACCGAACGCACCATGTGCGCGTGGTCCCTGAACAGGGTGACGGGACGATTCTGACGCCAACGGACCAAGCCGTCACCATAGCCACCGGCGAGGCACTCGTCCGGCCGCAACCACCGAGTGACCAGGTTGTCCTTGATCGTGTCGAGCTCCGTGTCGATCTCCAGAAACAGATCGACTTCCAAGTGATCATTCAGTGCGTACAGAAGCGTCATGTCAGCCGACCAATGCTTGAAGTGTCCCTTCAGGTAGCGCAGGTCTCCGAATCGGCTGTGTGCAACGTAGTTGGCGAACTTGCGACGAAATTGATGCGATGTCAGATCCCACTCGATGCCCCTTTTGGCCGCAAACCGGCGGAGCTGGCAATTCATGCCTTGTGAGCTGAGGGTGCGGGCGATGGCCTGGCTCTTCGCCTCGCCAAGGAAGAGTGCGTTGGCGTGGCGCTCAGCTTCCGCGATTTCAGGATCGCGCGGATCCCTTGCCCTGCGCTCGGCCAACTCCTTCGCGACCAGGCCTTGCAGCGGCAGCGCCCAACGCTCCATGAGCTTGAGTGCTACAACAGCTGCTTGGGGAATCATCCATCGGGTGTGACCCGCGCCAGTCTTGGTCGATTGAGAGTGAAGCCACCAGAAGGTGTTGTCGTCGGTGTCGATCGTCTTGCTCCAGCATCCTGACTGTACGAATGCCAGTTCGTGATTGCGGCAGCCCGAGAGGCTGGCAACGACAATGTAGCAGCCGGTTCGCAATTCCACCAAAGCGGCGCCAAACGCTTCAAGACCCTCAGCGAAGCCCGCTGAGCGCAGGTATTTCGTCTTCCGGGAAGCAAGGGTCGCCACAGGCAACGACGGATTCGCACGCTCGATGTCGGCAAGGGCGTCCCGCAGGTCTAGCAGACTCTGTCCATTTTCGACCAGGAACCAGGCTCCGCGGAACAGCGTGCTGAACACAGCGTCCGGCATCAGGGGTGTCTTTCCGGACCTGGGGAATGATTCGGCCTCCGTGAGACCGGCCAGGCGTGTTGCCGACGCCTCGGACCACGGATGCACCCGCATTGGGTCATCGGTGTGCTGGCTGAACTCGTGCAGCAACTCGAGCGCCTTGAAGCGTAGAAAGAGTCCACCGGGCGTGAGCGAGGTTCCACCTCCTGTCCCGACCCGGTGTTCTCGACAGGCTTGTATGTATGTCGAGCACGCCAACACGGTCACCTCGGACAGCCGCGCGATGCCGAGCGCCAGGAGATGCACGATAAAGGGCCGGATGCATTCGAGCATCCGGATCGCAGTGCTTGCTACAGGGCGTGCTGCACCGTCGCGGCCGCGGCGAAGGTACCGGTACATGACGTCCTTGCAAACGCGTCGGAACGCGGAGTGGATGTTGTCGAACCGCAGACTCGAACGTGAACGCTGCCCGTTTGAGGCGCTGGCCGCCAGCATCCAAGTGCTATCACCATACCGACTGCGCACAACATGCTGGCCATCGAGCATGACGGTGCTCACCACAAGGGCGTCGCGTACGACAGGTTCCAGGTCTCGGGTATGGGCAGGCTGCTGAAGGAACGCCTGCCGGGATATGACCGCGTGCATCATGCAAGACTGTCCAATGCGTTGAGGATCAGGTCGGACTTCCAGAAGGGATGTGGATCTGTCCGAGCGCGTGTTCGCGCTGCGTCTACGGCCTCCTGCTTGAAGAGCCCACGATCGAGCCCAACCTGGATCACATCGCGCTCAATCAGGCGTGGGATGTGAGCCAGCTGCTTCTCCCAGCGACGCTTGTCGACTCGGTCGCGCTCGCCCAAGACTCGCCAGTAGAACGAGAAGAGCCGATACAGGTCGTCACCCGTCACGACGTAGTTGCGGCAGCGCAGGCAGTTCAGGAAGTTCATGCACACGGCGCCGCCATGGTCTGGGGCATATTGGCCGTGCAGGGTATCGGAGCACCCGCCCACAGGCGTCTTGTGCGTCGCACCGAGTGTCCCGGTCTTGAGTTCCGACGCCAGGGCCTCGCCGAGGAACATCCAGTTGCGCTCGGCGTGCTCGCCCGGGCGCAGGTAGTTCACGTTGGTGACCTTTGGTGTGTTGCCCGCCGCGACAGCTGTCAATGCCAGATCGCCGTCCAGAAGTTCGCTGACGCGGTTAACAAACGTCTTGCGCAAGCGACTGATGTTCAGCCGGATCAGTTCACCGCTTGCATTGCGCAGGTCATAGGCCTCGACGAGCTTGCGTGCGTACTTGCCCAACGTTGCGTCAGTGATGGTGATGATGTCGCCTGTGCCGCTACCCTTGGCAAGCGATCTTGAGAATCGATACAGCCATACACGTTGTCGCAGTTCCGGCGCCGCCTCCTCGCGCAGCCGTTGCGTGATGGCAATCACATGCTTGATCAACCGCACGATGTCCATGCCCGCTGTTGGCAGAGCATGAGGCGTTGCCTCCCATTGGACATGCTTCTTCAGGGCCGCCTTGTAGACCCTGCGTCCTCGGCGTTTGTAGAGCACAAGGAACATGCGATCTCCCTTGGGATGGTCCACCAGGCAGTCGACGGACATCTCGAGAAGCGGCGTCGTGTTCCGTCCCGTGTGCAGGGCGATGGCGAGCAACGCGTAGGCGAGGAGTTCGCCCGTGGGCTCAGTCGCCGTCATCAGCGGCAGAACGGCACGCTTGACCGCGGCGGCGAACGCCCTGCGCTCCGCGTGCGTGAGGGGGTCTTCGCCCGTGGCACTCCTGCCGGCATTCGGAAACGGGTTGCGCGGAAAGGTTGCGGCGTCGCCGTGCTTCGTGACCTCGAGCAGACCATTCCTGCCCAGCGCCAGCAATAACGCCTTCGCCTGCTGGTACCAGAGCTTCTGGGTAGTCTTGCGCGCTCCGCTGGCAGAGAGGGCGGCGATGAAGCCGTCGATCAACTCCCGATCGATGTCTGCGAGCGTCATCGATCGTTGCGCGTCTGCGGCGCGAAACGCCACGTAGTCCAGAAACACTCGAAGGCCATCCCCGCAGATATTCAGGATGGTCTGGTCGGCCAACTCGCTATCCTGCCGAGCCAGGAAGCGCTCGATTTGGCGCTGGCATACCCATGTGACACTGTCGATCTTGCGGCCGTACCAGCGTGCGAAGTCAAAGGTGCGCCGGATGCCGGGGAAAGCCAGTCGGGTCGTGCTTGGTCTGTGGCAATCGTTCAGTGCGCCGCTGGGCATCGAGTCGAAGTCGGGAGCGCGAATATCGCTCTTCACGAACTGCTTCTTTCTACCCGTCACAGCTCTGGCCTCAAGCCGTCGAGTTCGTCCTGGTACTGCAGCACCGCATCGTCTGCGAGCTCATTGATCAGGTGCAGATAAACCATCGTTGTGGCTATCGAGGCGTGGCCCAACTGTCGCTGCAGGAAAACAAGGGGTTCGAGCCGGTTCTCGGCACGACGCCGCTGAAGTTCAACCAGGGTGTGCGTGGCGTAGGTGTGGCGAAGCATGTGGAGGTGAACGCGAATCCCTGCCGTGGCACCGACCGTGCTCACGATCCTGTTGATGCTTTTTCCGTCCTCGGCATACTGCTCGCCGGCGACGTTGAGGAACAGGTTGTTGTGCGTGTTGTCCGCGACGCCGGCGCGCTCGCTGCGATGATGCGCAACGTACTGCCACAGGTCCGTCATCAACGACTTCGAGATCCAGATTGATCGGCGCTTGGAACCCTTCGTCTTTTGCCCGCCGCCAGCAGCGGGATCAAGTTCGATCCGGATGTTTCTTTTCGAGATGCCCTGCGGGTTGACCACGATGTCAACGGGCAGTGTCGCCAGCTCCGCCCGGCGCAGCCCCGACTGCACGGCCATCTGAATCAACATGCGATGGTGAGGGTTTGTGGCTGCCGCGAGCAATGCCTGCGTCTGGGTTCGCGACAGGAACTGTGGAAGCCCGCGCTTCGATCGAGGGACCACATCGGCCGTTCGCACGCCAACGTCTGTCCTGCCGATGTGCCCCAAGAACGCATCGCCCCTCGGCGCCGCGCGCCGCATTTCGAGCCGGAAGGGGAGGTGCTCGATCAGCTGCGCCGACTGGGAGTATTCGTAGAACGCGACGAGGAAGCTCAGTCGTTGACGCACGGTGCTTTCGCGGTGTGCTGCGATCTGAAAAGAGTAGTCGCGGTAGGCCGCCAGCAGGTCCTTTCGGCCGGCTTGCTTTGTCGAGTTCCACTCAAGCTCGTGAGCCTGCAGGAAGCTGAAGTAGTCGTACAGGGCACGGCCAGCGCCGTCCCATGTCCTATTCGACCGAATCGTTCCGCGCAGCAGATGGTGACGAAAGAATTCGTTCACGGGATCGCAGCCGGTCATGTCGTCCCACAACAAGATGGGAAAATCGGGATATGCGTGGCCGGCGATCCTGAACTCGTCGGTCGCTCGCTCGAGCAACACGCTTAGAGCCCTCTTGAGCGAAGCACCTTCGCCGCGGCCTTGAAATCGGAATCGGTGAGGTGCATGACCAGATCCACAGCGCCCCCGCCCCCCTTGTTCGCGCGAGTGTCCAAGAACTTCGCGCCCGTGCAGAGGATCTCGAAATCGCGGCCTCCAACGGTTGCATGCCAACGCGTTGAGAGGGCACTCTTCGTTGGCACGTACTCAGCATCTCGCTTCGCGAAGTCCGCGATTACGCCGAGCACATGCGCCGAGTCCAGGTTGCGCCAGCGCTCCAGCGCAGAGTTATCCACAGATTGACGGCCCATGTGTCTCCTCCCCCAGACCCCCACCTCGCTACTCGTCTAAGTCAATGAGCTGAGTGGACCGGGTTGCTAACGAATCATACGTTCCATAA
>NZ_JAAVVD010000006.1:0-311881 GCF_018449755.1 Variovorax sp. dw_954 | reverse complement strand
AGAGCGTGGCCTGCAGCGTGGGCTCCGCGCCACGCGCCGCCGGCTGCCGCACATCCTGCAGCCGCCGCTGGATGGCCTGCCAGCCGCCTTGCCAGCGCGCGTCGAGTTGCGCGCCGCCGACCAGCACGTGGCCTGCGAAGGCCTGGGCCAGGCCGGGCAATTGCTCGATCCAACGCTGCAGTGCGGTCGCGTCGTCCACGGTGGCCTTGAGTTCGGCCGCGCCCTGCGCCGGGGCCACGCGCCCTTCGACCTGCACACGGCCGCCCGGCATCACCAGGTTGAGATTGCCGTTGGCGGCCTGCTCTGCGATGCGCACCTTCAGCTTTCCGTCCAGGCGGGCGCGCACGGCCTCCAGGTGCAGCGAGCGCAGGTCGAGCACCTGGTCCTGCAATTGGCCTTGCGCGTCGGCATGGTCCAGGCGCAGGCCTTCGATACCGGCTGCCCCGGCGCCGCCCTTGGCATCCAGGGCGAGGTCGAACAGCAAGGCCTCGCCCCGCTGCTCGACGCTCGCGCGGCCGTCCACCGGCGCGCCGGCAAGCTGCGAGTGCAGCAGGCCGGGCTGCACGTCCTCCACCGTGGCCTTGGCGGTCCAGGGCGAAGGCGCCGGGCTCCAGCGGCCTTCCGCGCTGATGCGGCCGCCGCCGGCATGGATCGTGGCTTGCGGCACGTCCCAGTTCGTGCCGTCGAAGCTGGCGCTGGCCTCGACCCGCTCCACCGGCAGCTTGCCCTCGTCCCACGGTCCGGGCCGGTCGTTGCGGAGGTCGACCTTGCCTTGCCAGCCGTTCGGGCCGGCGGTGCTGTCCGGTCCGGCCGCCACCTCGCCGTTGAGCAGTGTCGCGGGCGCCTGCGGCCACAGCTGGGCCAGGTCAACGTTCTCCAATTCGGCCCGCGCGTCGAGCACGGGCTGCGGTTGCCACGGCGCGAGATGGGCCGTGAGCTGGCCATTCATCGGCGTATCCGCATCTTCCTGCGCCGGCTTCAACCGGGCCTCGACCGCGAGGCGCGCATCGCGTCCGGCCAGCGTGCCATTCACGCTCGCGCTCGCGAGCACGTCGATGCTGCGTTCCTTGTCCAGCGGCGCACGGACCTTGCCTTCCAGTGCGGCCTCGATGGCCATCGGCGCCGGGCCCTGCAGCCGCAGCTTGCCGCTGTAGTGGCCATCCGCGATATCGATGCCGTCGACCTGCAGTTCGTGATGGTCGGCGGTGTAGCGGTAGTGGCCGGCGAGCTGTCCGATGTCCAGCGGCGGCGGGCCGCCCCAGTGCAGCGCGTCGACGCGAAAGGGCAGGTCGATCTCGATCGGCAGCGCCAGTTGTTCGAGCGGCTCCACGGGCTTGTCGTCCGGTGGGCCGAGGCGCTCGATGCTGACGCGTTCCGCATGCACCTCGCCGAGCTTCACCTGGCGCTTCAACAGGGGTTGCAGGCTCCAGCCGATCGTCGCCTCGTGCACCTCGACGGCCAGCTTCTCGCTCTGCCAGCGCAGGAAGCCGATGTGCCCGCCCGTGCGGAGCGACCCGCTGACCTCGCGCGACTCCAGCGTCTGCCCCGCCGGCAGGTAGCGCGCGGCCCGCGACAGCGTGAACGCGAGCGACTGGTCGGAGCCGATCCACCACCAGGCGCCGAATGCCAGCGCCAGCAGCAGCGCCACCATGCCGCCCGCGAGCCACGCGAGGCCGCGCAACGCACGCCGCGTGCGCGAGCGCGCTGGCCGGGCAGTAGGAGGTGCAGCCTCCGCCACTGGCGCCGCCGCTTCCGGGTTGGCATCCTGCTTCATCGCCATCTCAGCGTTCCATGGTGCTGCGCCGTTGTTCCGCGACGCCTGCAGCTACGGCGAACATATTGAAGCCCGTTCTCATTTCTAGAAGTTGAAGCCCAGCCGCAGATGCAACCGGAACTTGTGGATGTCCACGCCATAGGCCAGGTCGATCTGCACCGGCCCGACCGGGCTCTTCCAGCGTGCGCCAGCGCCCACGCCGAACTTGGCCCGCAACTGCCGGAACTGGTCCGCCACCGAGCCGGCATCGACGAAGACGACGCTTTCCCAGTCGGTGAGTTGCCCGCTGTGGATGTACGGGCGCTGCCATTCGACGCTGCCCACGCCCAGGTAGCGGCCCTGCACGGTCTGCCCCAAGGCGTTGGGCACGCCGATCTCCTGGTAGCTGTAGCCGCGCACGGTGTTGTCGCCACCGGTCAGGAACTCGAGGGTGGTGGGGATCAGCGCCCGGTCGCTCGCGGTGACGGCCCCGGCCTCGGCGCGCAGCGCGATTCGGCTGCGCCGGGCTGCGCTGTCCGAAGTCCAGTCCAGCGGAAAGATGCCGAGCCAGCGCCCGTAGCTGCGCAGGAAGGGCAGGCGCTCGCCGGTCAGCGTGTAGCCGGCACCCAGCTCGACCGCCACGCCGTAGCCGCTGGTCGGCTGCGCGGGATTGTTGAAGTAGCGGCCGGTCCAGCCCCAGTTGAGCGTCAGCGCCGAGGCCGACGGCGGCGCGCCAACGCCTTTGTTCTGTGCGTTGTCGTATTGCAGGAAATAGCTGCGGTCGATGTGGTCGGTGCTGGTGCTCATGCCGCCGCGCACGCGGGCACTGTCGACCTCGTAGTCGCCCGAGGTGTCACGCTTGAGCTGCCCGCCGCCAAACCAGCGCCAGCCCCTTTCGCCGGGCACGTCGGTCCACTGCGTGCTGACGAACTGCGTGTTCTGGTCGAACTGCAGCCTGGACACGGCGCGCCAGCCCAGCACGGGCATCTGGTTATTGGTGTGGTCGATGCTCACGCGGGCGCCGTTGTCGGTGGTGAAGCCCACGCCGAGCACCACTTTCTGCAGCGGCGCGTCGCGCACCTGCGCGATCACCGGCACGGCCTGCGGATCCTTGCCTTCGGTGTCCAGCGTCAGGAACACCGAGTCGTAGTAGCCGCTGCTGGCCAGGCGCTGCTGGGCGTCGAGCAGCACCTGCTGGTCGTAGTCCTGGCCCTGCGGCAGCCGCGCGATGCGCAGGGCATTGATGGGGTTGTAGCGGTCGCTGCCGCGCACCAGCATCGGTCCGAAGCGATAGGCCGGCCCGGATTCGTAGGCCACATGCAACTGGGCGCGGGCGGTGTCGGCGTCGACGTCGGCCCGGCTGCTCTTCACGCTGGCGGTGGGATAGCGCTTGGCCGTCAGCGTGCGCAGGCCGCCGGACTTTGCGTTGTCCCATGCCTCCTGGCTGAAGGGCAGGCTGGGTCGCAGCGACCAGCCGGCGCGCACGGCATTGCGCTGCGCCTCGCCGGCCGCATCCTCGGCCACCGCGCCGCTGAAATTGATCTCGACCTGGGCCACCAGCGTCGGCTCGCCGGGCGCCACCGTCACATGCACCTGGCGCGGTGCGGGGGCGTCGGGCGTCTCGCGCAGTTCCAGCGTGAGCGTGGGCGTGAAATAGCCGAGCGTGCCCAGCAATTCGCGGGCATTCGCCTCGGCCGCGACCATCAGGCGCGACAACTCGGCGGCGCCGAGATCATCGATCTGGCGGTAGCGCTGGAGTTCGAGGTGGCGGACCAGATACTCGCGCACCTTGTCGGGCGCCTCGACCTCGATGCTGAACGCATCGTGCGGCTCCTTCTGCGACTTGCCGGCATCGTCCTTGTCCGCCCCCGCGACCGGGCTGGATACCGAGGCCGGCTCGTCCTGCTTTTGGTTCGGCAGCAAGCTGCACCCTTGCAGGAGGAGGGTGATCAAAAAAAGCAACGCCGGCCAGAAAGCCGGCGTATTGAAGGGTGCCACCCTGTGCATCCGCCCCATTCTGACAGCATGCTTCGCACCCGCGAGGCATGCGGGAGGACTATCCCTTGACGAACTTGCGCGCGACCGACCAGAGCAGGGGCGGCGCGATCATCTGCGCCACGCGCTTGAGCTTGTCGACCCGTCCCATCTTGATGAAGATCGACGAGACCTGATCCTCGCGCGTCTTGCCCGCGTCGGGGCTCGTGTAGTAGTACGCGGCGATCGAGCGGCGCGGGCGGCCGTCCGGCGGGGTCATCGGGTCGGGATGGCCGTGGTAGCTCACGGGGCCGTGCGGCATCAGCAAGGTGTGGCCGAATTCCGGCAGCACCTTGGTCACGCACTTGTCCTTGGTGGCGTTCCACAGTTCGAGCGACGCGCCCCATTCAGGTTGCCAGCCCTTGTTGAGGTAGGTGATGAACACCATCTCGTTCTTCAGGCCGAGGTGGCGATGCAGGTTGAAGTCGCGGTGCACCGCGAAGGTCGCGCCCGGCTTGCTTTCATGCAGGCCGCCGCCGAACAGCTTGGGGTCCGGCAGCAGGTAGGGCACGTCGATCACCGCCGACAGCCACTCGGTGAACCAGCCCGAATTGACCACGTCGAAGTACAACTGGGACGCCGGCCCCAGGTGCGCGCCAAGCGCCGTGCGGCGCGTGGATTCGTAGTTGCTCTTGACGTCGATCCACTGGCTCTGGTCGAACTCCTCTGTCACCAGTTCCAGCAGTCGCGGGTTGAACAGGTTTTCGACGACCAGGTGAGGGAACGGCTGGCCGGCCTGCAGGCGTGCCCGCAAGGACTCGATCCGTGCCGGCTCGAAGTACGAGCGGTCCACCAGTTCGGGAATGGCAAGCTGCACACCGCGGATGGTGATCGTGTCGGGAACCCATGCGTTCGCGCGGGCCTGGGGGACCAAACCAACGGCGGCAGATTCAAGCGATGAGATGTACACGGCAGGTAGCCCCGTCAAGATTTGCAGACACGCCCGAAGGCGCGGCCCTTCCAGTCTCCAATTCTTGAGAAATTGTGAACTAGAAAGTATTAATGTAACGGGAAGTGTACGTGCGTGCCAGCGTTTAGATGGCCTATGTCGCTTGACAAAAAAACATCGATATGTGTAGGAATACGCCTACTTTGAAAGTAGGCGCATGGCCTCTTCCAAGCCTTTCAGCGTAAGAGGGAACATACGATTCGACACAAGTTGCTGCATCACGGCAATGCTTTGCCGGTATTGCCAGACGCCTTGCGGTTCCGGGTTGACCCAGGCGAATTTCGGGAAGGCGTGCGTGAGGCGCTGGATCCACTCGGCGCCGGCTTCCTCGTTGTTGTATTCCACGCTGCCGCCGGGCTGCAGGATCTCGTAGGGGCTCATGGTTGCGTCGCCGACGAAGATGAGCTTGTAGTCCTTGTTGTACTTGCGCAGGATGTCCCAGGTCGCGAACTTCTCGGAGAAGCGACGCTTGTTGTTCTTCCACATGAAGTCGTAGACGCAGTTGTGGAAGTAATAGAACTCCAGGTGCTTGAACTCGGTCTTGACGGCCGAGAACAGCTCCTCGACCCGCTGCACGTGCTCGTCCATCGTGCCGCCCACGTCCATCAGCAACAGCACCTTGACGTTGTTGTGGCGCTCCGGCCGCATCTTGATGTCGAGGTAGCCGGCGTTGGCGGCTGTCTTGTTGATGGTTTCGTCGAGGTCCAGTTCGTCTTCATGGCCCTCGCGCGCGAACTTGCGCAGCTTGCGCAGCGCCATCTTGATGTTGCGCGTGCCGAGTTCCTGCGAGTCGTCGTAGTCCTTGTAGGCGCGCTGGTCCCACACCTTCACGGCGCTCTTGTTCTTGCCGGCGCCGCCGATGCGGATGCCCTGCGGGTTGTAGCCACCGTGGCCGAACGGCGAGGTTCCTCCAGTGCCGATCCACTTGTTGCCGCCCTCGTGGCGTTCCTTCTGCTCCTCGAAGCGCTTCTTCAGCGTCTCCATGAGTTCGTCCCAGCCCATCTTCTCGATCTTGGCTTTTTCCTCGGCGGTGAACTCGCGTTCCAGCGTCTTGCGCAGCCAGTCGAGCGGCACTTCCTTGGTGAAGTCGGCCAGCATCTCGACGCCCTTGAAGTAGGCGGCGAAGGCGCGGTCGAACTTGTCGTAGTGCTTCTCGTCCTTCACCAGCGTGGTGCGGCTGAGGTAGTAGAAGTCATCCAGGCTGTGGGCGTCGTCGGAGTTGGGCCCGACCACGTCGGCCTGCAGCGCCTCCAGCAGCATCAGGTATTCCTTGACGGACACCGGCAGCTTGGCCGAGCGCAGGGTGTAGAAGAAGTCGATCAGCATGCTGCGTCACTCCTTTGCCGAACGGGGCTTGTCCAGCAGGTAAAGCAATTGCGCCTTCACTTCGGGCCACTCGCCCGAGCGCAGGCTGTACATCACGGTATCGCGGATCGTGCCGTCGCGCCGCAGTGCGTGGCCGCGGATCACGCCGTCCTTGCGGGCGCCGAGGCGTTCGATGGCGGCCTGCGATGCATGGTTGAAATTGTCGGTGCGCCAGCCCACCACGTTGCAGCCGAGGGTATCGAAGGCATGCGACATCATCAGCAGCTTGCAGGTGGTGTTGACGTGCGTGCGCTGGCAGCGCCTGGCGTACCAGGTGTAGCCTATTTCCACGCGCTTCACGGCAGGGAGGATGTCGTGGTAGCTGGTGCTGCCGAGCACAGCGCCGGTGGCTTCGTCCGTGACGGCGAAGGCGAAGCGGTTGCCGGCCTCGCGCCCTTGCAGCGCGCTCTCGACGTAGCCGCGCGTTTCGTGCGGTTCGGGCACGGAGGTGATGCGCAGCTTCCAGAGTTCACCGTCGGCCGCCGCGGCCTTCAGGCCTTCTTCATGGGACAGTGCCAGCGGCACCATGGCGATACCGCGCGACGACAGCGTGACGGGTTCGACGAAAGGCATCGCCCGGTTCAGCGGTTGTTGCGTTGCATGAAGACGAGCTTCTCGAACAAGGTCACGTCCTGCTCGTTCTTCAGAAGCGCGCCCACCAGCGGCGGCACCGCGACCTTGTCGTCCTTGCTCTGCAGTGCCTCGACCGGGATGTCCTCCGCCACCAGCAGCTTGAGCCAGTCGAGCAGTTCGGAGGTCGACGGCTTCTTCTTCAGGCCGGGCAGGTTGCGCACGTCGTAGAAGGTCTTCATCGCGGCCGTCAGCAGCTCTTGCTTCAGGTTGGGGAAGTGCACGTCGATGATCTGCTTCATCGTCGCCACGTCGGGGAACTTGATGTAGTGGAAGAAGCAGCGGCGCAGGAAGGCGTCGGGCAGTTCCTTCTCGTTGTTGGAGGTGATGAACACCACCGGACGGTGCTTCGCGCGCACGAGTTCATGCGTCTCGTAGCAATAGAACTCCATGCGGTCGAGTTCGCGCAACAGGTCGTTGGGGAACTCGATGTCGGCCTTGTCGATCTCGTCGATCAGCAGCGCGACCGGTGCATCGGCCGTGAAGGCTTGCCACAGCACACCCTTGACGATGTAGTTGTGGATGTCCTTGACGCGCTCGTCGCCGAGCTGCGAGTCGCGCAGGCGGCTCACCGCGTCGTATTCGTAGAGGCCTTGCTGGGCCTTGGTGGTCGACTTGATGTGCCATTGCAGGAGCGGCAGGTCGAGCGCGGCGGCCACTTCCTCGGCGAGCATGGTCTTGCCGGTGCCGGGTTCGCCCTTGACCAGCAATGGGCGCTTGAGCGTGATGGCGGCATTGACCGCAAGCATCAGGTCTTGCGTGGCGACGTAGTTGTCAGAGCCCTTGAATTTCATTGGATCAGGTGAAGCTGTGGGTGAAAAGGGAACACATTCGATCTGCGATGCGCTGCATTCACTGCCTTGCGCCCGGGGCAGCAATGCGCCCTGCATATAATCAAATGTTGATCTGAAATCTGATTTCTCCACGAGATTGTGCGCGCAAAATGAACAAGTTGTTGACCACGATGTTTGCCCTCGCTGTCGCTTGCGTGACGGTCTCGGCCAATGCCCAGAAGGTGACGGGCAATGCCGAAAACGGCGGCAAGAAGACAGCCATGTGCGTGGGTTGCCACGGCATCATCGGCTACCAGGCCAGCTTCCCCGAGATCTACAAGGTGCCCAAGATCGCGGGCCAGAGCGCCACCTACATCGTGTCGGCGCTCAATGCCTACAAGGCCGGCGACCGCAAGCATCCGACGATGCGCGCGATCGCGGACACGCTGACTGACCAGGACATGGCCGACCTGGCTGCTTACTACTCGACGCTCGGCATGGCGCAGGGCGATGCGGCTCCTCCGGCCGCCGCGCAGCCCAATGACACGGTCCAGGCCCTGATCTCGCGCGACAAGGACAACAACTGCACCAAGTGCCACGGCGCCAACTTCAACACGCCCAACGACGGCACCGTGCCCAAGCTGGCCGGCCAGCATGCCGACTACCTGCTCGTGGCGCTCAAATCGTACAAGGCGCATCAACCCATGGTCGGGCGCTCCAACCCCATCATGGGTGGCCAGGCGAAGAACTTCACGAACGCCGAATTGAAGGAACTGGCGAGCTACATCAGTGCGGTGCCGGGTGAACTCAAGACGGTGCCGGAGTCGATGATCCACAAGGCGAAGTAAGCCGACGAGGCCTTTGCCTCACCCAACAAAAAGCCCGCGTTTGCGGGCTTTTTGCTGTGCGGATTGCCGCCGCGTCAGAAGGTGTGGAGATTTCGTAGCGAGAGCGGTGGCCGCGGTAGAAAGATCCACACCTTCTCGTCAGACGTCGAAGAACACCGTTTCCTTCGCGCCCTGCATGTGGATGTCGAAGCGATACACCACCGCGCCGCCTTGCTCGTGGCGTTGCGCGACGAGCGTTTCGCGGCGCTGCGCGGGCACGCTTTGCAGGACGGCATCCTTCGCATTGGCTTCGGCCTCGTCGCTGAAGTAGATGCGCGTGAAGGCGTGCAGCAGCATGCCGCGCATCGTGATGATGGCGTTGACGTGAGGCGCTTCGCCCGGCGCCTCGGCGCCCGGCTTGACGGTGTGGAACACGAAGCGCTTGTGTGCGTCGGTGCCGGTGCCGCAGCGGCCGAAGGCGCGGAAGCCGATTTCGCTGGCTTCGTCTACGGTCTGCGGATAGCGGCCTTCGCCATCGGGCTGGCTGATCTCGACCAGTGCGTCGAAGATCGGGATGCCATCGCCGTCGATCACGCGGCCTTCGAGGCGGATGCGTTCGCCGGTGGCGTTGTCGAGCGCCACGGTGGCGTCGAAGGGCTGATTGAAGTCGTAGCCGTATTGGGTGGCGGTGAGGCCGTAGGCGAAGTAGGGGCCGACCGTCTGCGAAGGGGTCTGGCCGAAGTTGGTTTCGAGTGCGCTCATCATGAATCGTGTCTCCTTTTGATCAACGGTTTTCGAACGGCGTCTCGTCGGCGCCGCGCAGCACGATGTCGAAGACGTAGCCGAGGGCGTAGTCGGGCTCGGTGATGTCGAGGCTGAAGTCGGCTACCAGGCGGTTGCGGTACTTCGCCGGCGTGCCGGTGACCATCGGGTCGTATTGCATCAGCGGGTCGCCGGGGAAGTACATCTGCGTGACCAGGCGGCTGGCGAAGTGCTCGCCGAACAGCGACAGGTGGATGTGCTGCGGGCGCCATGCGTTCGGGTGGTTGCCCCAGGGATAGGCGCCGGGCTTGACCGTGAGGAAGCGGTAGCGGCCTTCGTCGTCGGTCATGCAGCGGCCGGCGCCGAGGAAGTTGGGGTCCAGCGGCGCATCGTGCTGGTCGACCTTGTGCACGTAGCGGCCGGAGGCGTTGGCCTGCCAGATCTCGACCAGCGTGTTGCGGATCGGGCGCTTGCGCTCGTCCATCACCTGGCCCGTGAGGATCATGCGTTCGCCGAGCGGCTCGCCGTTGCGGCGGGCGTTGCGGGTGAGGTCGTTATCGAATTCGCCGATGCTGCTGTGGCCATACACGGGTTGCTGCAGTTCGCCGATCGAGGCCTTGAGCGGGATCAGCGGCTGCGTCGGGCCGCGCTTCACGGTCGACTTGTAGCCGGGGTAGATGTAGGGGGGATGGCTCTCGAAATCGCGTGGCGCGAGGGTCGCGGCGGGCGTCTTGGTGCGGTCCAGCATGTCGTGTCTCCTGAGGGAAATGTCTTGTGGGGAGCCCGCACTTTAGAAGGCCTCTTAGTTGATGTAAATTGAACAATCGATGATTTTCAATAAGCATTGGTTATGAAAAAGAGCGCCGCGCCGGCTCTTGCCTTTTCGCGCAACGTGCAGTTGCGGCACCTGCGCTGCTTTGTCGCGATCGCGCAGGAGCGGCACCTGGCGCGGGCGGCGGAACGCCTGGCCGTGAGCCAGCCTGCGATCTCCAAGACCCTGACGGAGCTCGAGGCGCTGGTCGGCACGCGCCTGGTCGAGCGCAGCAGTGCGGGGCGGCGCGGCGTGCAAGGCCTGACACCCACCGGCGAGCAACTGCTGGGGCATGCGCTGCGCGTGCTGGAGGCGGTCGATGCCGGCGCACAGGCCATCGCGCCGGCGGCGGGCGTGCGGCTGGAGCGCCTGCGCATCGGCGCCTTGCCAAGCGTCGCGCCCGCGCTGTTGCCGCAGGCGCTGGCCAGGCTGCGCGCGCATTGGCCGGCGTTGCAGGTGAGGGTCAAGAGCGCGACCAATGCGGTGCTGCTCGATGAACTGCGCGCGGGCGAACTCGACCTGGTGGCGGGGCGCATCAGCGATCCGCGCCTGATGACCGGCTTGAGTTTCGAACTGCTCTACACCGAGCCGCTGGTGTTCGCGGTGCGCAAGGGTCATCCGCTGGCACGGCGCGGGAGTTCGGTGCAGGCGGTGCTCGGCTTTCCGTTGGTGGTCTACGCGGAGGGCACGATCCCGCGGCACAACACGGAGAGTTTCTTTTCCTCGCGCGGGCTGGCCTTGCCGCCCGATGCACTGCAGACGCTCGACCTGATGGTGGCGCGCGCGCTGGTGGCGGCCTCCGATGCCGTGTGGGTCACGCCGCTGGGCGCGGCGCGAGACGATTTCCTGGCCGGCACGCTGATCCGGCTTCGCATCGATACGCCTGGCACGGAGGAGCCGGTCGGGTTGCTGATGCGCAGCGATGCGCAGAGTTCGGCGGCGTGTGTCGCGATGGTCGGTCTGCTGCGCGAGGCTGCGCGCCAGGGCCAGCCGAAAAGCCGGCCTGCGGGTGCGTCGGCGAAGAGCGCTGCTTCCCGCAGGAAACCCGCGCGCTGATGCGGTGCGTCACTGGGCCGGTGGGCCTGGGGTGCCAGAGACGATCATTGCTTCGCCGCGGCCGGAATCTCCGTGTGCGCCACGCAGCGCCAGCCGGCGCCGGCCTTCACCCAGGTCGATGTGTCGATCATGTCCGTCGTGGTGCTGCTTTCGGGCTTGCCGCGCTTGCAGACGCCCTGCTTCACTCGGTAGGTCAGGATGGCGGTTGCATCGTTCGGAAGAAAGACATCGACGTCGCTGAGTTCGAAGGAGGTCAGCACCATGGCGCCTTCCTCCGCCATCTTTCGATAGCCCGCGTGGTCGAACTGGAGCGTTCCTTGCGGACTGACCATGAGCGCGCGTTTGTCGAGCAGCGAGAGGGCGGCGTCGGTGTCCTGGTCGACCATCGACTGCCAGAACCTGGTCTCAAGGTCGATGAGGGTTTTGTCGAGCGTCGGCATTGCAAATTCTCCATTCGCAAATGCCACATGATTCCAACGCGTGTGCCGCAGGCGATCAGACGGGGTGCTTTCGCCCGGTAGAACCGCGCCTACACGGCCGACGCAGGGCGACATGGAGGGACGCGCGGGCTGATCGTCCGGCCCGCGTGCCGCGGTCTTGTCAGGCCGGCTCCGCCACCTTGAAGAAGCCGCGCAGCGCCTCGGCCATCTCGCTGCGCACGCGCTCGCCCGAGACCACCACGTCGATCATCGTCAGTGAGGTGTGGGTGTGGCCGCGTGCGGTGATCCAGCGTGCGGGCGTTCCCGCGGCGGCCAGCGCCTTGGCGTAGGCGATGCCTTCGTCGCGCAGCGGATCGAACTCGCAGGTGACCACGAACGCGGGCGGCAGGTTCGACAGGTCGGCAGCGCGCAGCGGCGACGCCTTGGGATGCGTGCGATCGGCGGGGTCGGCGTAGTGGTCCCAGAACCACTTCATCAACGGCGCGGTCAGCACGTAACCCTCGGCGTTCTCGACATAGGACGGGGTGCCCATGTCGCAGTCGGTCACCGGCGTCAGCAGCAGTTGGCCCGAGATTGCCGGCCCGCCGTGGTCGCGCACCTGCTGGCAAGTCACCGCTGCGACGTTGGCGCCGGCGCTCCAGCCGGCCACCGCAAGTTCGCCCGGAATGCCGCCCAGTTCGACTGCGTGATCCCCGATCCAGCGCACGGCTGCGAGGCCGTCATCGGCCGCGGCGGGGAAGCGCGCCTCCGGTGCGTGCCGATAGTTCACCGAGATGATCAGCGCGTCGGAGCGTTGGCACAGGTCGCGGCACAAGGGATCGTCGGAATCGTGGCTGCCCAGCACCCAGCCGCCGCCATGGAAGTAGACGACCACGGGATGCGGGCCGGGGCTGTCCGGCCGGTACAGGCGGTACGCCAACGGGCCGGCCGCCCCGAGCAAGGCGCCGTCGACGGTTTCGCCGATCGTCGGGCCGGGCGGACGCGCCGCCGACAACTGCGCCAGCAATGCGCGCGCCTGCTCGACGAGCAGCGAATCGAAGGTGGGCAGGTTCAGGGTTGCCATCATCTGCAGCACCATCCCCACGTCGGGCTGCAGGCGCCGGACCAGGCCGTCCGTGCAGCGCGTGTCTTGCGGGCCGGTGCGCCGGAAGCCCAGCCAGTCGCGCGCCACCACCTCGTCGCAGGCGCCGCGGTAGGCGTCGACGCCGCCGACATAGGGCAGGAAGCCGCGCGGCTTGCCGGGCACGTTGGCGCCCATGTACCAGGAATCGGCGGTCGGGTAGAGCGTGATGTTGGCGCAATCGTCGACGTGCTGCACCCAGCCGGCCTCGGCGGCCTCGGTCGGCTCGATGGTGCCCAGGCCGTCCGCGCGCAGGCGGGCAAGGCAGTCGGCGATCCAGTCCACATGCTGCTCGATCGAGACCATCATGTTCGACAGCACCGACGGGCTGCCCGGCCCGGTGATGGTGAACAGGTTGGGAAAGCCCGCGGTCATCAGCCCGAGGTAGGTGCGCGGGCCGTTCGCCCACTTGCGCTTCAGCGTGACGCCGTCGCGGCCGGTGATGTCGACCGAGACGATGGCGCCGGTCATGGCGTCGAAGCCGGTGGCATAGACGATCGCGTCGAAGGCCATCGTCTCGTCGGCGAGGTCGATGCCGGCTTCGGTGATGGTCTGGATGGGCTGGCGGCGCAGGTCGACCAGCCGCACATGGGGCAGGTTGAAGGTGGCGTAGTAGCCGGTGTCCAGGCACGGACGTTTGGTGCCGAAAGGGTGGTCCGCGGGGCAGAGCAGGTCGGCGACCTTCGGGTCTTGCACGACGCCGCGGATCTTCTCGTGCACCAGGCCGGCCACGATGGCATTGGCATCGCGAAACAGGATCTGGTCGGCGAATACGCTCAGGATCGGAATCAGCTCGCCCGATTGCCAGGCGGCATCGAAGCGCTGGCGGTGCACCTCCGGCGGGCTGTAGCGGCCGTAGATCTGGGTCCGCTCGTTCGGTACGCCGGCGCGCGACCACTTCGCCTCGCGGCGGTAGGCGTCGCGGTCGGCCTGGAGCGGTGCGAGCCGTTCGGGCCGCACCGGGCCGTTGCCGGCCGGGATCGAGAAGTTGGGCGTGCGCTGGAACACGGTCAGCTGGCTGGCCTGGCGGGCGATGTGCGGGATCGACTGGATGCCCGACGAGCCCGTGCCGATCACCGCGACCCGCTTGCCGGTGAAGTCCACGCCCTCGTGCGGCCAGCGGCCGGTGAAGTAGATCTCGCCCTTGAAGCGATCGGCGCCGGGGATGTCGGGCGTCTTCGGCAGCGACAGGCAGCCACTGGCCATCACGTAGAACTGGCAGCTGATGTCCTGGCCCGTGTCGGTGCGCAGATGCCAGCGGCCGGCCGCCTCGTCCCAGCGGGCCGCGACCACGCGGGTGTGGAAGTCGATGTCGCGCCGCAGGTCGTAGCGCTCGGCCACGAACTGGGCATAGCGCAGGATCTCCGGCTGGGTGGCGTACTTCTCCGACCAGGTCCAGGCTTTTTCCAGTTCGGGGTCGAAGCCGAAGGTGTAGTCGGTGGTCGGGATGTCGCAGCGTGCGCCGGGGTAGCGGTTCCAGTACCAGGTGCCGCCCACATCGCCGGCCGCCTCCAGCACACGGGTGGTGAAGCCCAGTTGCCGCAACTTGTGCAGCATGTAGAGGCCGGAGAAGCCGGCGCCCACCACCACCACGTCGACATCGACCTTGGCATTGCCGGCCGGGGGCGCGGTGTCGTCGTTCCTTGTCTCCACCATGGCGGTATCTCCAGGTTGATGTGTCAGGCAGACTTCACCAGGGTGTTCCTGAGGACGGCCCGACTTTTCAGCTTACAACTTGCGGCCACCACGCGCCATGTGCGTTGTGCACTTGCTTTCTTGCGCGATTCGGTTTGCGGATCGCGACCTGCGAGGGAAGCACCCGCCTGGAATCGCCAGTCCTGCGACGGCACAATGAGTACAAATAATTTGCTCAATCCCAGGAGAAGTCCGCTATGGATGCTGTTCAGGAATGCGATGTGCTCGTCGTCGGCGGAGGCCCGGCCGGATCGACCATTGCCGCACTTCTCGCGCGCGAAGGCCGCCGCGTGGTTCTGCTCGAGAAGGAACACCACCCCCGCTTCCACATCGGTGAATCGCTGCTGCCCGGCAATGTGGAATTGTTCGACAAGCTCGGCGTGCGCGAGCAGGTCGAGAAGATCGGCATGCCCAAGTTCGGCATCGAGTTCGTGCCGCCGGACCTCGACTACTGCAGCTATGTCGATTTTTCCGAAGGCTGGGATCCGTCGAAGGACTCGGCCTGGCAGGTGCGCCGGTCCGAGTTGGACGAGTTGCTGTTTCGCAATGCCGCGAAAGTGGGCGCGGTGGCCATGGAAGGTGCGCGCGTGCGCGAGATCGATTTCGACAGCACCGGCGCCACGGTCCAGGCGGAACTCGACGATGGTGCGCGGCGCACCTGGCGCACCCGCTTCGTCGTCGATGCCAGCGGCCGCGACACGGTCCTGGCCAACAAGTTCAAGTGCAAGCAGAAGAACCCGAAGCACAACAGCACCGCGCTGTTCGGCCACTTCCGCAACGCCCGGCGGCTGGAGGGCAAGCGCGAGGGCAACATCAGCATCTGCTGGTTCGAGCACGGCTGGTTCTGGTTCATTCCGCTGGCCGACGGCACGACCAGCGTCGGCGCGGTGTGCTGGGCCTACTACCTGAAGGCACGCGACAAGCCGTTGAAGGACTACTTCTTCGACACCATCGCGATGTGCCCCGAACTCAACGACCGCCTGAAGGACGCGACGCTCGTTGACGACAAGGTCCATGCCACCGGCAACTTCGCCTATTCGAGCACGCATGCCACCGGCGAGCGCTACCTCATGCTGGGCGATGCCTTCACCTTCATCGACCCGATGTTCTCGTCCGGCGTGTTCCTGGCGATGCAGAGCGCCTTCGACGGCGCGAAGCTCGTGCAGACCGCGCTCGACCGGCCGGCCGAACTGCCGGCGGCGCGGCAGGAGATGGAGACGCGCCTGCGCGTGGGGCCGCGCGACTATTCGTGGTTCATCTATCGCGTGACCAACCCGACGATCCGCGACATGTTCATGCACCCGCAGAACATCTTCAACGTGAAGCAGGGGCTGATGTCGCTGCTGGCGGCCGACATCCACCAGGGCTGGTACTACCGGCGCTCGCTTTGGATGTTCAAGGTGGTGTATTACTTCGTCTCGCTGCTGAACTGGCGCCGCACCTATGCGGGGTGGAAGCGGCATCGGTTCAATGTCCGGGACATGGGGCAATTGCGGGGTGAGACGATCCTGAAGTAGGGCGGTGCCGCGATCACGCCGCCGACGTGACCCAGTCGTCCGGCGGTCGATCTGACCGGCACAACGCGGCATATCCCGTGCCGAGGGCATCGGGTGTTCCCCGCAGCGAAATAAAGGAGGAGCCGGCAGCCGAAGGCTGGCGGCGGGGGACATTCGCGGAGGGGAATACCCGGTGTCCTCGGCACGCGCCCCGCACGTGAAATGAAGGCTTCCGCAGACCGGCGTAGCAGCGACCTCAGCAGCCCTGGATCAACCCGGCTTGACCGCCGTGTACTCGGAAAAGATCCCGACTTCCTTGTGCCGCGCCACCGTCTCGAAGCCGGCCGCCTGCAACGCTGCCACGACCTGGGCCGGCGCGATGCAGGCTTCGATCGTGTCCCAGTAGTAGCGCCACAGTTCTGAGGTGCCGCGTTGGCGCGCGACGACGCGGGCAATGACCGGCACCAGCGTGCGCATGTAGGCCTTGAGCAGGGTATTGCCGAGGGCGCTCTCGGGACGGCTGATCTCCAGGATGACGAGGCGTCCACCCGGGCGCAGCACCCGGTAAAACTCGGCAAAGGTCTGGCCGACGTCGGACACGTGGCGCAGCGCATAGCCCATGCTGAGGAAGTCGGCCTCGTTGTCGGCGCAGGGCAGTTGCTCGGCCCGCCCGACCTTGAGTTGCACGCCGGGCAGGCTGACCTGGCCCAGCATGCCCGGGCTCGGGTCGACGCCGACGAGGCTGCCCGAGGAGCCGATCAACCCGAGCGCCTCCCGCGCCACCAGGCCGGTTCCGATGCCGACATCGATCACCTTGTCGCCTGCACGCAGCCCCGCGCGCTGCAGCGCCATCCGGCGATAGCGGGCGCCGGTGCCCAGCGCCAGCACGCGCTCGATGCGGTCGTAGTCGCTCGCCGTCTCGTCGAAGATGCGGCGCAGGTAGCGCTGGTGATCAGCCTCGTCGCGGTAGTACTCGGGCAAGGGGGTGTGCGGTGACTGCACGGCGTCTCTGGTTGTGGTTCTTGTGGTGTCGTTCATGCACCATCATAGGCAAACGCCCGGCGCGTCAGTCCTTGGTGGCGTGCCGCTGGACGCAGGCGATGTAGGCCTCGCCGTCGGGCGGCCGGCCCGCGCGCTGGGCCTCCCACATCATGCGGCCCAGGCATTCCATCGCTTCATGGTGCGCCTCGAGCAATGAGTCGCGCCGCGCGGCAAGCAACTCGACCGCCTGGCGGATGCCGCGCGGCTGGTCGATGGAGCATTGCTCGCTGATCGACAGGTGCATCGACAGGTGCAGGAACGGGTTCTCGCGGCCGTCCTTGCCGTCGTACACGCGCACGACGGCGGCGTCTGCGTCGGCCAGGTCGGCGTGGTACTCGGGGTGCTGGTCGATCCAGCCGGCGGCGATGGTTTCGAGGGCCTCCAGCGGCAGGCCCTGGCGGCTCTTGGCGTAGACGCCGCAGAAGAAGCGGCGAACGTCTTCGGGGGAAGGATTGAACATGCGCCCAGCGTATCACCGGGGCGCAGGGCGACCGCTTTCATCCATAATCCGCAGCGGCGTCCGGTGCGGACGTTAGCGCAATCATCGGAGCCTCCTTCTTGACCCAGCGGAACCTGTCCGGACGAGCCTCGCGACGCGGCAGCGGCGGTATCACCCTGAGCGACGTGTCCAAGCTGGCGGGGGTGTCCGCCATCACCGTGTCGCGCGCGCTGAACACGCCGGCCCTGGTGTCGCCGGAGACGCGCGAGAAGGTGCGCCTTGCGGTCGAGCGCACGGGCTACGTGCCGAACCTGCTGGCGGGCGGCCTCGCGTCGAATCGCAGCCGCCTCGTGGCGGCGCTGGTGCCGACCATTGCCGGGCCGGTGTTCCTCGAGACCATCCAGGCGCTGACCGAAGCGTTGGCCGACAAGGGCTACCAGCTCATGCTCGGCCAGGCCGGCTACAACAACGCGCGAGAGGACGCGCTGATCGACGCCATCGTCGGGCGCCGGCCGGACGGCATCGTGCTGACCGGGATCATGCGCTCCGTCGATGGCCGGCGACGGCTGCTGGCCTCGGGCATTCCCGTGGTGGAGACCTGGGACCTGACGCCGACGCCGATCGACATGCTGGTCGGCTTCTCGCACGAGAAGGCCGGGGCGGCCATGGCGCAATACCTGCATCGCAAGGGCTATCGCAAGCCGGTGATCGTCACTGGCGACGACCAGCGTGCGGCCCTGCGCCGCCACGGCTTCGAGCAGGCGTGGCGGATGCTGGGCGGCAATGCGGCGCCGGTGCGCGAAGTGCCGGCGCCGACCACGCTGGGCAGTGGCCGCGAGGCCTTGTCCGCGTTGCTGGCGGCTGGCGCGGACATCGATGCCGTGGCCTGCAGCTCCGACGTGCTGGCGCACGGCGTGATCACCGAGGCGCAGGCGCGCGGCATGCGGGTGCCGGGCGACATGGGCGTGATCGGCTTCGGCGACCTGGGCTTCGCGCAGCATGCGCATCCGGCCATCACGACGGTGCGCATCGATGGCACGGGTATCGGCCGGCAGGCGGCGCGCTTCATCGTCGAGCGGGCAGAAGGCCGCGAGGTAGAGCAAAAGGTCGTCGACCTGGGCTTCTCCCTGATCGAGCGCCTGAGCGCCTGAAACAGGCCCGGCCCACGCATGTGCCTGCGGCACCCGGCCGGCCGCCACACAGGCAACTGCTCTTGCGGGCCTGTGCAGCCTCGTCGCCGCGGCCCTGAGCCGCTGGAAGGAGTGCACCGAGCGGAGCGGCAAGGCCGGTTCCGCGGGTGTCCACGAACAAGCATCGCGCCGCTTGCCCATGGTCTGAGACGGGCCGAGGGCGGTGCCATCGGGGACCGTCGTGCCCGCTTCCGGATTCCCTTGATTTTCCGATTGACGCCGACCAGCGGACCTGCTTATGATCGAATGACAGCGCTAACATTAAAGACGCAATTTCGAGACAAGATCATGACCACCCCACGCAAGAAGCCCGAAGACCTCCGCTCGCACCGCTGGTATGGCGTGAAAGATCTGCGCAGCTTCGGCCATCGCTCGCGCACGGCGCAGATGGGCCTGAGCCGCGACGACTACCTCGGCAAGCCGGTCATCGCGATCCTCAACACCTGGAGCGACATGAACTCCTGCCACACGCACTTCAAGCAGCGGGTGGAGGAGGTCAAGCGCGGCGTCTGGCAGGCGGGCGGCTTCCCCGTCGAGATCCCCGCGATGAGCCTGGGCGAAGCCTTCCAGAAGCCGACCACCATGCTCTACCGCAACATGCTCGCGATGGAGGCGGAAGAACTGCTGCGCTCCTACCCGGCCGACGGCTGCGTGCTCATGGGCGGTTGCGACAAGACCACGCCGGGCCTCGTGATGGGCGCGCTGGCGATGAACCTGCCGACCATCTTCGTGCCCGCCGGTCCGATGCTGCGCGGCGACTACAAGGGCACCTTCCTCGGCTCCGGTTCCGACACCTGGAAGTACTGGGCCGAACTGCGCGCGGGCAACATCAGCGAGCAGGACTGGCAGGACGTGGAAGACGGCATCGCCCGCTCGCCCGGCACCTGCATGACCATGGGCACTGCGAGCACGATGACCAGCGCGGCGGAGGTGCTGGGCCTCACGCTGCCCGGTGCGTCATCCATTCCCGCCGCGGATTCGCGCCACGCGATGATGGCCACGCACACCGGCAGGCGCATCGTCGAGATGGTGTGGGAAGACCTGAAGCCGCTGGACTTCCTCACGCCCGCCTCCTTCGACAACGCCGTGACCGCCGTGCTGGGCCTGGGCGGCTCGACCAATGCCATCGTCCACCTGATCGCGATGGCGCGGCGTGCCAGCGTGCCGCTCGACCTGGCCCGCTTCGATGAACTCGCGCGCGGCACGCCGGTCATCGCCAACCTGCGGCCGGGCGGCAAGTACCTGATGGAGGACTTCTACTACGCGGGCGGCCTGCGCGCCTTCCTGACGGAGATGGGCAACCTCATCGACGGCACCCAGATGACCTGCACCGGCAAGACGCTCGGCGAGAACATCGCCGGCGCCGAGGTCTACAACGCCGACGTGATCCGGTCGCGCAACGAGGCCTTGCTTGAAAGCGGCGGCCTGGCGGTGTTGCGCGGCAATCTTGCGCCCGATGGCGCGGTCATCAAGCCGGCCGCGATGGAACAGCACTTGCGCCGCCACACCGGCCCCGCGATCGTGTTCAGGAACTACGACGACCTGGCGGCGCGCATCGACTCCCCCGAACTCGATGTCACCAAGGACAGCGTGATCGTGCTCCAGAGCGCCGGCCCGCAGGGCGCGCCCGGCATGCCCGAATGGGGCCAGTTGCCGATCCCGCAGAAGCTGCTCAAGGCAGGGGTGCGCGACATGGTCCGCATCAGCGACGCGCGCATGAGCGGCACCAGCTATGGCGCCTGCGTGCTGCACGTCACGCCCGAATCGCACGTCGGCGGGCCGCTGGCGCTGGTGCGTGACGGCGACCTGGTCACGCTGGACGTGGACGCGCGCCGCATCGACATGAACGTCAGCGACGAAGAACTCGCGAAGCGCCGCGCCGAATGGCAGAAGCCCGTTCCCAAGTTCGGCCGCGGCTATGGCGTCATGTTCCTCAAGCATGTGCAGCAGGCCGACACCGGCTGCGACTTCGACTTCCTCGCGCCGGACTACGCAGAGGCCGCCGGCACGCGCGATCCGGAAATCCACTGAACCCAACCGTCCACAAGGAAAAGAACAGCATGGAGACAACTCACAAGGCGCGCCCTCGACCCAGCCTGGCGCTCGGTCGATTCGCCGCGCGGATCGCACTCGCCGCATTGCCCTTCGCGCCCGTCGCCGCCGGCGCGCAGGTGCCCGAAGGCTGGCCCTCGCGGCCGGTCACCTTCGTCGTACCCTTCGCACCCGGCGGCGGCACCGACATCGCGGCGCGCTTGCTGGCCGTGCGGCTCGGCAAGAAGTGGGGCCAGTCGGTGGTGGTGGACAACCGCACCGGCGCGGGCGGCATCGTCGGCATGGACATGGTGGCCAAGGCAACGCCGGACGGCTACACCTTCCTGATCGGCAACGTGGGCACGCAGTCGATCAACCCGTCGCTCTACAAGATGCGGTACGACCCCGACAAGGCCTTCGCGCCCGTGTCGCTGTTCGCGGACCTGCCCTTCGCGTGGGTCATCAATCCATCGATCCCGGCGAAAACCCCGAAGGAGTTCATCGCGCTCGCCAAGGCCACGCCGGACAAGTACACATTTGCCAGTTCCGGCAGCGGAGGCTCGCCTCACCTCACCGCAGAAATCTTCCAGCAGGCCGCGGGCGTCAAGCTCGTTCACGTGCCCTACAAGGGTGGCGGGCCGGCCATGGCCGACCTGATGGCCGGGCACGTCGACATGCTGTTCGCCTCCATCCTCGAGACCTCGGGCTACGTGAAGACCGGCAAGCTGCGCGCGCTGGCCGTGACAAGCCCGCAACGCTCGCCGGCCATGCCCGACGTGCCGACGCTGGCGGAGCAGGGCGTGCCGAACGCCGAGTCAGGCTCCTGGGTCGCGCTGCTGGCGCCTGCCGGCACGCCGCCGGCGCTGATCGACAAGATCGCCGCCGACGTGAAGGAAATCATCGGCACCGAGGACATGCGCAAGGCATTGATCGCGCAGGGCGCCACGCCGCGCGGCACCACGCCGGCCGAGTTGCAGAAGACCATCGAGAGCGACAAGGCGCGCTACGGGCAAGTGATCACGGCGCGTGGCGTCAAGGTGGAATGAGCATGCGCTGCTTCAAGCTCTCCGCACGTGGCGTTGCTGCGCCAGCTTTCTCGTCGGCGGCTACACCGGTGGCACGTCCAAGGCGCTTCACCGGTGCGTCGGGCATTCGCCGCGCCGCGCTGTCTGCCGTCGTGGCGCTCTTCCTGCCCGTGCCCCTCCTCTCGGTCGCGCAAACCGCGGACAAGTGGCCCTCGCGCCCCATCACCTACGTCGTGCCCTTCACGCCCGGCGGCTCGACCGACGTGATCGGCCGCGTCATCGCGCAGAAGCTCGGCGAGGCGCTGGGCCAGCCGGTCATCGTCGACAACAGGCCGGGCGCCGCGGGCGCGGTCGGCGCGGCCTTCGTGGCCAAGGCCAAGCCGGACGGCTACACGCTGTTCGGCGGCACCATCAGCACGCACGCCATCAACGCCAGCCTCTACAAGAGCCTGCCCTACGACCCGGTGAAGGACTTCGATCCGATCTCGCTCGTGGCCTTCCTGCCGAACGTGCTGATCGTCGATCCGAACCTCGGCGTGAACTCGGTGGCCGAGCTCATCGCGCTGCTGAAGAAGGACCCGTCCAGGCGCACCTTCGCATCGTCCGGCGCGGGCACGTCGACCCACCTGGCCGGCGAGATGCTGGGCGACATGATCGGCGTGAAGCTCACTCACATCCCCTACAAGGGCACGCCACCGGCGATGCTCGATGTGTCCTCGGGGCAGGTCACGTTCATGTTCGACCAGATCACGGCCGCGCTGCCGCTGGTGCAGGGCGGCAAGCTCAAGCTGCTGGCCGTGACCTCCGCCAAACGCATGGCGCTGGCGCCTGAGTTGCCGACCATGCAGGAGGCCGGCGTGAAGGGCTTCGAGATGGCCTCGTGGCAGGCCGTCTATGCGCCGAAGGGGCTGCCCGCGCCCATCGCGCAACGCCTCTCGGCCGAGATCAACAAGATCCTGCTGACGCCCGAGGTAAAGGACAAGCTCAGCAACCAGCTCGGCATGGAGGTGGTGGCCGGCTCCCCGGCGCAACTCGCCGCGCTGATGCAGAAGGAGATCCCGCGCTGGAGCGAGCTCGTGCGCAAGAGCGGCGCCAGGGCCGATTAGTGAAGCCCACCCCCGAACGCGCCTGCGGCGCCTCCCCCTCGAGGGGGCGCACCCGGCGGCCCGGCAAAGCCGGTTCCGCGGGCGCTCCCGAACGTGCTTCGCTTTGCTTGCAGCTGTTGTTTCGTGCGTCCCGGTGGCGCGCAGCACTTTCCCAATCCCTGAACTACATCGAGACACCATGACCTCTTCGCCCCCCTTGTCCGTCACGGCCCGCGAGCAACTGCGCCACGTCAGCGTCGCCACGCTGTGCACGCAACTCTTCAAGCGCGGCTTTCGCAATGTCTATCTGCAAGGCGTCGGCCGCCTGACCCGGCCCAGCGGCGGCAACCTGGTCGGCCCGGCCTTCACGATGCGCAACATCCCGGCGCGCGAAGACCTCGACCAGATCAGCGCCTTCGATGACCCGAACCATCCGCAGCGCAAGGGCATCGAGAGCGTGCCCGAGGGCCACGTGCTGGTGATCGACTGTCGCGGCGAGAAGCGCGTGGCTTCGGGCGGCCAGATCCTCACGACGCGGCTCAAGGTGCGCGGTGCGGCGGGGCTGGTGTCCGATGGCCCGGTGCGCGACAGCGGGCCGATCTCGCAGATGGACTTTCCCGTGTACTGCGCAGGCGGCAGCGCGCCGCTGAACCTGATCCACCACCATGCGATCGACCTCAACGTGCCGATCGGCTGCGGCGGCGTGGCGGTGTATCCGGGCGATGTGATCGTCGGCGACGACGAGGGCGTGGTCGTGATCCCGCAGCACCTGGCCGAAGAAGTGGCGCGCGACGCGACCGAACAGGAAAAGATGGAAGCCTTCGTGCTCGAACGCATCGAGGGGGGTGCGAAGCTGGCCGGCACCTATCCGCCGAACGCGGACACCAAGGCGGCCTTCGAGGTGTGGCGGAAGGCCAAGGGCATCTGAACACATGAAGACGCTCATGCAACGCAGGACCTTCGCCGCCGCAGCGGCGCTCGCCCTTGCCGGCGCCATGCCCGCCATGGCCCAGAGCTATCCCGGCAAGTCGATCACCATCGTCGTGCCCGCATCGCCCGGCGGCGCCATCGACCTTGCGGCGCGCCTCATCGGCCAGAAGCTCACGGAAGCTTGGGGCCAGCCGGTCGTCATCGACAACCGCGCCGGCGCCACCGGCATCATCGGCACCGAATTCGTCGCCAAGAGCCCGCCTGACGGCCACACGCTGGCGCTGGTGGCGAGCAGCCACTCGATCAATCCAAGCATGGTGAAGAAGCTGCCTTACGACACCCTCAAGAGCTTCGAGCCGGTCGCGCTCACGCACGTGGTGCCGCTGGTGCTGATCGTGTCGCCGACGCTGCCGGTGAAGACGGTGAAGGAACTCATCGCCTACGGCAAGGCCAATCCCGGCAAGCTCAGCTTCGCGTCGAGCGGCACCGGCGGCGCGCCGCATTTCTCGGGCGAGCTGTTCAAGAGCATGACGGGCCTGGACATCACGCACATCCCGTACAAGGGCAGCACGCTGGCGCACCCCGACCTGATCAGCGGGCGCACCTCGCTGATGTTCGACACCGTGGCCGCGGCCAACGTGCAGATCAAGGCAGGCCGCCTGCGCGCGCTGGCAGTGACCACGGCCAAGCGTTCCAGCGTGCTGCCTGACGTGCCGACGATGCAGGAGGCCGGCGTACCCGGCTACGAGACCAGCACCTGGGGCGGCTTGCTCGCGCCTGCCGGCACGCCGAAGGCCACGGTCGACAAGCTCAACGCCGAAGTCGATCGCATCCTGACCTTGCCGGACGTGCGCAAGACGCTGATCGACAACGGCATCGAGCCTGGCAGCGGCACGCCGCAGCAGTTCGCCACCTTCATCGCGAGCGAGATGGTCAAGTGGGCCAAGGTCGCGAAGGACGCCGGCATCCAGCCCGAATGAAAACTGAAGACGAGAAACCAACCATGCCCAAGACCCGCGTGCTGCAACACGGCCGGCTGCTGCCGGCGCTCGAGAAACGGCTGGCCGAGCGCTATGACCTCCACCCCTTGTGGCAGGAGGCCGACGCCAAGGCCTTCCTCGCTGCGCACGGCGGCGAGTTCACCGCGCTCGTCACCTCGGCCCGTTTCGGCGCCGATGCTGCGCTGATCGCTTCCATGCCGAATCTCCAGGTGATCTCCAGCTTCGGCGTCGGCCTCGAGACCCTCGACCTCGACGCGGCTCGTGAGCGCGGCATCCCGGTCGGCTACACGCCCGACGTGCTGAACGATTGCGTGGCCGACACCGCCTTCGTGCTGGTGATGGACGTGGCGCGGCGCATCAGCGCATCCGACCGCTTCGTGCGGCGTGGCGAATGGCAGAAGGGACCGTTCCCGCTCGCGACGAAGGTGTCGGGCAAGAAGCTCGGCATCCTCGGCATGGGGCGCATCGGACGCGTGATTGCGCGGCGCGCATCGGGCTTCGACATGGAGGTGAGGTACCACAACCGGCGGCCGTTGACGGACACCGAACATGGCTACGAGCCGACGCTCAGGAGCCTGGCCGAATGGGCCGACTTCCTCGTGATCGCCAGCGCCGGCGGGCCGGAGACGCGCGGCCTGGTCTCGCGCGAGATCCTCGACGCGCTCGGGCCCGATGGGTACCTCGTCAACATCTCGCGCGGCAGCGTGGTCGACGAGAAGGCATTGATCGAGGCCCTGCAGCACAGGCGCATTGCTGGCGCCGGGCTCGATGTGTTCGAGGACGAGCCCAACGTGCCGCCGGCCTTCTTCGAACTCGACAACGTGGTGCTGCTGCCGCATTTGGCGAGCAACACGAACGAGACGCGCGAGGCGATGGCTCGACGGATGGAGGAGAACCTGGAGGCTGCGCTGGCGGGGCAGCCGATGGTGAGCGCCGCGGCCTGAGCGGCTCGGCTCGGCTCGCTCGCGCTGGAGTCCTTACTTCGCCAGTTCGGTCAACAGCCGCGTCGAGAGATACAGGCGCGGAACGATCGAATCCACCTCGATGAACTCGTCCCTCGCGTGGTAGCCGAAGCCGGCCAGGCCGAAGCTCTCGACCACGGCCGGCTTGCCTGAACGCCCTGCGAAGCCCGCATCGGTGCCACCGCCGGTCATCGGCGCAAGCGCGAGTTCGCGGTCGATTTCCTTGTAGATGTCCTGCGCCTTCTTCGCCACCGCCAGGCCCTTGTCGCCGGCCAGGAAAGCCGGTCGGGTGGTCACGACCTGGACGGTGGTCTCGGTGTCCGGGATCAGCTTGCCGGCGGCGATCTTGGCCTGCAGCGCGGCGTCGAGCTTCTTCTCGGCGCCGGGCTGCGTGATGCGGATGTCGCCGATGGCCTGCGCCTTCTCGGTGATCTGGTTGCTCGGGCCGGTGGCGCGGGCCACGGTCCAGTTCAGCGTGATGCCGGGAATGTCCTTGGCCAAGTCCTTGGTCTGCAGCAACTGGTAGGAGAGTTCATACAGCGCGTTGCGGCCGAGTTCCGGCGCGGCGCCGGCATGTGCGGCGCGGCCCTTGACGTCCATCGTGGCCTGCGCGATGCCGGCGGCGCCGAGCAGCAGCGCCTCGCCCTTGGCCACCGACTTGGCCGCGGTGGGTTCGAACGACAGCACATAGTCCTGCGACTCGGCCGTGGTGGCGATCAGTTCGCCGGAGGCGTTGGAGCCGACTTCCTCGTCGGTGTTGAACAGCACGGTAAGCGTGTCGAAGTCCTTCCAGCCCGCATCAACCAGTATCTTGAGGGAGGCCAGAATCACCGCGATGCCGCCCTTGTCGTCGGCGATGCCGGGGCCGTAGATGCGGTTGCCGTCGACGCGGTAGCCCTGCGTGGTGAGGATGCCGGCGGGATACACCGTGTCCATGTGGGCCTGCAGCATGAACTTGCGCTTGCCGGTGCCCTTCAGGGCGCCGACGACGATCTCGGCCGGCGTTCCGATAGTGGTCTTGACGCGTTTCGTCGTGAAGCCAAGTGCCTTGAGGCGGCCGTCGGTGATGTCGGCCATCTTCATGAGGCCTTCCGCGTTGAGGCTGCCCGATTCGACGAGCACCATTTCCTTGAGGTTCTCGATCACGGCGGGCTGCGCCTTCTCGGCAGCGGCGAGCAATTTGGCGTCGGGGGCCGCCTGAACAGCCGTCCCGGCAATGGCGAGGCCGCAGGCCATTGCGATGGACGAGAGTAGCTTTGGGACTCGGCAGGTCATGTTTTTCCTGGATGATTTGTTGGGCAGGCGCGCGAGGTTAGCGCGACCGGGCTGCGTCCCGGCGATCCATTGTCAGGAGGAGGGGAAACCATGTCTCGCGACCGCCACCCAAAAATGGCCCAATAGCACCATGACCATGGATTCGCCCACCCTCGACAAGCCCATCACCCCACCCCAGCCCGCGCCTCGCCAGATCGCCGACCTGCCGGGCCCGCGCGGCATCCCGCTGCTGGGCAACCTGCTGCAACTCGACCCGCCGCGCATGCATCAGCAACTGGAGCAGTGGTGCAAGGAGTTCGGCCCGTTCTTCAAGCTGAAGGTCGGCCGCAGTTATCTCCTGATCGTCGGCGACCACCAGGCCGTGGCGGCGATGCTGCGGGACCGGCCGGATGGCTTCAAGCGCACCACGCGGCTGGAGAAGGTCGGCCAGGAAATGGGCCTGAAGCCCGGTGTCTTCGGTGCCAACGACGACGACTGGCGGCGGCAGCGCCGCATGGTCATGGCGGGCTTCGACCCGGCGCATGTCAAGGGCTACTTTCCGTCGCTGCAAGGCGTGGCCGATCGGCTGGCGCGGCGCTGGCAAAAAGCCGCGCGCGACGGCAGCGCGATCGACCTGCAGGCCGACCTCATGCGCTACACCGTCGACACCATCGCCGGGCTGGCCTTCGGCGCCGAGGTGAACACGCTCGAAACCGATGGCGACGTGATCCAGCAGCATCTCGACAAGATCTTCCCCGCGTTGCTCAAGCGCATGTTGTCGCCGCTGCCGACCTGGCGCTGGTTCCCGACCCAGGCGGACCGCCAGCTTGCGCGCGGGGTGGTGGCGGTCAACGAAGCCGTCGACGGCTTCGTCGCGCAGGCGCGTGTGAGGATGCAAGCCGACCCCGCATTGCGCACCCATCCGCGCAACCTGCTCGAAGCCATGATCGCCGCCGCCGATGAGCCCGACAGCGGCATCACCGACGCCCAGGTCTCGGGCAACGTCATGACGATGCTGCTGGCGGGCGAGGACACCACCGCCAACACCATCGCCTGGATGATCGACCTGCTGTGGCGCCATCCCGATGCGCTGGCGCGCGCCACCGCGGAAGTGCGCCGCGTGGTCGGCGATACGGCGCAGCCGACCTTCGAGCAGATGGCCCAGCTCGATTTCGTCGAGGCCTGCGCGCACGAGACGATGCGCCTGCGCCCGGTGGCGCCCATCCTGGGCTTGCAGGCGAAGAAGGACGTGATCGTCGGTGACATCCAAGTGCCGGCCGGCACGGTGGTGGTCAATCTCATGCGGCGCGACGGCGTGAGCGAGGGTCACGTGCCGCGCGCAGCCGCTTTCGAGCCCCAGCGGTGGATGGCCGATGGCGGCCCGGGCGCGATGGCCAGCAGTGCCCGGCGCACATCGATGCCCTTCGGCGCCGGACCGCGCATCTGCCCCGGGCGCTACCTGGCGCTGCTCGAGATCAAGATGGCCATGGCCGTCTTGCTGAGCCGCTTCGACATCGCCGCAATCGACACCCCCGACGGCCAGCCGGCGCGCGAGCTGCTCGCCTTCACCATGACGCCCGTGGGGCTTCGCATGCGGCTGCGCGAATGCGCGTCGTAGATTTCTTGCTGCCCTGATCGCGGGGCCTGGCAAAGCCACAGCGGCCGCAATGTCGTCCGGCGGAGGGCGGCACGCGGTCGTGACAGCGTGCTGCCGGAACGGCTCACCTCGACAGCGGAGATCAAGCCGTCCGACCGGACAGCCTGGTGTTGGGTCGACCTCGATTTCGGGAAACTACCTAGTTTGTGGGTAGCTGTCGCACAGGGTCCGAGCGGATACTGCACGCCGCCAGACCAACCAGAACTTCCTGGGCCCTTCATGACCGACAGAACGTTCACCGTGAAAAGCCGGGTCACCACCAAAGTCAAGAATTGGCGAGTGCGGAAACTGCGAGCCCGGTAACTTTCCGAAAAGGTCGGGGCACCTTCATCGCTCCACGACGAATTTGCGGATCTCGGCGCACCAACCATCTTGTTGGATGAAGCGACGGGTCCTGCTCTCCGAGGTCCGCGAAACTGGATGATTCGCGGGGCCTCCTGTTCCACGTTCCTTCGACGTCGGAAACGGCGATTGCGTCTACTGGCCCGTTCGGGCAAGGCTTTTCTCTGCAATTTTCGTGGCGAGCTGCTCCACGAATCAAAACCCGGAATAAAAAATGTCCAAGATTGATGAAAAGTTTTCTTCGAAATCGGAAATAGACGACGGAATTTCGCTGATCTCGACAACGGATTGGGTGGTGTTGTCGTGCTTTTTCAAAAGTTCCATCACGAATTCACCCGACAGCGAAGCGAAAATGCGCAGCGGCCTGCAGATGTTGCCAGGGGACGCGTTCGCACCTGCATTCGCCGATACCGTCGCACTTTACAAAGACCTGGTTGCTCTCAGCAATGATTTCACCTTCCGGATCGCCGATGAGGTACTGAATCTCGCTGACGATATCGTTCATTACCAGGCCAAAGCGGACGTTGTCTATACCCGTCTGGCTGATCTGGTGGGACGCTTCGACATGCCGGGTGTCGGCGATACGCCCGAAGCGCTCCAGGAAAAGTTCAACGCCCTGATCAAGTTATGGAAGGGCGGCCAAGTCTCTGGCAATTCAGATCAGATCCAGAAGCGATTCAAGCTGGCCCTGGAAGATTTGATCCTGGAAGCAGAGAAGCGCGCGACACGGGCGGAAAAGCTGCGTGAAGATATTCTCGGCCCTCTGGGCTTGAAGATGAAACTGCAAGCCAGCAAGACGGGCTTCGACTCGAAAAAGGAAGTCTTTGAAAGCGAGTTCGGCAAGGAAAGCCCACGCGTCGTGAAATTCAAGATAGACGTGGAAAATCTCCAAATCGAGATCAGTGGTCTGCGCAAGAAGGAGCGCGATGAAGTGATCGCGCTTGGAACCTCTCCACTTTATCTAATAATTCCATTTTTCGGGCCGTTCATTCTGCTGGGCGTAAACATCGGCGTTGGGGTCGATCTGGCTGTGACACGCGCCAAGATCGATGCAAAACTGAATGAGGCGGGATTGATCTCGACGGAGCTCGGGCGCGCCGAACGCTTCATGACTTATTACAACAACGGCAAATCAATGGTCACCAAGACGTCGAAGGGCATCGAAAATATTCTGCCAAAAATCGAAACACTCGGGCTGGGCTGGCGTGCAATCGCCAAAGACATACGCTTCATCGTCGACCTGCTGAGTGGCCCCGGCCGCAGTCAGAGCAATGACGAGGATTGGTTCAACTTCGTGACGACCTTGAAAACCGCTCAAAAGAGCTGGGCATCCGTGGCGACCAAGGCTGAACATCTGCGCACGGTAGCGATGCCAGTAGCCGCCAACGATCTCGATGAAGCAATGAAGAAATTGGCCGCATGAAGAATTGCGAAAACCAAGGAGCCGCCCGTGAATTCGAGTGATATCGTTGCGCTTGCAAATAAACTCGATGCGGCAGGCCTCCTGTTGCCCGCGCCAACCCCGCTTGACGGGTCTGACCTGGGAACAGATCGAATCCATCAGAGCCTGGTCGTCAATCTCGCCCAAGTGATTGCGGAATCAGGCAATGCGCGATCGGTAGACATCTATACCGATACGCTGGTTGTGTCCGATGGCATGCGCGTGCAAATAGGCAATACGCCGCAAAGGCTCTCCATTATTGCCAGGCGCATCGTCGTGGAGGGTTCGGGTACCGGCCATATCTTGCTCGCCCACGACGGCGCAGGACCGATTGGTGCGGTGCGCATCCTGACGGGCAGCGTAGTGGGGGACTTCCGTGTCGTGTCCGTTCGGAACAAGAAACACGAACCCTACGATCTTGAGCGATTGAAGGAGAATTCCGAGCGTCCCTGCTACACCGTGTTCCATTGGCGGGATGATGCCTCCGCCATTTCCCGGTCTGAAGTGCCGGCAGGATTGCTGCGGCTGGGACGACCGTTGTATCGTTCCCTCGCGACATCGTTCGATCTGTGCGCCGGAGCACTCGGCGCCCCGTCCAACGAACGCGTGGCAATGGTTCAAGCGATGCTTGGGTGGGTTGCGCGGTTCGCTGGCCTGCATGCCGACCTCGCGCCGATCGGCCGCATTTCCGAGGCGGTACGAGCGCTCCTGCCTGTGGCCCAAGGCGACGATCTCGTGCATCCGATACCACCCAGGACCGCCGACAGCTACAGACAACTGGCCTGGTCACGCAAGGAGCTGGCAAGGGCGACCGGCCTGGATATCAAGTTCCTCGATTTGACGGGCACCATTGGAGACATCGCGCATCAGTTTGTCTCGGCAGGTATCGGCCGTGATCGCCAGGAAGCCAAACTGATTGAAGGCCAGGTGATAGAACTGGCCTTGCGACGCAAGACCATTGCAGCAGCAATGGAACGGGTCGCTCGCGACATCGCCGATCAGAAATTCGAGGCCAATTTACAGAGCATCCGGCTTGGCCTGGCCCTGGAACTCGACAAAATCGACAAGATTGTCAAAGCATCCTTCGAAGTCGTCGGCGCCTTGATCAATCTGGCGACCAGTCTCGGTGCGATCGCGATGGGGGTTCCGCCCCTTCCGGGTGGCGGGTCCCACGGCGATATCAAAGGCGTCACCGGCCTCATCGATGCGGTCAAGAACACGAAGTACGGTGGAATGTTTGCCGGCGGCGGGCTTGACCATCTGATGACCGTCATCAATCTCTTTGCCTTGCCAGTGACTTTCGCGTGGGAGAACGGCGCAGACCACGCCAACAGCATCAAGAAGTTGTTGGACGCCACGAGCGCGATCCAGAAGGCCGGCACAGCGATATTGAACAACCTCACATCTCCTGATCTGGCCGCGGAAATGAGCAGTCTGGTCGGCGAGGCGATCCGCGCCATCGCCGGCAAGCCCCACCCGATCGAAGCCAAGGCAGCATGGGATGCCATTGAGGTTGACGTCGTCAACGGCCTGCAACTCATCATTGACGGCGAGTTCTCCGACGCAGTGAAGCAGGCGGCGATCAAATACAAGACGCTGATGGAGAAGGTCTGTATTCAGGGTCGTGTGCTCTCGGAATATCAAGCTGCGGGCGATGCCGTGGATCGAGCGCAGGGCACACTTGTCTTGCAGCGCCTGGCGCAGATCGGCAAGCAGGCGGAACTCGAAAAACTGCAGGCCACGCTCACCGAGCGCACCGTGCTGGCAGAAACGATCAAGGCAGAGATAACGTTGCGCCAGCAAGCCGCGGCACGCGAATTCTTTGAAGCCTGCTATGGTTTCCAGCGCGCAACTTTCTTTGAAACGTACACGCCCACGACCTTCGTCGTACCCGAAGTGCTCTCCGATCCCGCCCTGATGGAGGCCCGTTGCGCGGCGATGGAAACTGACCACGCGGATGCCACACGATTGATCGGAATAAAACAAGTTGATTTTGACCGCGAAATATTCATCGACGATCCGGAATTGATGGCCAGGCTGGAGCGCGGCACCGTGACTTTCCCGCTCTCGCCAAATCATCCGTTATTGGCAACCCTGTCGCACGTACGATTGACGTCGGTTCAGGCACGGCTGGAAACTACCCCGGCCCTGACCGGGCATGTAGCCCTGATTCTCTATAGCGGTGAGAGCTGTCAGGACCGTATCGACAGCACGCGCAACGCAAGATTTTTTGGTTGGTTTCAACCATTTCCATTCGAGTACCGAGGCGATAAAGTAGAACTCTCCCGGGAATTGAAGCACGTCCTGCTTCCGCCGTTCTCCGACTGGACCATCGGCATCTCGCAACCACTGTCGCCTCCGAAAATCGTGGGGCTGCGCGTGCGGCTTATCGGTCAAGCTTTTCTATGAAGACAGGGCGCATTGTTGGCGCGCTTTTCGGCATGCTGGCCGCCTGGCAAGCCGTGGCCGGGGTTTGCACAGTTCCGCCCGAGCCGAAGATGGCACCTGTTCCACGCGCCTCCTGGCAGGATATCGCGAAGTTTGCGTTCATGGTCGGCAACGACTCTGACGCAGTCCAAGGCAACATGCAATTGGCGTCGCGGTTGCGGACATTCGGTAGCTTCGCCAATTTGCACGCCAGCGGCGCTGCGTGGCGAGATACAAGGGCACGGTCCAGGGCACTCGCCGCAAAGCTGGTAGCTTTGGATGCCGACCTCCTCTCCCTCGCCAATCTGTGTCAGCAACTCGACGATGCTGGTATGGGCGGCAAACCGCTCGACTTCGCGCTATGGACACAGAAGATGGATGGGGTCCGCCGCAATTTGGCAACCACGGTGGTGGACTTGCAAGGAAATGTGCCCTCGGGCTCGTTCCGCAATGCGATGGAGACCTTTGCCCTGAGCGCAACAAATGCGGCGCGATCCTATTCGGCCGCCCGCTTTCCCGAATCGGCCGTCCTGCCTGTCAGTCCCGATCCGGTACAAACGGCCGGGCAGATCGAGGAGATCTGGGGGCGCTGGAGAGCGATCATTGTGGATGTTGCTCATTTATCCAGCACCTTGCCGCAACGGCCCGATCCTGATTCAGAAAAAGTGCTGGCTGATATAGCCTCCGCAATGCCGCAGCTTGCCCGAACCATATCCTCAGCGCGATCGATTCACGATCAGGATATTGCACAACAAGAATTTGACCATCTCGTATCCGGAGACTATTTTTACGATGCTTGCGCAATAGAGGAGAATACCAGTTACTACCTGTACACCGCACGCTACAGCCTCACCGCCTTGATTCGGGACCCGGCCAGTACGAATTTTGTGGTTGGCCATGCAACAGGCCCGACGTGGCGTTTCCGACGCATTGGAATGGGTTACTGGCAAATACTGGATGGCAGCGGGGCGGCGCTTGCTGCTGACAAGGATATTGCCTCCAAGAATCCACTCAGCACCATCCCCGCCAATCGAATTGGACCGCAAGGTGCGGCGCAGACCTGGCGATGCTTCGGGACCCCCCAGCAAGGTCAGTATCGGTTCGTCACCCAATTGCTCGGGGAAACACGATCCTTGGGTTTGGCTAAACAGCATGACAAGAATGGCCGAATTCAGGTAAAAATGATTGAGACGGCGAACGAATCCGAACAGTATTGGGCAGCTTGGCCGCGTTAGGAAATGGTCTGGTTCACGAATTCCCGCTCGACGCATCCAACCGGGTGATCGTTCAATGGTATTGAGGGCCGCGGAGTTGAAGACGCGATTGCCTGCAGCTATATCGAGTTCCATTGAAATGCCTGCGACTCCAGACTTGTCGGCCAGCGGTATTTGAGCGACGCAGGGCAATAACAATTCGTGGCGCCACGACGAGCGCCCCGGCACGCGAGCGTCTCTCTTCTGTCTGACAGCGACAAGCGGCCTTTGCCCGCGGCCCTACAGCATCCGTGAAATCTTCCGAGCCGCCTCCAGCAGCGGCGGCAGCATCGTCTCCTGCATCACCTTGGCGCTGGTGCGGTTGGCCTGCCCGCTGATGTTGAGGGCGGCCACGGCGCGTCCCGCGCGGTTGACGATGGGCGCGGCAATCGAGACCAGCCCTTCCTCCAGTTCCTGGTTCACCAGGCACCAGCGCTGGCGGCGCGCCTGCGCGACCTTGGCCAGCAGGACGTCCATGTCCGTCACCGTGTGCTTGGTGAGCGGCTGCGGCGACGACGCCTCGAGCCGCGCGCGCAACTCATCGTCGTTCAACTCGGCCAGCAGGAGGCGGCCCATCGACGTGCAGTACGCCGGCAGCCGGGAGCCGACGCCCAGGCTGATGCTCATGATCTTGTGCGTGGGCACGCGCATCACGTAGACGATGTCCGTCGCGTCCAGCACGGCCGCCGAGCACGACTCCTGCACCTCCTGCACCAGCGCCTCCATCACCGGCTCGGCGCGGTTCCAGATCGGCATCGACGAGAGATAGGCGAAGCCGAGGTCGAGGATGCGCGGCGTCAGCGCGAAGTGCTTGCCGTCCGACTCGACATAGCCCAGTGTCTGCAGCGTGAGCAGGATGCGCCGGGCGCCGGCGCGCGTGAGGCCGCTCGCGGCCGCGACCTCGCTGAGCGTCTGCCGCGGCGCACGGGCGCTGAAGGACCGGATCACTTCCAGCCCGCGCGCGAAGGACTGCACATAGGTGTCGCCCGGCCTGGGTGGTGCGTAGTCGTCAGATGTATGGTTTTGTATCGGGGTGGTTGCCATGATGGGTCAATCCTCCTAGAATTCATTATAAGAACAAATGTTCGGTATGCGAACAAGTTGCAAGAATCCGCCGAGCAACCATTCGCAACGATCCGTTCAGTGATTTCCCCGAATCCCCCAACTGGAGACAAGCTCACATGATCAACAAGATCGCGCGCTCGGTTGCCGACGCGATGGCCGACATCAAGGACGGCTCGACCGTCCTCATCGGCGGCTTCGGCACAGCCGGCATCCCCAACGAGCTGATCGATGGCCTCATCGAGCAGGGCGCAAAAGACCTGACCGTCGTCAACAACAACGCCGGCAATGCCGAGGTGGGCCTGGCCGCGTTGCTCAAGGCCGGCCGGGTGCGCAAGATCATCTGCAGCTTTCCGCGCCAGGCCGACAGCCAGGTGTTCGACGGCCTGTATCGCGCCGGCAAGCTGGAGCTGGAACTCGTGCCGCAAGGCAACCTGGCCGAACGCATCCGTGCGGCCGGCGCCGGCATCGGCGGTTTCTTCTGCCCGACCGGCTACGGCACGCAGCTCTCCGGCGACCGCGAGACGCGTGTCATCGGCGGCGTCCACTACGTGCTGGAGTATCCGATCCACGGCGACGTGGCGCTCATCAAGGCCGAACGCGGCGATCGCTGGGGCAACCTGGTCTATCGCAAGGCCGCGCGCAATTTCGGCCCGGTGATGGCCATGGCCGCGAAGAAGACCATCGCCACCGTGCACGAAATCGCCGAGTTGGGAACACTCGACCCCGAGACCATCGTGACGCCGGGCATCTTCGTCCACCAGGTCGTACAGATCGAACGCATCGCCACGCAAGCCGGCGGTTTCAAGAAGGCAGCATGACCATGAGCGCTACTTACACCCGTCGCACCAAGGACCAACTCGCCGCCCGCGTCGCCCAGGACATCTTCGACGGCGCCGTCGTCAACCTCGGCATCGGCCAGCCCACGCTCGTCGCAAATCACCTGCCGGAAGGCCGCGAGGTCATCCTGCAAAGCGAGAACGGCATCCTCGGCATGGGCCCCGCACCCAAGGCCGGCGAGGAAGACTACGACCTCATCAACGCCGGCAAGCAACCCGTCACGCTGCTGCCGGGCGGCTCCTTCTTCCACCATGCCGACAGCTTCGCGATGATGCGCGGCGGCCACCTCGACATCTGCGTGCTCGGCGCCTTCCAGGTGTCGGCCACGGGCGACCTGGCCAACTGGCACACCGGCGAGAAGGACGCGATCCCCGCGGTCGGCGGCGCGATGGACCTGGCCATCGGTGCGAAGCAAACGTGGGTCATGATGGACCTGCTGACCAAGCAGGGCGCGAGCAAGCTGGTCAAGCAATGCACCTATCCGCTGACCGGTATCGGCTGCGTCAAGCGCGTCTATTCCGACCTGGCGACGCTCGAATGCACGCCGGATGGCCTCAAGCTCGTCGACAAGGTCGACGGCCTGGAGCACGCCGAACTCGAAAAGCTCGTGGGCTTGCCGATCGCACAATAAGCAGCCGAACAGCCAATACGGACATCCGGCCGCGAAGGACGCAAAGGTTTCGCGAAGGACGCGAAAGGAAAACCGAGAAAGAATTCATGGAGTTCTTTCGCGTCCTTCGCGAAATCTTCGCGTCCTCTGCGTCCGGTACCCGTATTTATTTCACCTTCTGAAGAGACAACATATGACCACCCAAGCCTTCATCTGCGACGCCATCCGCACCCCCTTCGGCCGCTACGGTGGCGCGCTCTCGAGCGTGCGCGCCGACGACCTCGGCGCCGTGCCGCTCAAGGCCTTGATCGCCCGCAACCCGAAGGTCGACTGGCAAGCCGTCAGCGACGTGCTCTACGGCTGCGCCAACCAGGCCGGCGAAGACAACCGCAACGTGGCACGCATGTCGGCGCTGCTCGCCGGCCTGCCGCTCGAGGTGGGCGGCTCGACCATCAACCGCCTGTGCGGCTCCAGCCTCGACACCCTTGGCACCGCGGCCCGCGCCATCAAGTCCGGCGAGGCGGGCCTGATGATCGCCGGCGGCGTCGAGAGCATGAGCCGCGCGCCCTTCGTCATGCCCAAGGCCGAGTCGGCTTTTGGCCGCGCCAATGCGGTGTACGACACGACCATCGGCTGGCGCTTCGTCAACAAGAAGATGAAGGAAGCCTACGGCGTCGACTCGATGCCCGAGACGGCCGAGAACGTCGCCACCGACTACAAGATCGAGCGCGAGGCGCAGGACCGCATGGCGCTGGCATCGCAGCAACGCGCCGTGGCTTCGCAGAAGTCCGGATTCTTCGATGCCGAGATCACGCCGGTGAGCGTGCCGCAGAAAAAGGGCGACCCGATCATCGTCAGCAAGGACGAGCATCCGCGCGACACCACGATGGAAGCGCTGGCCAAGCTCAAGGGCGTGGTGCGGCCTGATGGCACCGTCACCGCCGGCAACGCCAGCGGCGTGAACGACGGCGCCTGCGCGATCCTGCTGGCCGATGAAGCCACCGCCGGCAAGTACGGCCTCACGCCGCGCGCCCGCGTGGTCGGCATGGCCACCGCCGGCGTCGCGCCGCGCATCATGGGCATCGGCCCGGCACCGGCTTCGCAGAAGGTGCTGGCCCTGACCGGCCTCACGCTCGACCAGATCGACGTCATCGAACTCAACGAAGCCTTCGCCGCGCAGGGCCTCGCGGTGCTGCGCATGCTGGGCCTGAAGGACGACGATGCCCGCGTCAACATCAACGGCGGCGCGATCGCCCTGGGCCACCCGCTGGGCGCCAGTGGCGCGCGCCTGGCGACCACCGCGGTCAACCAGCTCCACAAGCAGGGCGGCCGCTACGCGCTGTGCACCATGTGCATCGGTGTCGGCCAAGGCATCGCGGTCATCCTCGAACGCGTGTGATCCGGCGGCCCGGGGGGATCACCCCAGGGCCTTCGCCAGCTTGAGCAGCAAGTCGAGCAGCGGAATCTGCAGGCTCGCCACCACGACGAAGGGCAGCCCCAGCGGGGCGAGGACGTACCACACAGACTTGAGGGTGATCGGGGCCATCCGCATCTTCGAGACCGCCTCGTACAACGCCGCTGCATCGGCCACGACGCCGATACCGGGCGCCTCCACGATGGGCGCGTCTTCCACCGTCTCGTGCAGGATCCAGCGCCGGTACAGCAGGCGGCCCTGCTCACCCACCAGCGCCGCATAGGCCGGCAACGCGTGCGAGCGCGCGGTGTGCAAGGCGGGCGCCAGGGCCATCAACGGCAACAGCAGGCAAAGCGTCCACAGCACGACGAACAGCAGCGCGGGCATCTGGAACGTATCGAGCTTGGCGCCATGCACGACGATTTCATGCGCCCAGTGCGACGCCATCGTGGCCGAGAGCACGAAGGTCACGATGGCGAAGCCGCGCGGCAGCTTCGCCACGAAGCCGATGCCGGCGCATCGGTCGGGGTGCGAGGGCACCAGCGACAGGTCCAATCGGCCAATGCGCCAGAAACACCAGGTGATCAGCAGGATTCGCCACACCCACGCCGTCACGAGTGCAACGAAGATCGGCCGCGCCACCCACACGAACCACCAGCCGCCGAAACCGAGTGAACCATCGGCGTCGATCGCCCAGTTCAGCGCGTCGTCCCTGAACGAGGGATGCACCGTGGCCGACCATGCAATCGAGAAGCCGAGGACGAGGATCCACGGCACCGATGCGTCACGCGCCCGGCGCATCTCTGCGATGAGGCGGTCGAAGGGCGAGCCCGGCGCGCTGGATGCGATGCCGCTCAGGTGGAACTGCTGCACCAGCTTCTGGATCATGGTCTGCAACGGACCTTCGGCAATGACCAGCAATGGAATCGCCAGCAGGCAGCGTACGTGGACGCCGTAGTGCTGCAGCAGCGATTCGCCGGGGTCGACGTTGCCGAGGCGGCGCATGGTGGTCGCCCAGATGACGATGGGCAGCCAGCACAGCATTGCCAGGAACACGGCGCGACGGATGGTGCCCAGCCCGTCGGGCGGAACGAGGCCCAGCCGGCGCATCCAGCGCAGGGGCAATTCGTTGTCGATCGGTGCGAACGTCGCGTCCGGACTTGTCGATGGCATCGTCATCCTCATTGCTGATGTGGGCCTCCCGCGACCACTATAAGCGCCCGCATGGGCGCGCCAGAAGCGCCGCGGCAAAAAGCAAAAAGCGCCCGAAGGCGCTTTGTGCAGGCTGGGCCAAAGGCGCGCTCAGCGCTTGCCGGCCTTGCGCAGTTGCTTCAGGTGTTGCACCGAGTGGTGACGGCCATAGCTGAAGTAGATCGCCAGCCCGATGACGAGCCAGACCACCAGCCGCAGCCAGGTGTCGCCGGGCAGCGCGCTCATCAGCATCAGGCAGAAGCCGATACCGAGGAAGGGGATGAACGGCACGCCGGGAACGCGGAACGGACGGAAGGTGTCCCGCTCGCTCTTGCGCAGGTAGATCACCGCGCCGCACACCAGGATGAATGCGAACAGCGTTCCGATGCTCACCATTTCGCCCAGGATATGGATCGGCACCAGGCCCGCCACGATGGCGCAGATGAGGCCGATGAAGATCTGGCTCATGTGCGGCGTGCCGAACTTGGGATGCAGGTTGGAGAAGAACCTGGGCAGCAGGCCGTCGCTGGCGATCGTGTAGAAGATCCGGCTCTGGCCGTACAGCAGCACCAGGATCACGGTGGTCAGGCCGGCGAGGGCGCCGAACTTGATGAGCAGCGACAGCCACGGCTTTCCGATGACGTCCACGCCCAGCGCGATCGGGTCCGGCACGTTGAGCTTCGCGTACGGAACCAGGCCGGTCAGCACCGCGGCCACGGCCACGTACAGCGCGGTGCAGACGATCAGCGAACCCAGGATGCCGATAGGCATGTCGCGTTGCGGGTTCCTGGCTTCCTGCGCCGCGGTCGAGACGGCGTCGAAGCCGATGAAAGCGAAGAACACCACCGAGGAACCGCGCAGCACGCCGCTCCAGCCGAAGTGGCCGAACTCACCCGTGTTCGCGGGAATGAACGGCGTCCAGTTGTCCTGGTTGACGTAGCCGATACCGAAGCCGATGAAGGCCACCACGACGATCAGCTTGATCGCGACCATCACGTTGTTCAGGCTGGCCGATTCCTTGGTGCCGCGGATGAGCAGGAAGGTCAGCGCCATGATGATGAGCGCGGCCGGCAGGTTGAACAGCGCCGTGATCGTCGAGCCGTCCTTCAGGGTGACGGCGCCCGGCGAATGCATGAGCGCCGGCGGCAGGTGGATGCCGAACTGCCCCAGCAGGCTGCCGAGATAACCCGACCAGCCCACGGCGACAGTGGCCGCGCCCATGGCGTACTCGAGCACGAGGTCCCAGCCGATGATCCAGGCCGCCAGCTCGCCCAGGGTGGCGTAGGTGTAGGTGTAGGAACTTCCGCTGACCGGAATCAGCGCCGCCAGTTCGGCGTAGCAAAGTCCCACGAAGGCGCAGGCGAACCCGGCCAGGATGAAGGACATCATGATGCCGGGCCCTGCGTATTGCGCGGCCGCGGTGCCGGTCAGTACGAAGATGCCGGCGCCGATGATGGCCCCGACCCCGATGGCTGTGATGCTGAAAGCGCCGAGCGATTTGGGCAGCGTGTGACTGCCTTCCCCGCTCGCGACGATGTCGGCCACGCTCTTGCGCGCCGTGTACTGGCTGTTTGCCATTCTTGTCTCCCTGATTTTGTAGATGAGGCGCCGCGGAGGTCCCCGGCGGCGCCCGCGCGGAAGTTAGCACACGCCCTCGCGATTGACGAGTACTCACGCGCCTTCAGGAAACGTTCAGTCGACAATGCGTCGTTTGAATGCCTAATTTATGTGCATCCGGCGCATGGCCGCATGCTGGATATGCATCAATGCCGCCCAATGCCACCTCATGGCCGCCCGTACGGCGGCTGGCTTCACTCGCCGCCCGCGTCCGGTTCGCTGGCCATTGACGCCGCGGCGGCCGGGCGTGTTTGGCCCTGCAGCCGTGAAAGCTCGTCCGTGTATTCGGGGCCGAAGCGCAGCCGGATGTAGCGCGCGTTGCGGCGTTGCGCCTCGGCGCTCTGGGGGTTGTACTCATTGCGCGTCATGTAGCCGGTGAGGCGGGCACGCGTCGCCATGGCGGTGTCCGCCTTGACCTCCGCGCGCTGCGCATCGCCCACGTGGACGGTCGCCAATTCCGCGGCGCCGACCCAGGCTTCCGGCGCGGCCTGCCGCTGCGCCAGGAAGCTGTTGAGCAAGGCGACGACCTCGGCCCGGACCACCGCGCCGCCGACGGTCGAAACTGCCGGTCCCGTCCATTGCTCTGCCGGCACGGTCTGGGCCGATGACACCGTTCCGCCGGCGACGAGCGTGGCCGAGAGTGCGAATTGCGTGGCGTTCATTGGGTTGCGCTCCTTCAACTGCGGCGCGCGGGCTGCGGGGATCGCATCCGCGACGCGGCAGTGTCGGTCCAGGTTGCCCGACGGCGATGTGCGCTGGCGCACACGTTTGCGCTGCTCGGGGCCCGCGGCGCAGAATGGCAAGCCCGCCGACGCCCATGGATCCGCCGATTCGCTCCAGCCTGGCCTTGCGCTCGCTGCCCCTGTTCGCGAGCTTGCCCGACGCGCGGCTCGAACAACTGGCGCGGCAGTGCCAGTGGCACCAGCTGGCGGCGCACCAACCCCTGCTGCTGCGCGCGGACCCGCAGCGCGATGTCTACTTCCTGCTCTCCGGCCGGCTGCGCGTGACGAGCTACTCTGCGGGCGGCCGCCAGGTGAGTTTTCGGGATTCGGTCAAGGGCGACTGGTTCGGCGACATGGCCGCCATCGACGGCGGGCCGCGCTCGGCCGACGTCGTCACGCTCGAGCCCAGCACCGTCGCGAGCCTGGACAGCGCGGCGTTCATGGCGCTGCTGCGCGAAGAACCCCTGGTGGCCGAGCGCGAGATGCGCCACCTGGCCGGGCTGGTGCGGCAACTGTCGCAACGCGTCATCGAACTCAGCACGCTGGGCGTGCAGAACCGGCTGCATGCGGAGCTGCTGCGCATGGCGCGCACGGAAGGCATCGTCGACAACGTCGCGAGGCTTGACCCGGCTCCGCTGCACGAGGCGCTGGCCAACCGCATCAGCACCCAGCGCGAGCAGGTCACGCGCGAACTGGCCCGGCTCGCGCGCGATGGCCTGGTCGAGAAAGACGGCAAGGCCATGGTGCTGCGTGACGTGGAGCGCTTGAGCCGGATGGTGGCGCAGGTGAGCGGGGCCGGGTAGGTAGGCAGGGCGCAGCTCACACTCTCCGCGATACAAAGGCAAGCGCCGTGTGGCGCGAGTCGGGGGAGGGCGCACGCGGCGGCGCTCTCGTCGAAGACCCGAGGAGGTCACAAGATGGAAATCATCAAGAACTACAAGCTGCATGAAGTCGAGCACGGCGTCCCCGTGAAGATGTGGACGCGCGGCGTACCCGTGGAGGCCGAGGCGCAGAAGCAACTCGAGAACGCGGCTCGCCTGCCCATCGTCTTCAGGCACATCGCTGCCATGCCGGACGTGCACTACGGCATCGGCGCGACCGTCGGTTCGGTGATTCCGACTTTCAAGGCCATCATCCCCGCCGCGGTCGGCGTGGACATCGGTTGCGGAATGATGGCGTGCAAGACCACGCTCGATGCGCGAGACCTGCCCGACAACCTGGGCCCGCTGCGTTCGGCCATCGAGCGCGCCGTGCCGCATGGCTCCAACCCCAGGCGCATGGGCCGCGACAGGGGCTCGTGGGAAACGCCACCCGATGAAGCCGATGCGGCGTGGGCCACGCTCGTCGCCGAGTTCAACCTGATCTGCGAGGGCTACCCGCGCCTGAAGAACACCAACAACCACAAGCACCTGGGAACGCTGGGCACTGGCAATCACTTCATCGAGGTCTGCCTGGACGAAGCTGGCGCCGTGTGGTTCATGCTGCACTCGGGTTCGCGCGGCGTGGGCAATGCCATCGGCACGCACTTCATCGAGCTGGCCAGGAAAGATGCAGAGCGGCACCAGCGCAACCTGCCCGACCAGGACCTGTCGTACTTCGAGGAAGGCTCGCAGTACTTCGGCGACTACGTGCGCGCCGTCGGCTGGGCGCAGAAGTTCGCGCGGGCCAACCGCGAGGTGATGATGGAGCGCGTGATCGGCGCCGCCCGCAAGGTCATCGCGAAGCCTTTCGACGCACATGTGGAAGCGGTGAATTGCCACCATAACTACGTGAGCCGCGAAACGCACTTCGGCGAAGACGTGCTCGTGACCCGCAAGGGTGCGGTGAGCGCGAAGGCGGGCGAGCTGGGGATCATCCCCGGCAGCATGGGCGCCAGGAGCTTCATCGTGCGCGGCAAGGGCAACCCGGAAAGCTTCATGAGCTGCAGCCACGGCGCAGGCCGGGCCATGAGCCGCACCAAGGCGAAGAAGATGTTCACCATCGCCGACCAGATCGCCGCAACCGAGGGCGTCGAATGCCGCAAGGACGCCGACGTGATCGACGAGATTCCGATGGCCTACAAGGACATCGATGCGGTGATGGAAGCCCAGAAGGACCTGGTGGAGGTGGTCTACACGCTCAAGCAGGTGGTGTGCGTGAAGGGGTGAAGATGCGACCGGGCTCGATTGGCGGAGCCACGTCGACTCAAGAGAGGCGCCGCGGTCAGGCGGGGCTGCAACGTGCGTGTGAAAATCCGCCGCTTGCAATTCGCTCCGATCTCCGACCCCCATTTCTATGCCGCCGCCGTGCCGGCCGTGTTGTTGCTCGGCATCAGCAAGAGCGGCTTCGGCGCCGGCTTCGGCTCGCTGGCCGTGCCGATGATGGCGCTGGCCGTCACGGTCCCTGAAGCCGCTGCGATCCTGATGCCGGTGCTGCTGCTGATGGACCTGCTGGGCATCGCCGCGTTTCGGCGCGACTTCGACCGGCAACTGCTCGGCTTCCTGATCCCGTTCGGGCTGGTCGGCACCGTGATCGGCGCCATGCTGTTTCGCACGCTGACGCCGCACACGGTCGCGGGCATCGTCGGGCTGTTCACGTTGCTGTTCCTGGCGCAGCGGCTGTTGTTCCCGCCCACGGCCGACTCGGCGCCACCGTCCCGCCTGGCTGGCAGCGTGTTGACGACGATCTCGGGCTTCACCAGTTTCATCGCGCATGCGGGCGGGCCGCCGGTCAATGCGTATGTGATCCCGCTGCGGCTCAAGCCGGTGGAGTTCGCGGCGACGATGGCCTATTTCTTCTTCGTCGTGAACCTGAGCAAGTGGGTGCCCTACGCCTGGCTCGGGCTGCTCGACTGGCGCAATCTCGCGACCTCGCTGGTGCTTCTGCCGCTTGCGCCCTTTGGCGTGTGGGCAGGCGTGCGCATCGCGCGTCGCATCAGCGGGACCTGGTTCTATCGCATGCTGTACCTGGGCATGTTGTTGACCGGGCTCAAGCTGGTGTGGGACGGATTCATTGCCTGAACAATCACGAACAGACAGGGCCAAGACATGACTATTTCCACCAGCCGCCTCACCATCCTCACCGGCGCGTCGCGCGGCCTTGGCCGTGCCATGGCGCAACAACTGCTGCAACCGGGCGCGACGCTGGTCTGCATCTCGCGCCACACCGATGCCGCGCTCGCGGCAGCGGCGCAGGCCGCCGGCGTCGTGCTGGAGCAATGGCAGCAGGACCTGTGCAATTCGGTCGTCGCCGCGGAACGGCTCGCCGCGTGGCTGCAGGCCATCGAGCCGTCGCGCTTCGAGCGCGCGACGCTCATCAACAACGCCGGCACCGTCGGTCACCCACGCCCGCTGGCCGAAAGCGTGATTGCCGAACTGGCGCAGGCATTGCGCGTCGGCCTGGGTGCGCCGGTGATGCTGACGAGCGCCTTCCTGAGTGCGACGCGCGACTGGCCGGGCCGGCGTGAAGTGCTCAACATCTCCTCGGGCCTGGGCCGCAATGCGATGGCCAGCCAGGCGCCTTACTGCGCGGCCAAGGCAGGCATGGACCACTTCTCGCGCGCGGTGGCGCTGGAGGAGGCGGCCCGGCCGAACGGCGCGCGCATCGTGTCGCTGGCGCCGGGCGTGATCGACACCGACATGCAGGTGACGCTGCGCAGCACCGGCGCCGACGAGTTCCCGGACCGCGAGCGCTTCGTGCAACTGAAGGCGCAGGGCCTGCTGGATTCGCCCGAAGTCGCTGCGGCGAAAGTGCTGGGCTACCTGGATCGGCCCGACTTCGGGAGCAAGCCGGTGGCCGATGTGCGGGACGCCTGATCGCGCATCACAGGTAAACCTTCTGCAGCAGTTTGATGAGCGTCTCCCGCTCCCGCGCCGTGAGCTTGGCGCTCGCATCCAGCTCCAGCTGCGTCACGGTCTGTTCGGCCTCGCGCACCAGCTTCTTGCCGGCGGCGGTCAGGTGCAGGCCCACGGCGCGGCCGTCGGTGGGATGGGGGCGGCGCTCGATGAGGCCGCGGCTGTCCATCGCGGCCACCAGGCTCACCAGGTTGGGCGGCAGGATGTCGAGCGTGGCGCAGAGCTGGCGCGAGGTGGCGCCGGGGTTGTGCGCGAGCAATGACAGCACCGAGAAATCGACCTGCTTGAGCCCGTACACGGCCATGCGCTCGGCGAACACGGAACTGATGACGCTCCACGCGCGGCGGGTGTTGTAGCCCACCAGCGATTCAAGGACGCGCGTGTCGAGCGAGGCGGATTCGGAGGAGGAAGAAGAGGGCGTGCGGGCAGTCGGCATGATGGCGCGAGCGTAACTTAAGGAAACCCCGGCACTGTCGTGGCGTCACGTCGCGGGCTGCATCGTCACCGCTTCACAGGCCCGCTTGACCATGCCGAGCCGCATGTCGAACTCCGGCAATGCGTGGCGGCGGAACGCCGCGGCCGGCGCCGACCAGCGCGAAGCGTCTGGCTCGCCCGACGCGGCCACGTCGATGCGCGCCCAGGCCCATGCCATCAGCGTGAGCATCACCACGCGCAGGTAGTCGTCGGCGACTTCATACGGCAACGCGGGGTCGGCGTGCGAGGCCATCGCCACCGTGGTCGTGAGGTAGCGCAGCTGCGCCAGTCGGCGCTGCGCGTCCGCGTCGGTGTCGCGTGAAGCTTCCAGTTCGTCGCGCAGTTCGACCAGCAGCTTGCCCATGCCGGCGCCGCCATCGGGCAGCACCTTGCGCACCAGCAGGTCGATCGCCTGGATCTCGTTGGTGCCTTCGTAGATCATCGACACGCGTGCATCGCGGACGATCTGCTCCATGCCCCATTCGCGCACGTAGCCGTGGCCGCCGAAGACCTGCAGGCATTCGCTCGCGCCCTGGAAGCCCTGCTGCGTGCAGGCCGCCTTGAGCACCGGCGTGATGAGCGAACACCAGCGCTGCGCACGCTCGCGCGAGGCCTTGTCCGCATCGTGCCTTGCCACGTCGAGCATCAGGGCGGTGCGGTAGGCCAGCACGCGCGCGCCATCGATCCAGCCGCGCTGCGTATCGAGGATGCGGCGCATGGCGGGATGCTCGACGATCAGGTCGGCGGCATCGCCCGGGCCGCGGCTTGCCGGCACTTGCGGCGCACGCATCTGGCGGCGTTCGCGCGCATAGGCATCGGCCTTCTGCCATGCCGCATCGAGCAGGCCGATGCCCTGCAGCGCGACCAGCAGGCGCGCCGAATTCATCATCACGAACATGGCCTGCAGCCCGCGGTTCGGCTCGCCGATGAGCCATCCCGTGGTGTCCTCGAAACGCATCTGGCAGGTGGGGCTGCCGTGCAGGCCCATCTTCTCCTCGATGCGTTCGCAGTGGACCGCGTTGCGCGCGCCGTCCGGCAGCAGCTTGGGCGCGAGCACCAGCGACAGGCCCTTGGGTCCTGCCGGCGCATCCGGCAGGCGGCAGAGCACCAGGTGCACGATGTTGTCGCTCAGGTCGTGCTCGCCGCCGGAGATGAAGATCTTGTTGCCGCTCACGCGGTAGGTGCCATCGGGCTGGGGCGTGGCGCGCGTGCGCACCTGGCCCAGGTCGCTGCCGGCATGCGCTTCCGTGAGGCACATCGTGGCGAGCCACTCGCCGCTGGCGAGCTTCGGGAGGTAGCGCTGCTTCAGGTCGCCGTCGCCGTGGTGCTTCAGGCATTCGTAGGCGCCGTGCAGCAGGCCGGGCGCCATGTTGAAGCCCTGGTTCGCCGCACTGAGCCATTCCGACACGATGGCCGACAGCAGCGTGGGCAGGCCCTGCCCGCCGTCTTCCGGCGAGGCTGTCAACGCCGGCCAGCCGGCCTGCCATAGCGCGCGATAGGCCTCGCGGAAGCCCGGCGGCGTGGTGACGTTGCCTTGATCGAAGCGGCAGCCGGTCTCGTCGCCCACGCGGTTCAGCGGCGCGATCACTTCGCCTATGAAGCGGCCGGCCTCCTCGAGCAACTGCGACTGCAGCGATGCGTCGTACTCGGCGAAGGGCGCGAGCCTGACAAGCCGGCCGCTGGCGCCGAGCACGGCATCAAGGATGAAGCGCTGGTCTTCGGGGCGAGGCTGATAGTCCATGTGAAAGCTTCAGGGTGCAGTGCAGGCGAAGCTGCCCGCACTTTCAACGTCGCCGCCCTGGTAGCGCGCGACTTGCGGGTAGGGGCACAGCGGCCGTGTGCGCCTGGCGGACCAATTGGCCGGCACTTCGGCGTTGACCACGCTGGCGCCGGGGCCACGCGCGGCAGCCGTGACCGAGGCCGGCGCCTGGCCTTGCTCGACCCAGGCCACCAGCGCCGTCAGCATGTCGAACTGGTCGGTGGCCGGGCCGCCTGCGCAGTGGTTCATTCCGGGCACGGGGAAGTAGCGCGCGAAGCTGGCCGCGTCGCCGCCGTTCGCGGCCTGCACGCGCTCGTACCAGGCGGCCGTGTCGTCCGAGGAGAACACGGGGTCGCTGGTGCCGTGGTAGACCATCATCTTGCCGCCGCGATTGCGCAGCGCCGACAGGTTGGCCGCATCGGGCGGCGTCATGAAGGCCATCGACGACGTGCGGTAGACCGGGTCGGTGGCTTCGATGCGCGGCAGGTCGCGGTCCATGTCGAAACCCAGCGTGAAGGCCATGCCGCCGGGGCGCTCGACCATCGGCGGGGTCGCGAAGATGAACTGCACCGCGCCAGAGTCGCGCGTGCTCGGGCTGGCGAACTTCCATTCGCGCCAGTTGCTGCCGCCAATGCCGCTGTCGAATGGAAAGCTGGCATAGATCGGCTTGCCGGCACTGTTGCGTGCGCCTGCGAAGACACTCGACAGAGCCGTCTTCTGCGGCACGCTGAGGCAACTGCCGTCCCGCACGCCTTCCGCGCATGTCGGCACTGCCGTGTCGAGCTTGAACGTCGCCTGGCAAGCCTTGACATCGGACACGATGCCATCGGCCAGGCCGTCGAGCGCGTCGCATTGCGCGAGCACCTTGTCGCTCACGAGCTTGAGTTCGGCGGGCGTGAAGGCGCTCTGCAGGTCGGGCTCGTCGTCCTCGGTCTTCCTGCTCGCCACCTTGGCATATTGCTGCGCCCCGTAGAGCTGGGCCACGGCCGCCTTCGGCAGGTTGAAACCCGGGTCGCCCACGAGGATGCCGTCGTACTGGTCCGCGGAACGCACGGCCGCGACCATCGCGTGCCGGCCGCCATTGGAACAACCGCCGAAGTACGAGCGATCCGGACCGCGGCCGTAGGCGCGCGCGATCAGGCCCTTGGCCATGGGCGTGAGTTGCGCGACCGCGTTGTAGCCGTAGTCGAGCCGTGCCTGCGGGTCGACGCCGAAGCGCGGGCCCATCGATCCGGGATGCCCCGCATCCGAGCTGATCACCGCAAAGCCCATCTGCAACGCATTGGTGGTCGGCGCGCCGCCGCCGATGCCGCCGAGCGCGGGCACCACCACCCCGTCGAGGCCGCCATTGGCCTGGTAGAAGAAGCGTCCGTTCCATTCGACCGGCATGCGCAGTTCGAAGCCGATCGCATAGGTGTTGTTGTCGACCGAACTGACCCGTTCGTTGACCTTGCCGCGCACCAGGCAGTGCGCCGGTGCGGGCTGGCTGCCGTTGCCGACCGGCACCGGTCCAGCCGCCACGGCCGTGGCCTGGGTGATGACGGTGCCGATGGGCCCGGTGAGGTTCGCCAGGTCGCCGCACGCCGTGAGTTCACCCGGGCGCGCGGCGCCGAGTTGCGGCGGCGGCGTGCCCGGTGCGATGCCCGCGCAGCCCGCCAGCGTTGCCACGGCCAGCGCAATGCCGGCGCCACCTTGCAAGCTGCCCCGGCGGGCCGTCCCTCGCAAACGGGGCGGCGCAGCGAGGCGCCGTGCGCGAACGGGGCCCTTGCTCATGATTCCGCCGTGAAGCCGATCTGCTTGACCAGCGGACCCCAGCGCTCGTATTCGGCCTTCTGGTCGGCCGCCATTTCCTGCGGCGTGCTGCCATGCGCCACCAGCCCGACCAATGCCAGCGCGTCGATCACCGACTTGTCGACAAGGGCGACGTTGATGGCGGCGCTGGCGCTGGCGATGGTGGCCGCGGGCGTCCTGGCCGGTGCGTAGAAGCCGAACCATTCCTCCACCGTGCAATCCGGGTAGCCGAGCTCGGTGAAGGTGGGCACGTCCGGCAGGTACGGCGAGCGCTTCTTGCCTGAGGTGGCCAGCACGCGCACGCGGCCGGCCTTCATGTATTGCAGGTAGTCGCCGCTGGGGTTCATGGCGGCGGCGATCTGCCCGCCGACCAGGTCGGTGATGCTGGGCACGGTGCCGCGGTAGGGCACGTGCTTCAGTTCCACGCCGGAGCGCAGGCCGAGCAGGGCGCCCAGCAGGTGCGGCATGGAGCCGGCGCCCGGCGAGCCGTAGCTGGCCTGCGCGGGGTTGGCCTTGGCCCAGGCCAGGAAGTCCTTCAGCGTCTTCACGTCTTCCGGCACGGCGGGTCCGATGGCCAGGCCGTGGAACATGATGGCGCCGATCGACACCGGCGCGACATCGTCCTGCTTGTAGCTGAGCTTCGGATAGATGTAGGGGTAGACCGAGAGCGCGGACACCGGCGCCAGCGTCAGCACGGAGCCGTCCGGCGGCGAGGCCTTGAGCGACTCGACCGCGATGCGGCCGCCTGCACCAGGCTTGTTCTCGACGTAGCCTGCGCCCTTGCTGTAGGGCGTGCCGCCCAGCTTCTCGGCCACGCGGCGCGCCACGCTGTCGCCCGCGCTCCCGGCAGGGAAGCCGTAGTAGATCTTGACCTGGTCCAGCGCCTGCGCGAGGGCGGTCAACGGGCGGAGGGCTGCGAGCGCGGTGACGGCGCCGGCAGCAGAGAGGATGGTGCGACGAGTGCTCATGTCATGTCTCCGGGGTTGTGGAAAGGTCAGCGCGGCGCCATGCGGAGCGCGCCATCGAGACGGATCACCTCGCCGTTGAGGTGGCCGTTGGTCACGACATGGCAGGCCAGCTCCGCGAACTCGGAGGGCTTGCCCAGTCGTGGCGGGAACGGGATCGACGCGGCCAGCGACTGCTGCACCGGCTCCGGCAACTCCATGAGCAGCGGCGTGGCGAAGAGTCCGGGCGCGATGGTGCAGACGCGGATGCCGTGTTGCGCCAGGTCGCGCGCCATCGGCAGGGTCATGCCGACCAGGCCGCCCTTCGAGGCGCTGTAGGCCTGCTGGCCGACCTGCCCGTCGAAGGCCGCGACCGATGCGGTGAACAGCATCACGCCTTTCTCGCCACCCTCCAGCGCAGGCAGCTTCGCGCAGGCCGCGGCAAACAGGCGCGCCATGTTGTAGCCGCCGATCAGGTTGACGTTGACCACGCGCACGAAGTCTTCCAGCGGCGCGGGGTTGCCGTCCTTGCCGACGATGCGCTTGGCGCTGCCGATGCCGGCGACGTTCATGAGGATGCGCGCCGGGCCGTGCGCGGCGGCGGCGCGTTCGATGGCTGCGCTCACGCTTTCGGCATCGGTGATGTCGCAGGCGCAGGCCACGGCGCGGCCGTCGCCGAATTCTTCGCCGATGGCCTTCGCGACCTTCTCCGCCAGTTCCGCATTGCGGTCGAGCACCGCCACCTTGGCGCCCAGGCGCGCAAGCTCGCGCGCCGTCGCTTCGCCGAGCCCCGACGCGCCACCCGTGACGAGTGCGGCTTGTCCTTCGATCTTCATCTGTCTGTCTCCTTGGGAATGTCTATCGGGGTTGGAGGATGGAGGCCAGCGTGTCCGCATGCAGTGCATCGACCAGCGCGGCCCGGTGCTTGAGCACGGAACGCTGGTTGATCGATCCCTTGTCGGTGACCTCGCCCTTGTCGATGGAAGGCGGCTCGTCGACGAGCCAGGCGCGTGCGATGCGGTTGGCGCTGCCGGTGCTGCCCGCGGCCAGCGTGTCGAGCACCTGCTGCATCCGCGCGCGCACCGGTGCGCTGTCGAGCACCTCGCGCAGCGGCGCATCCGGCGGCAGGCCGGCCAGCTTGCGCACCGCCTGCGTCGGAAACACCAGCGCGCCGACTTCCTTCAGGTTGATGCCGGTCAGCACCGCGTCCTGGATGTACGGCGCGCCGGCCGCGATGATCCTCGCGCGCATCGGCCCCACGCTGACGAAGGTGCCGGTGGCGAGCTTGAAGTCTTCCGCGATGCGGCCGTCGAAGCGCAGGCCCTTGTGGATGTCCGCTTCGTCGATCCATTTGACGGCGTCGCCGGTGGAGAAGTAGCCCTCTTCATCGAAGGCCTCGGCCGTGGCTTCCGGGGCGCGCCAGTAGCCCGGCGTGATGTTTGGTCCGCGATAGCGCACTTCGGTCTTGCCGTCGATGTCGACCAGCTTGATCTCGATGCCGGCCGCCGGCAGCCCGAGGTCGCCCGATTGCACCGTCGGCCCGGTGATGTAGAGCGCGAACGGGCCCGACTCGGTCATGCCCAGCCCCGTGCCCATCACGATGCGCTCGCCGACTTCGGCCTCCTGCGAGCGGTGCAGGCTGTCCCACACCGGCTGCGACAGGGCGGCGCCGGCATAGAAGAACATCTTCACGCGCGACAGCAGGTTCTTGCGCAGCACCGGGTCGGATTCCATCGCGTTGGCAATCGCCTCGAATCCGGTGGGCACGTTGAAGTACACCGTTGGCGCGATCTCGCGCAGGTTGCGCAGCGTCTCCGCCATCCCGCCCGGCGTGGGCTTGCCGTCGTCGATGTAGAGCGTGCCGCCGTTGTCCAGCACGATGCCGACGTTGTGGTTGCCGCCGAAGGTGTGGTTCCACGGCAGCCAGTCGACCAGCACCGGCGGCTCCTCGCCCAGCACCGGCATCGACTGGCGCATCTGCTGCTGGTTGGCGCACCACATGCGTTGCGTGTTGATGACGGCCTTGGGCAGCTTGGTCGAGCCCGAGGTGAACAGGAATTTGGTGATGGTGTCGGGGCCGGTCGCCGCCAGCGCGGCATCGACGGCGGACGTTGCGGGCGTGGCGGCGAGTTCGTCGAAGGAAGTGGTGGGGCGGTCCAGCGTGCCTTCGGCCAGCACGACTTCCACGTCCGCCGGCACGACCGCATCGATGGCGCGGCCGAAGCGCTTCGCGTCGGCGGCGAACACCAGTCCGGGCGTCAGCGTGTCCAGCACATGGCGCAGCTTGTCGAAGTCCTGGCTGACGATGGAGTAGGGCGGCGACACCGGGCAGTAGGGCACGCCCGCGTACAGGCAGCCGAGCGCAATCAGCGCGTGCTCGATGCTGTTCTCGCTGAGGATCGCGACGGGCCGTTCGGCGCTCAGGCCACGGTCGAGCACGGCCTGCGCGATGCTGCGCGCCTTGTGCAGCGCCTCGGCATAGCTCAGTCGAATCCAGTCGCCGGTGCTGCCGTCGGGCAGGCGTTCGCGGCGCGCGATGAAGGTGCGGTCCGGCGCCACCGTGGCCCAGTGCTTGAGCCTGTCCGTCATGCGATCGACGTAAGGCGCGAGTGGTGTCTCCGCCTTCAGGTAGCACACGCCGGGCGCGCCTTCGGTCAGCACGCCGCGGGTGATGCCAAAGGCCAGGGGGCGGTAGCGCGGCACGACGGGAGTGGGTTTTGTCTCGGTCATTGTGGTTGTCATGCGCTACCAGTTGGAGGGAGTCAGAAGGTGTGAAGATTTCGTAGCGAGGGCGCCAGCCGGGAGCCCGGTTCGCGGAGCGGAACCGCACTCTCGTGCGGTGAGCACCGCAGGCCCGAGATCGGTGGCAGCAGTAGAAAGATTCACACCTTCTAGTCTTTGCTGACTTTGGCGGCGCGTCCTTCGAGGAAGTCCGCCAGCCGCGTCTTCGCTTCCGGGGAGGCCTGCGCAATGCCCGCGATCAGCGATTCGGTGAAGAAGCCATGGTCGGCCGATTGCTCGGCGATGCGCGGCAGCGCGTGCATCAGCGCGTAGTTGGTGAGCGGCGCGTTCTGGGCCACGCGTTGCGCGAGTTCCAGCGCCTTGTCGAAGGCCGTGCCCTCCGGCACCAGGTACTGCGCGAAGCCGGCGCGCTCGCCGTCCTCGGCGTTGTAGACGCGGCCGGTCAGCATCATGTCGGTCATGCGCGCCGCGCCGATCAGCTTGGGGATGCGCACCGAGCCGCCGCCGCCCACGAAGATGCCGCGCGAGCCTTCCGGCAGCGCGTAGAAGGTGCTGCTGTCCGCCACACGGATGTGACATGCGCTCGCCAGTTCCAGCCCGCCGCCGACCACCGCGCCGTGCAGCGCCGCGATCACCGGCACCGGCCCGTACTGCACCCGCTCCAGCGCCGCGTGCCACATGCGTGAATGGCGCATGCCCTGGCCCGCGTCGCGTTCCTGCAGTTCGCTCAGGTCCAGGCCCGCGCAGAAGTGCGGGCCCTCGCCGTCGACCACGGCGGCGCGCACCGTGTCGGGCAGGTTGTCGAAGGCGTCGCGCAGCGCGAGGACCAAGCCGTCCGACAGCGCATTGCGCTTGGCGCCGCGGGTCAGGCGGATGATGGCGATGGTGTCGCGAAGCTCGATGTGAAGATCGGGGTGGTTCATGATTGCGTTCCGGTGTGGCTTCGATTATGGTTATGGTTAATAACCAATTCAAGGCCGCATGAGGCGGCTGAACTCGGTACTTACCCGAACCTGGAGACAAAGCCTGTGGACTACCAGAACCTGATCGCGATCGATACCCACACCCACGCCGAAGTGAGTTGCTGGAACCCGTTCGACAACTACGGCGAGGAATACGACCGCGCCGCCGACAAGTACTTCAAGGCCGGCCGCCGCCCGACCATCCAGGAAAGCATCGACTACTACCGCGAGCGCAAGATCGGCTTGGTGATGTTCATGGTCGATGCGGAGTCGAACATGGGCCGTCGGCGCATCCCCAACGAGGAGATCGCCGAGCACGCGCAGAAGAACAGCGACATGATGATCGCCTTCGCCAGCATCGATCCGCACAAGGGCAAGATGGGTGCGCGCGAGGCGCGCCGGCTGATCGAGGAATACGGCGTGAAGGGCTTCAAGTTCCATCCGACCGTTCAGGGCTTCCATCCCTACGACAGGATGGCTTGGCCGATCTACGAGGTGGTCGCCGAATACGGCCTGCCGGCGGTGTTCCACACCGGCCACAGCGGCATCGGTTCGGGCATGCGTTGCGGCGGCGGCCTGCGCCTCGAATACAGCAACCCGATGCACCTCGACGACGTGGCCATCGACTTCCCCGACATGCAGATCGTCATGGCGCACCCCAGCTTCCCATGGCAGGACGAAGCGCTGAGCGTGGCCACGCACAAGCCCAACGTGTGGATCGACCTGTCCGGCTGGAGCCCGAAGTACTTTCCCAAGCAACTCGTCCAGTACGCCAACACGCTGCTGAAGGATCGCGTGCTGTTCGCGAGCGACTATCCGCTGATCACGCCGGACCGGTGGCTGAAGGACTTCGAGGATGCGGGCTTCAAGCCGGAAGTGATGCCGGCGATCCTGAAGGGGAACGCGGTGAGGTTGCTGGGGTTGGACAAGGCTTCCTGAGTTCGTTTTCCCTGGGTTGGGTGCGCCCGTACGTACCGGGCTCGGGGGTGGATCGGCAGCCTTGCCTCCTTTTGAGTCGGCTGCCCTCACCCCGGCCCTCTCCCGGAGGGAGAGGGAGGAAGACCAACAGCCTGTCCATGGCGACGAACGGCGTTGGCAAGACCATCAGCGCGTCCATGCAGCGCGACGCTGCCCCCGGAAGCACCTCGAACTGCATCCGCTCCCTCCTCTGCGGCGCCATTCGGGGCCGACATGCATCTTGTAGGACAAAGTCACTTTTGGTTGCCTGACCGATACATTTCGGGATCGTATTGCGATACTTCATCCACTGATGCAAGATTGGAGTATCGTTTTATGTGTATTAAGGTTTACAAGAATGCGTCCGGTTTTGCCATGGCAATACTTTCTGGCGCCCTGTTTCTCGTCGGTTGCGGCGGAGGCGGAGGCGGCGGTTCTGCCGGAATGGCCGGCCTGGGCACCGTGGCGACGACGTCCGGGGAGCCATCGACCGGCGTGTCGAAGCCCGCAGGCTCGGAGGCGCTGGACGCTGCGCCGGCCCTCGGCACGGTGGAATTGACCGAACTTGGCAAAGTGATCGGCACGTCTGGAGGCGGGGGCGCCACGCCAGTGAGACCCGACGCCGCCAAACCCTCCGAGGCGCCCCCCGGCTATGTGCCGCCCATCGGCGAACTGGATGCCACGCCGTCGGGTGCGGGCGTCCTCGTGATCGTGGGCTCGGGCATCGAGGTGCCGGCCGGGGCCACCCAGGTCGCCCAGATCAAGGACGTGCGCTGGGACACCTTGCCACCCGGCAGCGTGGTGCGCGTCGCGCCCGGAACCTATGTCGGCACGATCGCCATCACCGCCAACGGAACGGCAGAAGCGCCCATCCGCATCCAGGCCGCCAGCCGCACCCAGATGCCGGTCGTCACCACCAGCCTTGACGTGCGTGGCGCCAGCCATCTGCGCATCAGCGGCTTCGATGTACGGACCGAGGCCAACGGCGGCGTGGTGATCCGCCAGGGCAGCCATCACATCACGGTGACCGACAACGTCATCCGCCGCGCGCCGATCGGCATCAACGTGACCGGGGAACCGGGCACCCACCTCGTCATCGGCAACAACCTCATCGAGGACACCGTGTTCAGCGGTATCGGCGTGGATGGCAACGGCACCGCCGACGCGACGAACCTGATCACCCGCAACACCGTGCGCCGCAGCGGCCACCACGGCATGGAGATTCGCGGCTCCTGGTGGCGCATCGAACACAACGACGTCAGCTACAGCGGGCTGGCGATCGCCGGGACCTCCGGCATCCACATCTTCAGCAAGACAGCGGAAGAGGACCGCGGCGACCACAACGTCGTCGTCTACAACGCGAGCCATGCCAACGCCGACACCGGTGCGCACGACGGCAACGGCATCCAGACCGATCGCTGGTGCGACGACAACACGGTGGCGTTCAACCTCGTCTGGGCCAATGACGGCGCGGGCATCAACGTGTACGAGTCGCAGGGCAACCGCGTTTATGCGAACACGGCCCTGGCCAACGCGCTCGACCCGATGCATACCCATGGCGCGCTGGCCGAGATCATGGTGGGCGCCACGCCGGAAAACAACCGGACCAGCGGGAACCTGGTGATGGACAACATCGCGGTCGCAACGCGCGCGGACGGCGCGGCGATCTATGTGGACGGCCGCGCCTTCCTGCACGACAACGTGGTCGGGCCCAACCTGCTGTTCAACGCGGCGGGTGGCACGGTGATGCGCTGGGGCGACGATATCCGCGCCGACAATTCCGCCGCCGTCGATGTCGCGACGTCGACCAGCGGCAATGCGGTCGAGCGACCTGCGTTCGTCGATGCGAGCTATCCGCTGACCGGCGGACTTCGCTTGGCGCAAGCGCCGGCAGGCACCGGCGCTTCCTTGAGCGGAGCGGCCGATTTCGGCGGTGCCCCGGCGCAGCCCCCGCTCGTCTACTTCGGGGCCTATTTCTTCAGTCCCCTGTGAAGCGGCTTCCCTTTCGCTGTCCTCCAGGGGCCGGGGTGCACGCATGCCGAGCCCCTGGGCAGCCTGAAATCGTCGAGTGGGACATTCGGACCAATTGATCCGATAGTTCGCATCGGCCCATACTCGTGGGCTGAAAAGGGAGGACACGTCGAATGAACATGAAGACAGTGACGCGCACCAGCGCGGCGGTGGTCGCGGGCGCGCTATGCGTCATGGCCTGTGGGGGTGGTGGAAGCGGGGACGGCAGCGCAGGGATTGCAGGAAGCCTTGCCAGCAGCAATGTCGATGCGGCGGCGAATGTCGACAGAGCCGCGCAGACCCCCCCGCGCGCGGGCAAGTCGCCATCGGAAGCGATGGCCCTCTCCAAGGCCGGCGACACGACCACCGCGGATGCATTGCCGGCGCCCGAGTTCATTCCCGGCTTTGCCCCGGCCCCCGACGAAGATCCCTGGCCCTGGGCCAGCGGCCAGCTGGTCGTGGTGGGGTCGGGCATCGCCGTCCCGGCCGGCGCACTCCAGGTCGCGCAGCTCCAGGATGTGCCCTGGCGCCAGCTTCCGCCCGGCAGCCTGGTGCGCATCGCGCCCGGCACCTATGCCGGCCCGCTGGCCATCACGGCCAACGGAACGGCGCAATCGCCCATTCGCATCGTGGCGGCGGACCGCAACCAGCGGCCGGTCATCCTGACCACCATGGACGTGCAGAACGCCAGCCACCTGCGCATCAGCGGCCTCTACGTCCAGCCACCGCAGTACAGCGGATTCGTGATCCGGCAGGCCAGTCACCACATCACCGTCAGCAACAACGTGGTGATGGGCGGGCACATGGGCATCAACGTGTCGCAGGGCGCCGGCGCCAACATCTACATCGTCAGCAACGTGGTCGACCAGGCCGTGACGCATGGCATCGGCGTGGAAGTCAACGGCGCGGCCGGCGCGCAAAGCGTCATCAGTCACAACACGGTGCGCCGCAGCGGGCACCACGGCATGGAGATCCGCGGCTCGTACTGGCGCATCGAGCGCAACGACGTGAGCCTGAGCGGGCTGGCGGTGCCGGGCACTTCCGGCATCCATCTCTTCAGCGGTTCGGAGGCCGAGGACAGCGGCGACCACAACGACATCGTCTACAACATCAGCCATCACAACGTCGACACCGGCCTGCATGACGGCAACGGCATCGAGGTGGACCGCTGGTGCGACGACAACACCGTGGCCTTCAACATCCTGCTGAGCAACGACGGGCACGGCATCAACATCTACGAGGCGCAGAACAACCGCATCTTCGGGAACACCACGCGCGGCAACTCGATCGACCCGAACGGCACGCACGGGGCGGTGGCCGAAATCATCGTTGGTGCGTCCAGGGGCAACAGCCGCACGCGCGGCAACGTGGTGATCAACAACATCGCCATGTCCACGCGCGCGGGCGTGCCGGCGGTCTACGTCGACGGAAAGACCTTCACCCAGCCCAACACCATCGGGCCGAACCTGCTGGTCAACACTGAAGGCGGCACCGTGATGCGCTGGGGCGACGACATCCGGGTCAACACGCCCGCCACCATCGATGCCGCGACCCGCACGGTAGGCAACCTGGTCGAGACACCCCTGTTCGACAACCTGGCCGCGCCGCTGATCGGCGGCATGCGGCTGGCCTCGCCGTTGCAGGGCGGTGGCCTGCAACTGAGCGGCGTCAGCGACTTCGGCGGGGCGCCGGTGCAGCCGGGCTATTCGTACTTCGGCGCGTACTTCGCGCGTCGTTGATAGCAGGCGGCTGCCACGGGGCAGGGCAGTTGAGAGCCACCATGCAATTGATCTACACGCGAACCTTTTGCAGGCGCATTCGGGGGTGGGCCTACTCTTGCTCCCAGCCCACCCCCGAGCGCTCCCGCCGCTGCGCCCGCTCGCGCGCCATCTGCTCCTCGAACTGCTGCCGCCCTTCCTTGGCGACGGCGATGAGCTTGGCGCGGTCCTTGTAGTGCGGGTAGCCCGCTTCGGTGATGCCGATGTTGCGCTGCCGGAAGCGCATCGCCGCGTGCCGCGCCTCGTGCGCCGGCCAGCCCAGCGCTTCGAGCACCGAGCGCCCGCTGCGCAGCGAGGACTCGAACACCTCGCGCTCGATGTGGGCGACATTGCGGTCGCGCAAATGGTAGTAGTGCGCCACGTTGCGCGCGCGCGCAATGATCTCGGCCTGCGGAAAGTGCTCGCGCACCAGGTCCACGATCTCCAGTGACTGCTCCATGTCATCCACCGCCACCACGATCGCTTTGGCGCTCCCGCCGCCTGCGATGCGCAGCAGGTCCAGCCGCGTCGCATCCCCATAGAACACCCGGAAGCCGAACTGGCGCAGCCCTTCCACCGTGTCCGCGTCATGGTCCAGCACCGTCGGCGGCATGCCGTTGGCCAGCATCAGGCGCCCGATGATCTGGCCGTAGCGCCCGAAGCCGCAGATCAGCACCTTGCCCTCCTGCTGCTCGGAGATCTCCTCCATCGCCTTGCCGCCCATCAGGTCGTAGCGCGGCAGGATCAGCTTGTCGATGGCCACCAGCAGCAGCGGCGACACCAGCATCGACAGCGCCACTGCCGCGATCAGCAGCGATGCGGTCTCCGGCGGCAGCACGTTCGGTCCGGCCGCCTGGAACACCACGAAGGCGAATTCGCCGCCCTGCGCCAGCAGCAGCGTGAACACCGGTCGCTGCTGGTACGGAATGTCCATCGCCTTGGCCAGTGCGTAGATCACCGCCAGCTTGATCGCCATGAAGGCCACCACCAGCAGGGCCATCGTGCCGGGTTGCCGCATCAGCACGCCGAAGTCGATGCTCATGCCCACGGCGATGAAGAACAGGCCCAGCAGCAAGCCCTTGAAGGGTTCGATGTCGGTCTCGAGTTCGCGCCGGTATTCGCTCTCCGCCAGCAGCACGCCGGCGAGAAAGGCGCCCAGCGCCATCGACAGGCCGATGAACTGCATCAGCGCTGCGATCGCCACCACCAGCAGCAGCGAGGCGGCGGTGAAGATCTCCGGCGTGTTGCTGCGCGCGATCCACCGCAGCACCGGCCGCAACGCGAGCCGGCCACCGAGCACGATGCCGCCGATCACGCCGATGATCTTGAGCCCCTGCAGCAGGCGCCCCGTGCCGGTCGCTGCTTCGCCCGCCGCATCGCCGGCCAGCAAGGGCAGCAGCGCCAGGATCGGAATGGCTGCCACGTCCTGGAACAGCAGGATCGAGAAGCCGGCCTGGCCGCTCGATGTCTTCAGCAGGTTACGCTCGCCGAACACCTGCAGCGCGATCGCGGTCGATGACAAGGCCAGCCCCAGCGCGCCCACCAGCGCCACGCGCCACATGGCGCCCGCGGCCCACCCCAGCGCGAACAGGGCGGCCGCGCAGCACAGCACCTGCGCGCTGCCCCAGCCGAAGATCGGCTGCCGCAGGTTCCACAGCCGCTTGGGCTCCAGCTCCAGCCCGACCAGGAACAACATCAGCACCACGCCGAATTCGGCGAAATGCAGGATGTCCTGCACATTCGTGACGAGCCCGAACACCGTCGGCCCGATCGCGATGCCGGCCACCAGGTAGCCGATGATCGAGCCCAGGCCGGCCCATTTCGAAATCGGCACCACGATGACCGCGGCGCCCAGGTAGATGAGGGAGTTGACCAGCCAGGCCGGTGCGTGATGCTCCATCAGGCCGCTCCCGCCTGGGCGGGGGCGATGCGGGCCAGCGCGTCCTTCAGGGCCTGGGCGCCCAGCTTGCCGGCGTCTTCCTGCTCGGCCGGCCGGTCGGTCTCGGGCACCACGCAGGTCGGGCAGGCGTCGATCTCGTCCATCTCCGGCCAGTCCGGATAGCTCGCGAGCCGGTCCTTGAACACGTTGACGTGCGCCACCAGTTCCTCCTGCGTCGCGCTGCGTGCCCCGTGGAACACCAGCGGCGGCAGGAAGCGCATGCCGCACAAGGCCGCGGTCTGTTCATAGGGCGGCAGGAAGGCGTCGAAGAAATAGCGGTTGTAGCCCTGCGGGTGGTAGCTCGACTCCGTGCCGCCCGTGGTCGCCACCAGCCAGCAGTCCTTGCCCCGCAGCGCCGAGCCCCCCGGCCCGTAGGCCCAGCCCCAGCCCAGCACCTCGTCGAACCACAGCTTCTGCAGTGGCGGCATCGAGTACCACTGGATCGGGTGGAGCAGCACCAGCAGGTCGGCGCGCGCCAGGCGCTCCTGTTCCGCCTCGATGTCGATGTCGTAGTCCGGATAGCTGCCGTAGAGATCGTTCACATCGACGTGCGGCAGGCTGCGCGCCGCCTGCATCAGCAGGCGGTTCACGCGCGAGTCGCGCCACTGCGGGTGGGCCGCGATCACGTAGACGCGGGGTGGGCTGGTTGGAGGTGTCGTGGAGGCCGGCATGCCGCGAACATAGCGCAATCGTCGAACGCCGTGGCGCAAGGCCGATGTGCCGTCCGCAAGCGGCGCACTTGAAATGCTTCAATTTCACTTTGCGCAGCAATTCGCGGGACGACACACTAGGATGCGGACTTCTTCCGCTGTATCCGAGGAGACTCCATGCCGGTGGTTCTGATAGCCAACCCCAAGGGCGGTGTCGGCAAGTCGACGCTCGCGACCAACATCGCGGGCTATTTCGCCAGCCGTGGCCATGCGGTGATGCTGGGCGACGTCGATCGCCAGCAGTCGTCCGGCCTGTGGCTCAACCTGCGGCCGGCCAAGGCGGCGCCCATTGCCACCTGGGAAGCGGCCGGCGAGGGCACCGTCGCCCGCCCGCCGCGCGGCACCACGCATGCGGTGCTGGACTCGCCGGCCGGCCTGCACGGCTGGCGCTTCAAGGAGGTGGTGGCGCTGGCCGACCAGATCCTGGTGCCATTGCAGCCGAGCATCTTCGACATCTACGCCACCCGCGATTTCCTGCTGCGGCTGGAGGGCCAGCGCAAGGCCGGCAAGTCGCGCATCGGGCTGGTCGGCATGCGCGTGGGCGCCCATACCCTGTCGGGCGACCGGCTGCGCGAGTTCGTGGCCCGGCTCGGCGTGCCGATGGTGACCGAGCTGCGCGACACGCAGAATTACGTCCAGCTCGCCGCGCGCGGGCTCACCCTGTTCGACATCGCACCCGGCCGCGTGCAGCGCGACCTGGAACAGTGGCAGCCCCTCGTGCATTGGCTGGATCAGTAGTTCCCCGGGGGAATTTGTCGCCGCCGCTACAGACGATTCACGCTGCCGACGGCTAGAGTCCGGGGCATGAAAACTTTCCAGACCCTTCAAGATCTGGCCGCGTGCGTCGGCCAGGAAGTCGCAACCACCGACTGGATCACCATTACCCAGGAGCAGGTGAACCAGTTCGCCGAAGCCACCGGCGACCACCAGTGGATCCACGTCGATGTCGAGCGCGCCAAGGCGGGCCCCTTCGGCGGACCGATCGCGCACGGTTTCCTGACGCTGGCTTTGATCCCCAAGATCTTCGCGGAGGGCGTCGACGTGGTCGAGTCCCGCATGGGCGTCAACTACGGCCTCAATCGCGTCCGCTTCATGTCGCCGGTGCCGGTCGGTGGCCGCGTGCGTGGCCGCATGAAGCTGCTGTCGAGCGAGTCGATCGACGACAAGGGCAGTGTGCAGATGGTCTGGGAAGTCACCATCGAGCTCGAAGGCGCAAGCAAGCCGGCCTGCGTGGCCGAATCGGTGGTGCGCCGCTTCCGCTGATGCCATCCGCGCCGCCGGAGAGACCGTGAGGCTCCTCGACAGCGCATTCAGCCCCCTCGCCCGCGATTCGACAGCGCGGGCCTTGGATCGCCGTCAGAAGGCCATGCAGTTGCCTCAGGCGAAGGCGTTCTGCCGCCACGCCTCGAACACCGTCACCGCCACGGCGTTCGACAGGTTCAGGCTGCGCTGACCTTCGCGCATCGGAAGTCGCAGGCGCTGCGCCGGCGCAAAGCGCTCGCGCAACTCAGGCGCGAGGCCGCGCGTCTCCGCGCCGAACACCAGCCAGTCGCCCGGCTTGAACGCGGTCTCGTGCACGAAGCGCGTGCCGCGCGTGGTCAGCGCGAACATGCGGTCGGCCGGCGGCTGCATATCGTCAAGCAGCGCCTGCCAGTTCGCATGGCGCCGCACCTCGGCGTACTCGTGATAGTCGAGCCCGGCGCGCTTCAACAGCTTGTCGTCCATCGAGAAACCCAGCGGTTCGACCAGGTGCAGCGTGCATCCGGTATTGGCTGCAAGGCGGATGACGTTTCCGGTGTTGGGCGGGATCTCGGGTTCGACCAGGACGATATGGAACATTGCGCGGCGAATGACAGGAAGGGCGGCTATTGTGGAGCGCCGGTGCGCGCGAGCACGATGGCGCCCACGTGCGACGCCCCGCCGGCGCGCAGTACCTGCGCCGCCGCGAACAACGAAGCACCACTGGTCATCACATCATCGACCAGGACGATGCGCTGCCCCCGCACCTCGTCCGCGCGCAAGGGCTCGATGGCGAAGGCGCCTTGCAGGTTGCGCAATCGCTCGGCCCGCAGCAGCCCGCTCTGCGCCGTGGTCGCGCGCGTGCGCAGCAGCAGCGTGGCATCGACCTTGCCCGGAGCGAGCCGACGCGCCAACTCCAGCGCCTGGTTGAAGCCGCGCTCGCGCAGCCGTTCCAGCGCCAGGGGCATCGGCAACACGAGATCGCATTCCTCCAGCGCCGGCTCGCCCCAGGGCGCACTGCGCATCAGCGTGGCCAGCGGCGCGGCCCAGCCCGCGTCGCCGTGGAACTTGAACTGCGCGATGTATTCGGGCCACGGCCATTCGTAGGCGCAGGCCGCGATGCAGGCGTCCAGCGGTGGCGGATTTGCCACGCACTCGGCGCAACGCGTGATCCCCTGCGGCGTCGGTATCGCGCAAGTGGGGCAGCGTTCGACAGGAGCCGCCAGCCGGGCCACGCAGGCATCGCAGATCGGCCTGGTCGGCCAGGTACGGCACACCGCGCATTGGCTTGGCAAGGCGTCGAGCAGGGCGGTGAACGGGCGCAGGGCCGGGCGGAAGCGCATGCCTCAATATACTGGCCGCCCATGGCTACCGACCCCGCCCAGCGCCCGCCCACCATCGATGCCGCGGCGGCCAGCCGCTGGTCCCGCCTCGCGCCCGCGCAAGGCTCCCCCTGGCTGCACGAGGAAATCGGCCGCCGCATGGAAGATCGCCTCCAGTGGATCACCGCCAAGCCCAAGACCTGGGCCGACTGGTCGCCGCTGCGTGGCGGCCTGGAGGCGCACGCGCTGGTCGCGCGCCGCTACGCCGCCGCCGCGCCCTACGTGATCGAGCCCGATGACGCGTTGGCCACGCGTACCGCTGGGCTCCTCAGCGCACCCTGGTGGAGCGCCAGGCGCTGGCAAGGCGCGCAGCCGCGCTTCGAAGCCCCGCCAGAGGACGGTGTCGACCTGCTGTGGGCCAACATGGCGCTGCACATGGCCGCCGACCCGGAGGCGCTCATCAAGCGCTGGCACCGCACCGTCGCGACCGACGGCTTCCTGATGTTCTCCTGCCTCGGCCCCGACACGGTGCGCGAACTGCGTGCCCTCTACGCGCGCCTGGGCTGGCCGCCGGCCGGTCATGAATTCACCGACATGCACGATTGGGGCGACATGCTGGTGCACGCCGGGTTCGCGGAGCCGGTGATGGACATGGAACGCGTGACCCTCACCTGGGCTACCCTCGAGGCGGCGCTGGCGGAGTTGCGCACCCTCGGTCGAAACCTGCATCCGGCTCGCTTCGGCGCGCTGCGTGGCCGCAAGTGGCGCGGGCAACTCGGCGCCGCGCTCGCCGCCACCGCCAGCAACGGCGGCCCCGACCAGGGTCGCATTGCACTGGGCTTCGAAATCATCTATGGCCACGCGTTCAAACCGGCGCCACGTGTCGCGCTCGCGCCAGAAAGCGCCGTTTCGCTGCGCGAGATGCGCTCCATGCTGCAGCGAGGACGCCCCGGCGCATGAAGTTGGCCCGAAACCACCCGCTACAATCCGCCGTTGCGTGAACTCGTGGGTATGGTCCCGCGAACGCGGCTCGTCAAACACCCGTTTGGCGGCTGTCGACGCACCGATTTGCCGAACTCGCCCGTGTCGAATTCCGTGTTTCGTTTTGCCACTGTCTCAGGCCAGAGCATCCACTGGTTCCTGAAGCGCAATTGCTCGGTCACGCCGAGCCAGCTGGGCTGGCTCTACGCGTCGCTGTGCATCGTCTCGCTGGGCATCGGCACGGTGTTCTGGTGGCATGGGGCGCGGCTCGTGTTGCCGTTTGCCTGGCTGGAACTCACCGCCGTCGGCGTCGCCTTCGTGCTGTATGCGCGGCATGCGACCGATGGCGAAAAGATCGCGCTGCAGGAAGGTCGCCTGGTGGTTGAACTGGAAAATGGCGGCCACTACGAGCGCACGGAATTTTTGCCGCACCAGGTGCGGGTCGAGCCCGAGGCCAGCGACCGTTCGCTGATCGAGGTCTCGGGGCAGGGTCGTTCGGTCAGGGTGGGGCGCTATGTGCGACCCGAGTTGCGTGCCGCGCTGGCGCGTGAGATTCGCATGGCACTGCGCGCGGCCTGAGTGGCGCGCGCAGGCGGGCACCGGGCCAATGGGTTAACTGGTAATTGAAGAAGTACACACGATGAAGAGCAATTGGCGCAACAAGACCTGGCCGGCAACCCTGCTGCTGGCGGCCGGCGCGGTGATCAGTGGTGCTGCGAACGCAGTCGAAAGCCTGCCGGGCGGCCCCTTGGTACGCCAGTTGAATCTCCCCGTTGGCGTCACCAAGATCGCGCAGGAACAGCACTTCCTGCACAACGCGATGATGGTCCTGTGCACGGTGATCTTCGTTGCCGTGTTCTCGGTCATGTTCTATTCGATCTGGAAGCACCGCAAGTCGGTCGGCCACAAGGCGGCCAACTTCCATGAGTCGGTGGTCGTCGAAGTGATCTGGACCATCGTCCCCTTCGTCATCGTGATCCTCATGGCGCTGCCCGCCACCAAGGTCCTGGTCGCGCAGAAGGACACCACCAACGCCGACCTCACCATCAAGGTCACCGGCTACCAGTGGAAGTGGGGCTACGACTACGTCAAGGGCGAAGGCGAAGGCTTGGCCTTCATCTCCACACTCGACAGTAGCCAGCGCGCCATGTCCGATGCGGGCGCCCACGGCGAAATGCCCAAGGACTACCTGTTCAAGGTCGACTACCCGCTGGTCGTTCCCGTGGACAAGAAGATCCGCATCATCACCACCGCCAACGACGTGATCCATGCCTTCGCCGTGCCGCAGTTCGGCCTCAAGCAGGACGCGATCCCCGGCTTCGTGCGCGACACCTGGTTCCGCGCCGAGAAGGTCGGCGACTACTACGGCCAATGCCAGGAACTGTGCGGCAAGGAGCACGCCTACATGCCGATCCACGTGAAGGTGATGGCAGCCGCCGACTACACCGCCTGGGTCGACGGCAAGAAGAAGGAAGCTGCGGCCAAGCTCGACGACCCGAACAAGGTCTGGGCGCTGCCCGACTTGATGGCGCGCGGCGAGAAGGTCTATGCTGGCAACTGCGCGGCCTGCCACCAGGCCAATGGCAAGGGCGCCGGCCCGATCAAGCCCCTCGATGCCAGCGAGAAGGTGCTCAACGCAGACGCCTCCGTGCAACTTCATGTCGTGCTGAATGGTCAGAACAACGGGGCCATGCCCGCCTGGAAGCAATTGAGCGACACCGACATTGCAGCGGTGGTGTCGTACACCAAGAACAGCTGGTCGAACAAGACGGGCCAATTGGTCCAGCCTTCCCAGGTGAAGGCCGAGCGCGCCAAGTAAGCGCGCCGAGACCCACGATTTCCAAGGAAGATTCATGAGCGCAGTCCTCGACCCCCACGGCCACGCACACGGTCATGACGACCATGGCCACGAACATCACGCGCCCACTGGTTGGCGCCGCTGGGTGTTCGCGACCAACCACAAGGACATCGGCACGCTGTACCTGTTGTTCTCGTTCACCATGCTCATGGTGGGCGGCGTGCTGGCCCTGATGATCCGCGCCGAGCTGTTCCAGCCCGGCCTGCAGCTGGTCAACCCCGAGCTGTTCAATCAGTTCACCACCATGCACGGCCTGATCATGGTGTTCGGCGCGATCATGCCGGCTTTCGTGGGCTTCGCGAACTGGATGATCCCGCTGCAGGTGGGCGCGTCCGACATGGCCTTCGCGCGCATGAACAACTTCAGCTTCTGGCTGCTGATCCCGGCCGCCATCATGCTGGTCAGCTCGTTCTTCATGCCGGGCGGCGCACCCGCGGCCGGCTGGACGCTCTACGCGCCGCTGACGCTGCAAATGGGTCCGTCGATGGACGCCGGCATCTTCGCGATGCACATCATGGGCGCCTCGTCCATCATGGGCTCGATCAACATCATCGTGACCATCCTCAACATGCGCGCCCCGGGCATGACGCTGATGAAGATGCCGATGTTCTGCTGGACCTGGCTGATCACCGCCTACCTGCTGATCGCCGTGATGCCGGTGCTCGCCGGCGCCATCACCATGACGCTGACCGATCGCCACTTCGGCACCAGCTTCTTCAACCCCGCCGGCGGCGGCGACCCGGTGATGTACCAGCACATCTTCTGGTTCTTCGGCCACCCCGAGGTCTACATCATGATCTTGCCGGCCTTCGGCATCATCAGCCAGATCGTGCCGGCCTTCGCCCGCAAGAAGCTCTTCGGCTACGCCTCGATGGTGTACGCCACCTCGTCGATCGCCATCCTGTCCTTCATCGTGTGGGCGCACCACATGTTCACGACCGGCATGCCGCTCACCGGCCAGTTGTTCTTCATGTACGCGACCATGCTGATCGCGGTGCCGACGGCGGTGAAGGTCTTCAACTGGATCGCCACCATGTGGCAGGGCTCGATGACCTTCGAGACGCCGATGCTGTTCGCGGTGGGTTTCATCTTCGTGTTCACGATGGGCGGCTTCACCGGCCTGATCCTGGCCGTGGCGCCGATCGACACGCAGCTGCAAGACACGTATTACGTCGTGGCCCACTTCCACTATGTGCTGGTGGCCGGCTCGCTCTACGCGATGTTCGCGGGCTTCTACTACTGGTCGCCCAAGTGGACCGGCGTGATGTACAACGAGACGCGCGGCAAGGTCCACTTCTGGTGGTCGCTGATCTCGTTCAACGTCACCTTCTTCCCGATGCACTTCCTGGGCCTTGCCGGCATGCCGCGTCGCTATGCCGACTACCCGATGCAGTTCGCCGACTTCAATGCGGTGGCGTCGATCGGCGCGCTGTTCTTCGGACTGGCGCAGGTGTATTTCTTCTTCTTCATCGCGCTGCCGACCATGCTCGGCAAGGGTGAAAAGGCTTCGCAGAAGCCGTGGGAAGCCGCCGAAGGCCTGGAGTGGGAAGTGCCGTCGCCGGCGCCGTTCCACACCTTCGAAACACCTCCGCGCCTCGACCCGACCGCCACCAAGGTGATCGGTTGAACGCCGCAAACGCGATGACGCCGGAACAAAAGAAGAGCAACCGCCGCATGGGGCTGACGCTGGCCTCCATCGCCGTGCTGTTCTTCGTCGGATTCATTGTCCGCATGGTCTATGTCGGTCACTAAGGCCCGCGCACCCATTCCATGAGCATCGCCCAACGCATTCGCCGCGCCAACTTCCAGATGGTCACCAAGCTGGCCGTCGTGGCCGCCGGCATGTTCGCGTTCGGCTATGCGCTGGTGCCGCTGTACCGCGAGATCTGCGAAGTGACCGGCATCAACATCCTGGCGCTGTCCGAACTGGAGGTGCCCGGCGGCGCCTCGGGCGGCAAGGACGTCAAGGTGCCGGCGAACACGCAGGTCGACATGAGCCGCACCATCACGGTCGAGTTCGACGCCAACGTGCACGGCGCGCTCTGGGACTTCAAGCCGGCGCAGAATTCGATCCAGGTGCATCCGGGCGAGTTGCACACCGTGATGTACCAGTTCCAGAACGTGCAGAACCGCCGCATGGCGGCGCAGGCCATTCCGAGCTATGCGCCGCAGCAGGCCGCGCCGTACTTCAACAAGCTCGAGTGCTTCTGCTTCAACCAATACACGCTGGACCCGGGTGAGAAGAAGGAATGGCCAGTCGCGTTCATCATCGACCCGAAGCTGTCGAAGGACGTCAAGACCATCACCTTGTCATACGCCTTCTTCGAGGTGGGCGGCAAGACACCGCCTGCCCCGACCGCGGCCGCACCCCAGTTGCAGGTGGAGCCGAAGTCATGAACCCCGGCGTGGAACGCAAGGGCTCGCTGCTGCGGGCCATCAAGGCCGTGGCCTGGGGCTTTTTCGGCGTGCGCAAGAACAGCGCGCACCAGGAAGACGTCGCCCGCCTCACGCCGCTGCACATCATCGCGGTCGGCTTCGGGGCGGTTGCCTTGTTCGTCGGCGCCCTGATCGTGCTGGTCAAGTTCGTGGTCGCGCCCTGATCCCCGCAAAAGATTTGAATCGAGAGAAGAAAGCCAGGACCTGATATGAGTTCACCCACCCACGGCGCCACGCCCTACTACTTCGTGCCCGGCCCATCGGCCTATCCGGTCATGGCCGCGACGGGGCTGCTCTTCGTGATCCTGGGCGCGGCCCAGTGGATCAACGGCCATGAATGGGGCATGTATTCGCTGCTGGCAGGCATGCTGGTCTGGCTCGGCACGCTGTTCGTGTGGTTCCGTACCTCCATCCACGAAAGCGAAGGCGGGCAGTACGGCCACAAGGTCGACCTCTCCTTCCGCTGGAGCATGAGCTGGTTCATCTTCTCGGAGGTGATGTTCTTCGGCGCCTTCTTCACGGCGCTGTGGTGGACGCGCACGCACTCGCTGCCGGCGCTCGGCAGCCTCGACAACGCGTTGCTCTGGCCTGGCTTCAAGGCGGTGTGGCCGAGTGTCGCGGCAGGGGTGACGGGCTCGCCCGCCGGCATCGTGGAGCCGTTCCAGACCGTCGGCCCGTTCTGGCTGCCGACCATCAACACGGCGCTGCTGTTGAGCTCGGGCGTCACGTTGACAATCGCCCACCACGCGCTGCGCGCCAACCATCGCGCCCAATGCATCCGCTTCATGATCGTGACCGTGATCCTGGGCCTGCTGTTCCTGGGCGTGCAGGGCTATGAGTACCATCACCTCTACACCGAGTTGAACCTCAAGCTGAGTTCGGGCGCCTATGGCTCGACCTTCTTCATGCTCACCGGTTTCCACGGCTTCCATGTGTTCATCGGCATGCTGATGCTGCTGTTCATCACCATTCGCCTCATGAACGGCAACTTCACCCCCGATCGGCATTTCGGCTTCGAAGGCGCGGCCTGGTACTGGCACTTCGTGGACGTGGTCTGGCTGGGCCTCTACACGCTGGTGTACTGGCTTTGATGGCATTGGCCGGCACCCTCAAGAAGCGCCGCGAGGCGCTTTTTTCATGGCTGGGCGGCGATGCGGCCCGCCCCGACCTATCGGCTGACCGGAAGGCCCCCTGGCTGGATGTATCCCAGTTTCCAGGCCAGCAGGATGCACAGGAACAAAATCACCGACAAGGCAATCCGAACGGTCAGCGCGCGCGCCATCCCACCCGACTTGGCGCGCCCGTCGCGCCCGTCCTTCAGCATGTAGTAGAGCGCAAATCCGAGACTCGCCAGGATGCCGACAAAGGCAAGGGCGACGACATATTTCATGACTCTCATTATCGGCCGACCACGCCGCCCCGTCCCTTGAACACCATCTCCCTGCAGGCCGCACCTGCCGCGCGACGCGGCCGCTTCTGGCTGGTCACGGTCGCCGCGTTGCTCATGCTTGTGGCCACCTTGTCTCTGGGCCGCTGGCAGCTTTCGCGCGCGGCGCAAAAGGAGGCGCTCCAGGCCGCCATCGAGTCGCAGAAGACGCTGCCGCCGCTCGGTCAGCAGGACTTCCTTGCCATGGGGCAACCGGGCGAAGCCATGCATCGGCTGGTGCACCTGCGCGGCTTGTGGCTGGCCCCGCAAACGGTCTACCTCGACAACCGCCAGATGGGCGGCGTGCCTGGCTTCTACGTTGTCACCCCCTTCGCCATCGAAGGCAGCCAGCAGACCGTGATGGTCCAGCGCGGCTGGATCCAGCGCAATTTCGAGGACCGCACGAAGCTGCAACCCGTGCAGACGCCCGCCGGCCTGGTTGAGATCGACGCCCGCATCGAAGCACCGCCATCGCACTTGCTGGAGTTGGGCAAGACGCCCGCGCCGGCTGCTGCGACCGTGGAATCGCCGGGTGCATCGCCCATCCGGCAAAATCTCGACCTCGAGGTGTTCAAGGCCGAATCCAGGCTGCCCCTGCGCACCGATGTGTCGCTGCAGCAGACCGGCGCCGCTTCCGAAGGATTGCATCGCGACTGGCCGGCGCCGGCGTTCGGCATCGAAAAGCATTACGGCTACGCATTCCAGTGGTTCGGCCTCGCAGCCCTCGTCACCATCCTCTATGTCTGGTTCCAAATTGTTGCCCCGTTCCGCCGTGCCCGCCGTGGCTGACGAGCCGCTCGGGCTGACCGTGCACTCGATGCCATCGCCGCAGGCGCTGGGCGCCGAGGCCGGCCGCCGCACGGTCTCGGGCCGCTGGAAGATGATCGCGGTGATGCTGATGTGCGCGGCGCCCGTCATTGCGTCCTACTTCACCTACTACGTGGTCCGGCCGGAGGGGCGCAGCGTCTACGGCGAACTGGTCGAGCCGCAACGCACGCTGCCGGCGATCAAGGCGCTCGACCGCGACGGCGTGTCGGTGCCGTTGTCGTCGCTCAAGGGCCAATGGCTGATCGTGGCCGTGGCCGATGCTGCCTGCGATGCCTTGTGCGAGCAGCAGCTCTACCTGCAACGCCAGTTGCGCGAGAGCCTTGGGCGCGAGAAGGAGCGCGTGGACCGCGTCTGGATGATCAGCGACGCCGGATCGCCGCCCGCGCGCCTGGACAACGGCCTGCGCGGCGCCACGGTGCTGCGGATGCCCGCTGCGCAGTTGTCGCAGTGGCTGGCGCCCGCCTCGGGGCACGCCTTGAACGAACACCTGTATGTGGTCGACCCGATGGGCAACTGGATGATGCGTTTCCCGGCCCGCATGGATGCCGCCGGGGCTTCGCGCGCCAAGCGCGATCTGGAGCGTCTGTTGCGCGCCTCCGCATCCTGGGACGAGCCCGGCCGATGACCCCCGTCGTCGCGCCCTATGACCTCTCGCCGATCGCCTGGCTCATGGGCGCGGGCGTGCTCATCGCGCTCGGCCCGCTGCTGTGGGTCTGGCGGCGCAGCGCGGGTCACAGCATTGCGCGGCGCCTGCATGCGCTGACGGTCCTGGCGCTGTTCCTCACCTTTGACCTCACGCTGTTCGGCGCTTTCACGCGGCTGACGGATTCCGGCCTCGGCTGCCCCGATTGGCCGGGCTGCTACGGCAATGCCAGCCCGATGGGGGCACGCCATGAAATCGCGATGGCGCAATCCCTCCAGCCGACCGGCCCCGTGACGCACGGCAAGGCCTGGATCGAGATGGTGCACCGCTACCTGGCCACCGGCGTCGGTGTGCTGATCGTGGTGCTGGCCGTGGCGACGTTCATTGCGTGGCGCCAGCAACGCCGCGCGTCCCTTGGCGCCGCGCGGCATGCGGCGCTGCGGCCGGCCTGGCCCTTGGTGACGCTGCTGTGGGTCTGCCTGCAAGGCGCCTTTGGCGCGCTCACCGTGACCATGAAGCTTTATCCCGCGATCGTCACACTGCATCTGCTCGGCGCCATCGTGCTGCTCTCGCTGCTCTGCATGCAGGCCGTGCGCTACCAGCAGGCCGCCAGCGAGCGATTGCCGACCGCCTTGCCCGGCGCCTTGCGCAACCTGCTGGTCGCGACCAGCTTGCTGCTTGGTTTCCAGATCGCGCTGGGGGGCTGGGTCAGCACCAACTATGCGGTGCTTGCCTGCACCCAGTTCCCGACGTGCCAGGACAGTTGGTGGCCGCCGATGAACTTCGCACAGGGCTTCGAGATCTGGCGTTCGCTGGGTCTCACCTCCGAGGGCAACCCGGTCGATTTTTCGGCGCTGACCGCGATCCACTACGTGCATCGGCTGATGGCCTACGCCGTCTTCACCGCGATCGGTGCGCTCGCGTGGCGCCTGCGCGCCGTGCCGACGCTGCGCGCGCAGTCGAACTGGCTGGCCGGGCTGGCGTTGCTTCAACTCGCCACCGGCCTCGGCAACGTCCTGCTCGGCTGGCCGCTGCTGGCGGCCCTGCTTCACACCGGCGGCGCGGCAGCGCTGGCCGTGGTACTGGTCTGGTCCTTGTGCGAAAGCCGACGCGCTCCCGTGGCCGTGCCGCAGGGCGCCACGGCCATGGTGCACCCCGCGCAATACGGGAGCAGGTCGCCTGAGGCAGGCTCCCACCGCGGCGCGCAGCAGCGAGGTCCTGTGAATGGCGCCCGACCGCCCGATGTCGCTCGCACCTCGGCGCGCGGCGCGGAGGTTGTCCAATGAGCGCCGCCCGGCCGCTCCGAAGGCGCTCGCACCGCAGCGCGCAGCGCGAAGGTTATCCAATGAGCGCCGCCCGGCCGCCCGAAGGCGCTCGCACCGCAGCGCGCGGCGCTGAGGTTATCGAATGAGCACCCCCGTACCCGTCCAACGATCCACCAGCACCGCCAGCGTGCTGCGCCAGTTCTACGCGCTGACCAAGCCGCGCGTGGTGCAACTCATCGTCTTCTGCGCCTTCATCGGCATGGTGCTGGCGGTGCCGGGGGTGCCAGGGTGGGTCGAGGTGCAGCGTGCCGTGCTCGCCTGTGCGGGCATCTGGCTTGTGGCCGGCGCCGCAGCGGCGTTCAACTGCCTCGTCGAGAAGGGCATCGACGCGAAGATGAAACGCACCGCGTGGCGACCGACCGCACGCGGGCAGTTGAGCGACCGGCAGGCGCTCATCTTTTCGGCCTTCCTGTGCGCCGCGGGTTCGGCGCTGCTGTGGTTCACGGTGAACCCGCTGACCATGTGGCTCACCTTTGCCACCTTCGTGGGCTACGCGGTGATCTACACCGTGATCCTGAAGCCGCTCACGCCGCAGAACATCGTCATCGGTGGCGCCTCCGGCGCGATGCCGCCGGTGCTGGGCTGGGCCGCGATCCGCGGCGACGTCGGGCCGGAAGCGCTGATCCTGTTCCTCATCATCTTCCTGTGGACGCCACCGCATTTCTGGGCGCTGGCGCTCTACCGCGTCGAGGACTATCGCAAGGCGGGGCTCCCGATGCTGCCGGTCACGCATGGCAACGAGTTCACCCGGCTGCAGGTCCTGCTCTATACCTTCATCCTGTTTGCCGCCTGCCTGATGCCCTTCATCTACGGCATGAGCGGCTGGTTGTACCTGGCCGTGGCGGTGGGCGTGAGCATCGGCTTCACCGGCTATGCGTTCGCGCTCTGGCGCAACTATTCGGACCAGCTGGCGCGCAAGACCTTCCGTTTTTCGCTGATCCACCTGAGCGTGCTGTTCGCGGCGCTGCTGGTCGACCATTACATCGGATGACCCGCCCCGAATGCGCCTGTGGCGCTCCCCACGGGGCGTACCCCACGGCCCGGCAAAGCCGGTTCGATCGGGCTTCGATTTGCGCGTTTCGGCGCGGTTGCGGCGCCATGAAAACTGAAACGAGTTCGAGCACATGAACAAGAGAAACGCCATCAAGTGGATTGCCGCAGGCGCCGGCTGGACGGCAGCCGCCGGCGCGCTGGGCCTCGGACTCGCGGGCTGCAGCGAGAACAAGCCCAATTTCAATGCGGTTGACCTCACGGGCGCCGACTATGCCAGGGACTTCAAGCTCACGGACGCCGACGGCAAGGAGCGGACACTGGCCGACTTCAAGGGCAAGGTCGTCGTCCTGTTTTTCGGCTATGCGCAGTGCCCCGACGTGTGCCCGACGACCATGACCGAAATGGCGCAGGTCAAGCAGGAACTCGGCAAGGACGGCGACAAGCTGCAGGTCGTGTTCGTCACGGTCGACCCGGCGCGCGACACGCCCGCCGTGATGAAGGCCTACATGGGCGCCTTCGACCCCGGCTTCGTCGCACTGATCCCGACACCCGAGCAACTCGCGGCCATCGCGAAGGACTTCAAGGTCTACTACAAGAAGGTCGAAGGCAAGACGCCGACGAGCTATTCAATGGATCATTCGGCTGCCAGCTATATCTACGACACCCAGGGGCGCCTGCGCCTGTATGCGCGCTATGGCGCGGGTGTGGCGCCGATGGTGTCGGACATCCAGGCCTTGCTGAAATCCTGAGCGAAGGCGGGCTCAGGGTGGGCCGCGCAAGAAAAAGCCCGGCGCTTGGCCGGGCTCGTCGAGATGGGGCGCCGCAGGCGCCCACGGGCTCGGTTTGTCTTCAGGCAAAGCTCGCCAGCGATTTCTTCATCTTCTTCATCGCAGCCACTTCGATCTGGCGGATGCGCTCGGCGCTCACGCCATAGTCGGCGGCCAGTTCGTGCAGCGTCATGCCGCCCGAGCCGTCGTCGTTGACCTTGAGCCAGCGCTCTTCCACGATGCGGCGGCTGCGGTCGTCCAGCGCTTCGAGCGCGGTGGAGATGCCGTCGCTCGACAGGCGGTCGCGTGCGCGCATCTCGAGCTGCGCGGTCGGCTCCTGCGTGGCGTCCGCCAGATAGGCGATCGGGCCGAAGGCGTCGTCGCCGTCGTCGGACGGGCTCGGGTCGAGCAGGATGTCGCCGCCCGACAGGCGGGTTTCCATCTCGAGCACTTCCTCGCGCTTGACGTTCAGCTTGGCCGCGACCTGTCCGACCTCGTCGAAGCTCAGCGTCTCGCGGTGCGTATCGGCATCGATGGCGGCGGCGTCGGCCTTGAAGCCTTGCTTCATCGACCGCAGATTGAAGAACAGCTTGCGCTGGGCCTTGGTCGTCGCGACCTTGACCATGCGCCAGTTCTTCAGGATGTACTCATGGATCTCGGCCTTGATCCAGTGCATGGCGTAGCTCACTAGGCGCACGCCCTGGTCGGGGTCGAAACGCTTCACGGCCTTCATCAGGCCGACGTTGCCTTCCTGGATCAGGTCGCCATGCGGCAGGCCGTAGCCGAGGTATTGACGGGAGATGGAGACGACAAGGCGCAAGTGCGACAGCACCAGCGCGCCCGCGGCCTCCAGATCATTGTTGTCGCGCAGCTTGCGAGCGTAGCCCTGCTCTTCGTCGAGCGTGAGCAGCGGCAGCCGATTGGCGACCGAGATATAGGCGTCGAGATTGCCGAGCGGCGGAACGACGGACCACGGGTTCGCGACCGCGAGCGACTTGGCAGAGACTCCAGACAGTGCTGTCATTGAGGAAGCTCCTTTCATTCGGGACATATTAGCACTCGGTTAGAGGGAGTGCTAAGCATAGGGTTCCCCCTTATCGCTATCGATCCGATAGTTTGTTGGAAGACCGAGACTTCCTGCAGAAATACATAAGCACACAGTAGTGTTGTGCAGATGTATCAAAAAGGACTAAATGCTAAAATGTTACTTATAGTTAACTAAACGCTTTGGGCACATTTCCCCGGTCTGCCCCAAGCCTCCGGTATTTACACGAGACCCCTGCCATGGCCCGCCTGCTGTTGATGACGAAAACCAGTTCGCCCAAACAAATCGAACTGACCGATGAGCGCATCCTGATCGGCCGCGACGCGGCCAACGATCTCCAGATCGATCGTCCGCGCGTCAGCCGCCATCATGCCGAACTGCGCACCGAAGGCGGAACCACCTGGGTGATTGACCTCGCCAGCAGCAACGGCACTTTCGTCAACGGCCACAAGGTCCAGCACCGCGCGCTGCGTCACGGCGACGTGATGCGCATCGGGGACATTGAACTGCGCTACCTCAATCGCCAGAACGGCTACGCGTTTCCCAAGGAACTGACCCTGGCCGAGTGATCCGCGGCATCAGCCGCAAAGGCCGCTTCCCCGCCGACTGGCCTCCCGGAGGGGTCAAGTCGAGTCGGCAAAGTCACATCGGCCCAAGAGCCCCGGCCCGCCCGCCACCGTCCGCTACCAGCGCACCCCCAGACTGGCGTAGAGCCGCGTCGCCACGAACAGCGGTCCGACCCACAGGTACTGGATGTCCTCGAAGAACGACGGCTTCCTGCCCTCGATCTTGTGGCCGATGAACTGGAAGATCCAGGCGACTACGAACACCGCCGCGCAGACCGGCACGACCTGCTCCCCGAGCGCACGCACCGCCGCCAGCACCGCCACGGTGGCCACCGCCATCGTGACCCATAGCACTGGCGAGCGCAGCATCGCGTAGTAGACTAGGCTGGCTGCGACGAACGCATAAGCCACCCACGGGTGCAGCGCATGCAAGAGCCCGACGATGCTCAACAGGATGGCCGGAATCGCAATGAAATGGATCAACTCGTTGCTGGGGTTGCGATGGCTTTCGCCATAGTGGGCGAGCAGTCGGTCGAGCTTGCGCTCGGTGCCCGCCAAGGGCGCGTGGGCTGTGTTCATCGTGTCTCCAATGGGCGCGCTGTGCGGTACGCCGGCGATGATGCCATTGCAGCCCGGCTTCAGCGAGGATGGGAACCCACGGAAAACGTCCGCGCCAGCAGGGTCCGCCAATCGCTCCCCGGCGGCATCTGCGCCAGCACGCGGTCCAGCCGCCCGTCGATCAGCAACATGGAGAAGCCGTGCACCAGCGACCAGGCGCGCACCATGGCGGCGCCTTGCCCGGGCGTCACGGACCCATGGCCCGCTGCGGCATCGTCGATGCCGAGTCGGGCCGCCATCGACGATGCCAGCGCGGCCTGCGCCTCGTCGACGGCCTGGCGCAGGGCGGGGCGCTGGAGGTCGAGTCGCTCGCCGCGGAACATCAATACGAACATGCCGGGATGCGCCTTGGCAAAGCCGACATAGGCGGCGCCCATCGCATCCAGCCGCTCTTCCGCGGAGCCTGCGGGCATCTTTTCCATCGCGGCCTTCAACTCGCTCGTGAACCGGCGGAAGCCAATGGCCGCCAATTCGCTGAGCAATCCACTCAAGTCGCCGAAGTGGTTCTTGGGTGCGGCGTGCGACACACCGGCGGCGCGTGCGGCGGCCCGCAGCGTCAGGCCCTCGATGCCCTCGCTCTCGAGGATTCGTTGCGCTGCCTCGAGCATGGCGGCGCGGAGGTCTCCGTGGTGGTAGGGCGTGGCGGCGGCGCGAGGCGGCATGCATTCCTCGTTGATGTTGACGATGTAAATTTTACTTGACGAGGCCTGCGCCGCCTGATTCAATTCAGATATTTACAGCGTAAACATTGACTTCGAGGAGCCTCGATGAACACGCCTCCCACCACCGCGCCCTCTCTCTACGGCAGCCCCCTCGCGATCGAGTGCGATGCTGCGTTCCTGCCCGTCCAGGGAGAACTGCCCAAGGGCCTGGATGGCACGCTCTACCGCAACGGGCCGAACCCGCAATTTCCCGACGCCAATGCCCATCTGTTCGGTGGCGACGGCATGCTGCACGCCTTCACGCTGGACGGCGGCAGGGCAAGCTACAGGAACCGCTGGGTACGCACCGCGCATTGGCAAGCCGAGCGCGCTGCCGGCCGACGGCTCTTCGATGCCTATGGCCGCAACCTCGACGGCAGCCGCAACGAAACCATCGCCGACGAAGGCGCTGCCAACACCCATGTGATCTGGTACGCCGGGCGCCTCTTCGCACTGGAAGAGGCGCACCTGCCGGTGGAAATCGACCCCGCCACGCTGATGTCGCGCGGCCAGACGAACCTGGGCGGTGGCCTGGCCGGTCCTTTCACCGCCCATCCCAAGACCGACCCGGCCACCGGAGAACTCCTCTTCTTCGGCTACAACGCCACCGGCCCGCTCACCACCGGCATGAGTCACGGCAGCATCGACGCGGCCGGCCGCGTCACCCGCTTCGAGCGTTTCGAGGCCCCGTATGCCAGCATGGTCCACGACTTCGCCGTCACCGAGCATCACCTGCTGTTCCCGATCCTGCCCCTCACGGGCAGCATGGCACGCATGCAGCAAGGCCGGCCACCCTACGCCTGGGAGCCTGAACTTGGCGCCCGCGTCGGTGTGTTGAAGCGCGGCGCCCCGGTCGGGCAGATGCGCTGGTTCGAGGGCGACAGTGGCTATGTCTTCCACGTCATGAATGCCTGGGAAGAAGGGGAGGAGGGCGAGCGCATCGTGGCGGACGTGATGCGCTACGACGAGCCACCGCTGTTCCCCCATCCGGACGGCCGCCCGACCGATCCGGCCCGCAGCGTCGCGCGCATGTGCCGCTGGACCTTCGACCTGGCCGGCGACAGCAATCGCTTCACGCAGACGCCGATGGACGACCTGGCGACCGAATTCCCGCGCTTCGACGAGCGCTTTTCGGGCCTGCCATACCGTCATGGCTGGGCCGCCTGCCAGCGCGAGGCCGTGCGCGGCGCCGGCTACGAGGGCCTGGTGCACTTCGACCTGGCGAACGGCAAGCGCAACCTCCATTGGCTGTCCGCGGGCGACCGATTCTCAGAACCGGTGTTCGTGCCGCGCGCGGCGGATGCGGCGCAAGGCGATGGCTGGCTGCTCGCAGTCGCATGGCGGGCCGCGCAGAACCGCAGCGAACTGGCCGTCTTCAACGCTTTGGCGATCGGCGACGGGCCGGTCGCGACGGTGCAGCTTCCGCACCGGGTGCCGTCAGGGTTCCATGGCAGCTGGGTGCCGGGCCAGTTCGTGCGCCAGGCGCATCGCTAGATTCTTCGGAGACCGTCATGGGCATTCTTCTGAGCTTTGCACCCTTCGTCCTCTACGCGCTGATGTCACGTTCGGCGCCCCTCACCGTTTCGCTGTTCTCCGCCGCTGCCTTGGCCCTGGCGCTGCTGCTGCGCGACCACTTCGTTCGCCATCGTGCGATGAAGCTGCTGGAGATCGGCACGGTGCTGTTGTTCGGCGGGCTCGGCGTCCATGTGCTGCTGAACGGCGGGGCCTGGAGCATTCCGGAGGTCCGGCTGGCGGTCGACGGCGGACTGCTGCTGATCGTGTTGTTCACGATGCTGATTCGCCAGCCCTTCACGCTGCAGTATGCGCGGGAGCAGGCGCCGAAGGAATTCCACGATTCACCGAAGTTCCTCGCGGTGAACCAGATCCTCACGGCGGTATGGGGACTGGCCTTTGCGCTGATGACGGGCGCGGACCTCATCATGGCGCTGCTGCCACAGGTGCCGCTGGCGGTGGGCGTTGCCATCACCGTCGGCGCGCTGGCGGGCGCGGCCTGGTTCACGGGCTGGTACCCGAGCCGCTTGCGTCGCGCAGCGGAACTCAGCCGAGCAGCGCCTGCGCAAACTCGCGCGCGCTGAAGGTCTCCAGGTCCTCCAGCTTCTCCCCGACACCGACGAAGTACACAGGGATCGGCCGCTCGCGCGCGATCGCGGCGAGCACACCGCCCTTGGCGGTGCCGTCGAGCTTGGTCACGATCAGCCCCGTGAGGCCGAGCGCGTCGTCGAAGGCCTTGACCTGCGCGACCGCGTTCTGGCCGGTGTTGCCGTCGATGACCAGCAGCACCTCGTGCGGCGCCGATGCGTCGGCCTTGGTGACCACGCGCTTGATCTTCTTCAATTCGTCCATCAGGTGGATCTGCGTGGGCAGTCGCCCGGCCGTGTCGACCAGCACCACGTCCTTGCCGCGTGCCTTGCCAGCCTTCACCGCGTCGAAGCTCACCGAGGACGGATCGCCGCCTTCGTTGCTCACGATCTCGACCGTGTTGCGGTCGGCCCAGACCAGCAACTGCTCGCGTGCCGCGGCGCGGAAGGTGTCGGCAGCGGCCAGCAGCACCGCGCAGCCCTCGTCCGCGAGGTGCTTGGTGAGCTTGCCGATGGACGTGGTCTTGCCGGCGCCATTGACGCCGGCCACCATGATCACGGTGGGCGTGTGTTCGCCGATGACGAGTTGCTTTTCCAACGGCTTGAGCAGGTCGGTCAGCACGTCGGCCAGCAGCACGCGTACCTGCGCGGCATCGGTGGCGATGGTGCTTTTGACGCGACGGCGCAATTCCTCGAGCATCTGCTCGGTCGCCTTCACGCCGGCGTCCGCCATCAACAGCGCGGTCTCCAGTTCCTCGTAGAGGTCTTCGTCGATCTGCGCGTTGACGAACACAGCCTGGATGCCGGTGCCGGTCTTCTTGAGGCCGGTCTTGAGCTTGGCGAGCCAGCCTGCGCGCTCCGGTTCGCCGGGTGCCTCCGGCGGCGGTGCGGCGCGGTAGGGCGAGGGCTTGCGTTGATCCGCAGGTGGTGTGGAGGGCGTCGGCGCGGGCGGCAGGTCGCGCAGGAACGCGGGGACGTCGGTGGCTGCAGCCGGTGGCACCGCGGCCGATGGGGGCACAGGCGGTGGCGGCTTGAACGCGAGCGGTGCGGCCGGCGGCGGCTTGGTCCAGCGCGGCGGCAGGAACGGTGCTGCGGCGGGCGTGGGAGCCGCTGGTGCCGGCGCAATGGCCGCATCGGCTAGCGGTTTCGATGCGGGCGTCGATACTGTGCCGCCGGCGCCGGGACCTCTCCCTCGGAGGGCATCGAATGCCACGTCGCCCGGAGCGGGCAAGTCGCGCAGGAACGCCGGCACCTCCTGCTCCGCCGTGCCCGGCGCCATCATCGGCGCGGGGGATGGAGAAGGTTCGGATGCCGGGGGCAGTTCATCCTCGGGCTTTTTTTTCTTGAAGAAACTGAACATCGCAGCGTTTTTACAATCGACCCATTCTATGAAACGCCCCTCGCCACGCCGCGCTGCGTTCGGTGCGGTGCTGGCCTCGGCGCTTGTTGCGCTCTGGTCCGCGCCCGCCGCTGCGCAAAACCCACCCCCCGCCAACCCATCCACACCTGCCGCGCGGTCCACGCAGGCGCAGCAGTTCACGCTGGCCAACGGCATGGCGCTGATCGTCCAGCCCGACCGCCGAGCGCCCACCGCCGTGCAGATGGTGTGGGTGCGCGTCGGCGCCATGGACGAGGTCGACGGCACCTCGGGCGTGGCCCACGCGCTGGAACACATGATGTTCAAGGGGACGAAGGACCTGAAGCCTGGCGAGTTCTCGCGCCGCGTCGCCGCGCTGGGTGGTCGCGAGAACGCCTTCACCACGCGCGACTACACCGGCTACTACCAACAGATTCCCATGGGCAAGCTGGAAGATGTGATGAGGCTGGAGTCCGACCGCTTCGCCCATAACCAGTGGCCCGACGACGAGTTCAAGCGTGAGATCGAGGTGGTCAAGGAGGAGCGCCGCATGCGCACCGAAGACCAGCCGCGTTCCTTGCTCGGCGAGCAGCAGAACGCGGCCGTGTTCATCGCGTCACCCTATCACCGGCCGGTGGTCGGCTGGATGAGCGACCTGGATGCGATGACGCCCCAGGACGTGCGCAACTTCCACGAGCGCTGGTACGTGCCGGCCAATGCGGCCCTCGTGGTGGCCGGCGATGTCGACGTGGAGCAGGTGCGCAAGTTGGCCGAGAAATACTACGGCAGCATCCCGGCCCGCGCGGTGCCGGAGCGGAAGCCTCGCGTCGAGCCGGAACAGCGCGGCATCCGGCGCGTCGAGTTCAAGGCGCCGGCCGAGCAGTCGTACGTGTCGCTGGCGTTCCGTACGCCCAAGCTCGAAAGCCTCGATGGCGAGAGCGATGCCTGGGCGCTGGTGGTGCTCTCGGCCCTGCTCGACGGCTACGCGGGCGCCCGGCTGGACCGTGCGCTGACGCAAGGGCCGAACCGCGTGGCCGATTCCGCCGGTTCGTATTCGGGCTTCATCGGCCGGGGTCCGCAACTGTTCGGGCTCGAAGGCGTGCCGGCACCCGGCAAGACGCCGGAGCAGGTCGAGGCCGCCTTGCGCGCGGAAGTGGCCCGCGTTGCCAAGGAGGGCGTCGGCGCGGCCGAGCTCGCGCGCGTCAAGACGCAGTGGGTGGCGAGCGAGACCTACAAGCTCGACTCGGTCATGGCGCAGGCGCGCGAACTGGGCAGCAACTGGGTCCAGCGACTGCCGCTGGATTCGAGCAGCAGGATGATTGCCAGGCTGCAGGCGGTCACGGCCGATCAGGTGCAGGCGGTCGCCGGCAAGTACTTCGGCGACGACCAGCTCACGGTGGCCATCCTGCGGCCGCTGCCCCTCGACAAGAATCGCCGCCCGCGTCCCGCGCCCGCGGGCGAGCTGCGCTGAAAGAAGCCACGCACCATGTTCGCTTTTCAAAGACTCACCGCAGGCGCCTTGCTGGCCGGCGCTGCGGCACTGATCGCAACCCACGCGCAGGCGGCGGTGCCGATCGAGCACTGGACCTTGCCCAATGGCGCGCAGGTCTGGCTCGCGAGCGTCGAATCGCTCCCGATCGTCGACCTGCAGCTCGACTTCGATGCCGGCAGCCGGCGTGACCCGGCGGCGCAGGCCGGGCTGGCGAGCGTGTCGGCCGGCATGATCGAGAAGGGTGTGCGCGCGGCGCCGGGCTCCGGCCCGTATCCGCAGGCGATGGACCAGAACGCGCTCGGCGAGGCCTGGGCCGACCTGGGCGCCAGCTTCGATGCGGGCGCTGGCTCCGAACGCACCAGCTTCAGCCTGCGCACGCTGTCCGATCCGCCACTGCTCGACAAGGCCGTGGCCCTGGCCGCGCGCGAGATCGGCGAGCCCTCGTTCCCGGAAGACATCTGGAAGCGTGAGCGCGAACGCATCGGCGCGGCGATCAAGGAGGCCAACACCAAGCCCGACACGATCGCTTCGCGCGCCTTCTCGCAGGCGGTCTACGGCAGCCATCCTTTCGGCGCGGAGGTGACCGAGGAGACCTTGGCGCGCATCGACACGGCGGCGATGCGCACGCGTTACGCGGAACTCATCGTGCCTTGCCGCGCCAAGCTGAGCATCGTTGGCGCGGTCACGCGGCCGCAGGCGGAATCCATCGCGATGACGCTGCTGTCGCGCCTGCCCGCGCAGCCAGCGGGATGCGCGGCGCTGCCGACGGTGCCGGAGGTGATGCCGCTCACGGCGGCGAAGGAGGAGCGCATTCCCTTCGACGCCGCGCAGGCGCATGTCTACATCGGCGAGCCGGGCTACCCACGCAGCGACCCGGACCACTTCGCACTGAACCTCGGCAACTACATCCTGGGCGGCGGCGGCTTCGTGTCGCGCCTTACCGAGCAGGTGCGCGAGAAGCGCGGCCTGGCCTACAGCATCTACAGCGGCTTTGCGCCGGGCCTGCATGCGGGTGCGTTCCGCATCGGCTTCCAGACCCGGCCCGACCAGGCCGCCGAGGCGACGAAGCTGTCGCGCGAAGTGCTCGCCAGGTTCGTTGCCGACGGCCCGACCGAGGCCGAACTCAAGGCCGCGAAGGACAACCTGATCGGCGGCTTTCCGCTGCTGCTGGACAGCAACCGCAAACTGCTCGGCAACGTCGCCAACATCGCCTGGTACGGCTTGCCGCTGGACTACCTCGACACCTGGACGGCGCGCATGAATGCCATCACCGCTGCCGACGTCAAGGCCGCCTTCCAGCGCAAGCTGCACCCGGACCGGATGGTGACGGTCGTTCTTGGCGCCAAGGAATGACGAAACGTCGCCACGCGTGGCCGCGGTTAAGCTCGGCCCGATGAGGAAAGAAACCGCACCCAAGGCCAGCGCCAAGCCCTCCGCCAAGCCTGCCAAGCCCGCAGCGAAGACGCCGCGCCACAAGGCGCCCCTGCCGCGCCAGATCCGCATCATCGGCGGCCAATGGAAGCGCACGCGCCTCGCCGTGGCGGACAAGCCCGGCCTGCGTCCCACGCCCGACCGCGTGCGCGAGACGCTGTTCAACTGGCTCGCCAGCCTGGCCGGCGCGGGCGGCGGCGACTTGCCGGGCTGGCATTGCATCGACGCCTTCGCGGGCACCGGCGCCCTGGGGCTCGAAGCGGCATCGCGCGGCGCCGGCAGCGTCATCCTCTGCGAGCAGGACGCCGACCTGGTGGCGCAACTGCAGGCCATCAAGGGCAAGCTCGACGCCCCGGCCTTGCGCGTCGAGCGCGGCAATGGCGTGACCGCGGTCGAACGCGCGCCGGCGGGGAGCCTGCACGCGGTGTTCCTCGATCCGCCTTTCGAGCAGGCCGCGCTGTACGAGCCCGCGTTGCGTGCCGCGGCCCGGGCGGTCCATGTCGACGGCGCGGTGTACCTCGAGGCGCCACGGCGCTGGACCGACGACGAACTCGCGCCGCTGGGCCTGGTCGGCTTCCGCTACCTGAAGGCCGGTGCGGTGCATGCGCATCTGCTGCGCCGATCGGCCCCTGCGGCGGCATAATCCGCCCGACCAGAAATCGAACAGTCCGGCGGCGGAGGAGAACAAAGAAAATGTCCAGTGTGATTGCCGTATACCCCGGGACTTTCGATCCCATGACCCTCGGCCACGAAGACGTGGTGCGTCGCGCCACGCAACTGTTCTCGCACGTCATCGTGGCGGTGGCGGCGGGCCATCACAAGAAGGCCCTGTTCTCGCTGGAGGAGCGCATGTCGATGGTGCGCGAAGTGGTCGAGCCCTTCAAGGAACTGGTGACGGTCGAGAGCTTCTCGGGCCTGCTGCGCGACTTCGTGGTCGCGCGCAACGGCAAGGCCATGGTGCGCGGCCTGCGCGCGGTGACCGACTTCGACTATGAGTTCCAGCTGGCCGGAATGAACCGCACGCTCATGCCGAATGTGGAAACGGTGTTCCTGACGCCCAGCGACAAGTACCAGTTCATCTCCAGCACCTTCGTGCGCGAGATCGCGACGCTGGGCGGCGAGATCGACAAGTTCGTGTCGCCGGCCGTGCGCAAGAAGCTGTTGGCCAAGGTCCGGTCCCTGGGGCGCGAATGATGCGCCCGCCACCCCTGGCATGAGCGAACTCGCACCGCCCCGGCTCCACTCGCTCGGCGATGCCGCCTTGCTGTGCGAACTGCCGGCCCCTGCGCAGCTGGCGGTGCAGCAGAGGATCTGGGCGCTGGCGGCGGAAGCGGCGCAGTGGCCCGGTGTCGACGAAGTGCTGCCGGGCATGAACAACCTCACCTTGATGTTTGACCCGGCGCTCGCCGATGCGGAGGCCCTGGGCGAGCGCGTGCTGACGACTTGGCCCAAGCTCAAGGCCGGCGCCATCGCTTCGCGCGAAGTGGAGGTTCCGGTCGCCTATGGCGGTGACGAGGGGCCGGACCTGGGCGATGTCGCAGCCCATTGCGGGCTCGCGCCCGACGAAGTGGTGCGACGCCATTGCGCCGGCGAGTATGTCGTCTACCTGCTCGGGTTTCTCCCGGGCTTTGCCTTCATGGGCGGCTTGCCGCCCGAGCTCGCAACGCCGCGCCGCGCCGAACCGCGTACCTCGGTGCCGGCTCGATCGGTCGGCATCGGCGGCGAGCAGACGGGCATCTACCCGGTGGCCTCGCCGGGTGGCTGGAACCTCATCGGACGCACTCCGCTGGAATTGTTCGATCCGACTGCCAAGGAGCCGACGCTGCTGCGCCACGGCGACCGCGTGCGCTTCGTCGCGGAAAGCGTGCGGACGTGATCACCGTCCTGCGCCCTGGCATCCTCGCATCGGTGCAGGACCTGGGGCGGCGCGGCCATCGCCAACTCGGCATTTGTCCGGGCGGCGCCCTGGACACGCTGGCGCTGACCCTGGCGAATCGGCTGGTCGGCAACCCCGACGGCGCGGCCGGCGTTGAAATCACCCTGGGCAACTGCGAATTTCGCTTCGAATCCCCCACGCGCATCGCCTTGGCCGGCGACGATTTTTCCGCACGCCTGGATGGCCGGCCGCTGTGGCCCTGCTGGAGCGTGCCGGTCGAGGCCGGGCAGACGCTCCGGCTGGGCGGCGCGAATGCGTCGGGCGGCAAGGCTGGCCTGCGCACCTGGCTGGCGGTGGCGGGTGGCATCGACGTGCCCTTGGTGCTGGGATCGCGCAGCACCGACCTGAAGGCCGGCTTCGGCGGCTTCGAAGGGCGGGCGTTGCGCAAGAACGACGAACTCGCCGTGGGCGCTTCCGCGCTGGATGATGCCCGGCGGACCCGTCGGCCGTTCGGCCTGCGCCCGCCCGCGTGGGCGGCCGGCGAGGGCGGCACGGAACCCATCACCCTGCGTGTCATGCAGGGCCCGGAGTACGAGCAGTTCCTGGTGGCGGCGCGGGCGGCGTTGTGGAGCGGGGAGTGGCGCATCACGACCCAGAGCAACCGCATGGGCAGTCGACTGGCGGGCACCGAGCTGAAGCGCCGGCGCCAGGCCGACATGCTTTCATCGGCCGTCATCCCTGGCACGATCCAGGTACCGCCGGCCGGCCAGCCGATCATCCTCATGGGCGATGCGCAGACCACCGGCGGCTATCCACGCATCGGCGTGGTCATCCGCGCCGACCTCTGGAAGCTTGCGCAGGCGCCGCTCAATGCGCGCTTGCGGCTGGTCGAGACAGATGCCGCGGGCGCGCGGGCCGCCTGGGACGCTCAGCAGCTCTATCTGCGGCAAGTCGCGCAAGGCCTCCTGGCGGCCGATTGGCCCTTGCAGACGTAGACTGAAAAGGTGCGAATCCTTCTGCGGCGCACGCATGTGCAACGAATCTCGGGGTGAGCGAAATGTCCATCGATCTGAATGCCGACCTGGGCGAAGGCTGCGACAACGACGAAGCGCTGATGGCGCTGGTAAGTTCGGCCAACATCGCTTGCGGCTGGCACGCGGGCGACGCCACGACCATGCGTCAATGCGTGCGCTGGGCGCTGAAGAATGGCGTGGCCATCGGCGCGCATCCGAGCTATCCGGATCGCGAGAACTTCGGGCGCAGCGAGATGAACCTGCCCGCCGACGACATCATCGCCGGCACGCTTTACCAGATCGGCGCGCTGGCGGCGATCGCGAGGGCGGAGGGTGCCACGTTGGCGCACGTCAAGCCGCATGGCGCGCTCTACAACCAGGCGGCGAAGGATCCGGCATTGGCGGATGCGCTGTGCGAGGCGGTCAGGCGCTTCGATCCGTCACTGCGGTTCTTCGGCCTCGCCGGCAGCGGAATGATCGCTGCGGCCCGTCGGGCCGGCCTGCAGCCGGTGGAAGAGGTATTTGCCGACCGCGGCTACAACGCCGACGGCAGCCTGGTCAGCCGGAAGCTGCCCGGCGCGCTGATCGAGGACGATGCCCTGGCAATGGCCCAGGCCATTTCGTTGGTACGAGACCACAGCGTGCGGGCCATCGATGGCAGCCTGGTGGCAGTGAATGCCCAGACCGTCTGCCTGCACGGCGACGGGCCCCACGCCCTGAAATTCGCAAGAAGCATCCGCGAAAAGCTGGCCGGAGAGGGCATCGCAATTCGTGCCGCATGTTGAAACAATGTGAACTATTTTTCTTTTTCCCGCACAAGGACGCGCTTTGGCACATAATGCCGCAGCTTTCCCGCACCTTGCTGCGGGTTGGCAAACGGTGATAGGTTGGTTTCGCGCCACAGCGGGTTTTGTTTGTTGTGATTCTGGGACTCCATCGCTTTTGTTTCTTGTTATTTGAGGAGTCCAAAAAATGGGCAAAAAACTGTACGTGGGCAATCTTGCCTATTCGATCCGTGACAACGACCTGGAACAGGCCTTCGGCCAGTACGGTGCTGTCGCCAGCGCCAAGGTCATGATGGAACGCGACACCGGTCGCTCCAAGGGTTTCGGCTTTGTCGAGATGGGCAGCGATGCGGAAGCGCTCGCAGCCATCGAAGGCATGAACGGCCACGCACTCGAAGGCCGTAGCCTGACGGTGAACGAAGCTCGCCCGATGGAACCGCGCCCCTCGGGTGGTTTCGGTGGCGGCGGCGGCCGTAGTGGTGGCGGCGGCGGCGGTTACGGCGGTGGCGGCGGCGGTTACGGCGGCGGCGGCGGTGGCCGCAGCGGTGGTGGCGGCGGCTACGGTGGTGGCGGCAGCGGCGGTGGTGGCTACGGCGGCGGCAACAGCCGCGGCGGCTACTAAGCACTCGCTGCTTTGAATAAAAAAGGCTCCCTTGGGAGCCTTTTTTGCGTCTGGCCAAGTTAAGTGCCGCAGACAGTGCTGTAGCCAGGCGGGCCGATCCGACGCAGTGATGTGTTTGATTGCGGGCCGTATCAGTCGACGAGCCGGTCCAGCCAGGCGCCCAGCGATGCGTTGACGAGCGCCGGCTTTTCCATGGTCAGCATGTGGCCGCAGTCCGGCAACCACACAAGCTCGGCACCGGGCGCCAGTGCCGCTATCTCGCGCGAGCAGTCGGGTGGTGTCAGGCGGTCGGCGTCGCCGCACATCACCAGCACCGGGCAACGCAGCCGGGGCAATTGCTCGCGCGCGTCGGGGCGCTTCATCAGGGCGCGGTTCTGGTTGATCAACTGCTGCGCGCCGGCGTCCAGCATCATGTGCAGGTAGCGAGCCACCATCTCCTTGTCGGCGGCTTGCGTGGGGTGGAACGCGAACATCACGTTGGGCTCGATCACGCTGCGCACGTCGCCGCGCTGGAACAGCTCGATCGCGGCCTCGCGCAGTGCGCGCATGTCGGGTGTTTCAGGGCGTGGATTGGTGCCGAGGAGCGCCAAGCCCTGGATGCGTTCTGGCGCCTGGCGCGCGGCTTCCATCGCGATCATGCCGCCCATCGAGGCGCCGCAAAGCACCAACGGGCCTTCGTGCGCTTCCAGTACGTCGCGCGCCATTTCCTCGATCGTCGCGAAGCGCATGTGGGCGTCGCTCACCGCCGGCGCCATGTGGCTGGGGAGCGCGGGCCACTGGTCTTGCCACAGGCGGTCGTCGCAGGCGAGGCCGGGAAGCAGGACGAGTTGAGGCATGTCGAGGGGGTTGGCAGGAATGGCAATGCGAGGTTGCCAACGATTCTGGCATCGACACAGGTTTGAAGCGTGCGAATGGGACAATGCGAGTACGCACTATGCAAATTTCTACCAACCTGATCCTGATCCGTCACGGCGAGACCGACTGGAACCGCGAGCTGCGCTTCCAGGGCCACGTCGATGTGCCACTCAACGACATGGGCCATGAGCAGGCCCGCCGGCTCGGGCTGCGGCTGGCCGGGGAGCCGATCCAGAAGGTGATCAGCAGCGACCTGATGCGCGCGCAGCAGACGGCGACGCCGGCGGCGCAGCAGCTCAAGCTGCCGATCGTGACCACTGTCGGCTTGCGCGAGCAGCACTTCGGCGTGGCCGAGGGGCTGCGCGCCGACGAGATCCGCGCGCTGCATCCGCGTGCCTGGGAGCAGTGGCTCGAATTCCGCGAGGAGAATGCGATGCCCGAGGGCGAATCGGCCCTTGCCTTCCATGCGCGCATCATGGAGGCGCTGGGCCGTATCGCGACGACCTACGGCAGTCAGAACGTGCTGGTCGTGACGCATGGCGGCGTGCTCGACATGGTGTGGCGCACGGCCAAGGGCATGAGCCTGAGCGGGCCCCGGCAGAGCGAGATTCCGAACGCCGGGGTCAACCGCATCCGGCTGGCCGATGCCTCGCAACCGACGCGCATCGAGATCCTCGAGTGGGCCGATGCGGCGCACCTGAAGGACCTGCCGCCGCAGCCGACCTACGACCAGCGGCGCCATCTCGCGCCCACGCCCATGGTCAAGCCCGCGACAGACGCCGGCTGATTTCTTTCGGCGTCTTGATGAGGGGGCCGTCGGTGGTTTCCAGGTGGGCGCACAGGAACTGCTCGCTGCCCGCCAGCAAGCCGCGGTAGAGCAACTCGCACAGCTCGCGTGCGCGCAGGCCGGGCCAATCGGCCGGTAGCAGGGCGGCCGGCAGGTTGGGGTCGCGCAGCAACACGCGGCGGTATTCGTGGATCAGCAGGGTGCGCAGGAAGAAGGCTTCAGCCTGGGTCAATGCGTCCAGCAACGCCACGGCCGGCTCGAAACGGGCAATGAACTGTTGCCATGCCTGGTCGACCTTCGAAAGCTTGAAGGTGTCGTGCATGAGGGCTTGCAGCGGCTTGCGGCCGTAGTCGTCGAGGCTTTGCGCACTGAGTACGGCGACCCGGTCTTCCGCCTTGGCGGCGCGCAGTATTTCCTGCAGTGATTGATGGTCCACATGCGGGTGCGCAAAGATGCCGGGCGAGAGCTGGCCAAAGCTCTCCCACAGCAGTTCGCGCTTCAGGTGCTGGCGCATGCTGGCGCGCATGCCAGTTTCCAGCAGCACCAGCGTCCAGCGGCCGTCCCATGTCGGCAGGTTGAATTCGTAGATGCGCCGATCGGCATGCCGCACGCGCTGCAGGCCGATGTCCGACAGGCCGTAGTAGCTGCGGCGCCCGATGCGCGTGGCGGTGAACCAGTCGTCCGCGGTGAGCCGGAATGCACTGGTTCGCACCAGCCGCGACGAGATGCCGAAAGGCTCGGACAGCGCGATCAGGTTGCCCAGCCAGACCGATTGCCGACGGGGCGCGATCGCATCGCCGTAGATGGTGATCAACACGGAGTTGGAGCGCATGACCAGCCCTCGGCGCAGCTTCGCGACGCGGGGGGAAATCTGTGCTTCGAGCTTTGCGGGAGGCATGGCGTGCTCCTGAAGTGATACACAGCCTTCGATTGTATGAGTCCATTTGTATCACTACCATTCATTTCAGTTGGCCATTTCGCTGCGCGCACCCGCGACGCATGAAACCGGCGAGCACCGCGAAGCCCGTTCGTGGGCACCCGCGGAACCGGCTTTGCCGGGCCGCCGGGTGCGCCCCCTTGAGGGGGGAGGCGCCGCAGGCGCATTCGGGGGTGGGCATATCAACGACACGATGAATGGAGACAGGCATGTACGCACAACTCGTCGAGACGGGTGCACAGGCAGTCAGGACGCTGGAGGAAATGTCGCCGCAGGAGCGCGCATTTCAGGAGCGGATCGACGCCAGCATCAAGGTCGAGCCCAAGGACTGGATGCCCGAGGGCTACCGCAAGACGCTCATCCGCCAGATATCGCAGCACGCGCATTCCGAATACGTCGGCATGCTGCCCGAGGCCAACTGGATCTCGCGGGCCCCGACGCTCCAGCGCAAGGCCATCCTCATGGCCAAGGTGCAGGACGAAGCTGGTCACGGCCTCTACCTCTACAGCGCGGTCGAGACGCTGGGCGTGACACGCGACCAGACCTACCTCGACCTGCTGTCGGGCAAGGCCAAGTACTCGAGCATCTTCAACTACCCCACGCTGACCTGGGCCGACATCGGCGCCATTGGCTGGCTGGTCGATGGCTCGGCCATCGTCAACCAGGTGCCGATCTGCCGCTGCTCCTACGGACCGTATGCCCGCGCGATGGTGCGGGTGTGCAAGGAGGAGTCCTTCCACCAGCGCCAGGGCTTCGAGATCATGCACACGCTGTGCCGCGGCACGGCGGCGCAGAAGGCGATGGCACAGGATGCGCTGAACCGCTGGTGGTGGCCTTCCATCGCGATGCACGGCCCGGCGGACGACCAGTCCGTGAACAGCGCGCAGTCGATGGCCTGGAAGATCAAGTCGCAGACCAACGACGCGCTGCGCCAGAAGTTCATCGACCAGACCGTGCCGCAGGCCGAGTTCCTCGGCCTGACCATTCCCGATGCCGACCTGAAGTGGAACGAGGAACGCGGCCACTACGACTACGGCCCGATCGACTGGGAAGACTTCTTCAACGTGGTGCGCGGCAAGGGTCCGTGCAACCAGGAGCGCCTGGCCGCTCGCAACAAGGCATGGAACGAAGGCGCATGGTTCCGCGAGGCGATGCAGGCCTACGCGGACCAGCAGGAACAACCCGATGAACTGAAGGTGGCATGACATGAGCTCCGAACAGAAAACCCGACGCGAATGGCCCCTCTGGGAAATCTTCATTCGCAGCCAGCACGGCCTCGCGCACAAGCATGTGGGCAGCCTGCATGCGGTCGATGGCGCCAGCGCCGTTCAGCATGCCCGCGACGTCTACACGCGGCGCAACGAAGGCGTGAGCATCTGGGTCGTGCATGCGGCCGACGTGCTGGCCAGCAGCCCCGGCGACAAGGAAGCGCTGTTCGATGCGGCGCAAAGCAAGGTGTACCGGCATCCGACCTTCTTCCCCATGCCCGACGGTGTGGAACACATCTGACGGCCGGCGCATGAACACCAAACTCGAATACCTGCTGCGCATGGGCGACAACTGCCTCGTGCTGTCGCAGCAACTGGCGGCCTGGTGCGGCCATGGGCCGGCGTTGGAGGAAGACCTCGCGCTGACCAACGTGGCGCTCGACCTGCTGGGGCAGGCGCGCATGTGGCTGACGCTGGCGGGCGAGGAAGAGGGGCTGGGCCGCGACGAGGACGCGCTCGCCTATTTCCGCGACGGCAATGAATTCCGCAACCTGCTGCTGGTGGAGCAACCCAACGGCCACTATGGCAACACGGTGGCGCGGCAGTTCCTGTTCGATGCCTGGCACATGCATGCGCTGGCCGGACTGGCCGGGTCGAGCGACGCGCGCATCGCGGAGATCGCGCAGAAGTCGGTGAAGGAGGTGCGCTATCACTTCGAACGCAGCGCCGGCTTGATGATCGCGCTGGGTCGCGGCACGCCGGAAAGCCATGCCCGCATGCAGGCGGCGGTGGAACTGCTCTGGCCGTATGCCAACGAATGGTTCGAGTCCGATGCGGTGGACGAGGCCTGCGCCGCAGCGGGCGTGGCGCCGGCGGCGCCTTCGCTCGCCGCACCTTGGCGCGCGAGTGTCGAGGCCGTGCTGAGCCGTGCGACTCTTGCGATGCCCGGCTACATCGGCCATCAGCGCGGCGGCAAGCGTGGCGTGCACACGGAGCATCTGGGTCATCTGCTGACCGATCTGCAGTTCGTGCAGCGCACCTATCCGGGAGCCCAGTGGTGAGCGCCGTGATGGCGGCGCCGCAGGAACAGGTCTCGCGCGACTCGGTGCTGGCCTGGCTCGGCGAGGTGATGGACCCGGAAGTGCCTGTGGTCTCGGTGGTCGATCTTGGGCTGATACGCGATGTCGAATGGAAGGATGGTTCGCTGGTCGTCACCGTGACGCCGACCTACTCGGGCTGCCCGGCCACCGAGGTCATCGCCCAGTCGATCCGCGATGCCGTGCAGGCGCGCGGCGTGGAGCGCGTGCAGGTGCGTACGCAGCTCGCACCCGCATGGACCACGGACTGGATGAGCGCCAAGGGCCGCGACGCACTGCACGCCTATGGCATCGCGCCGCCGGTGGCGCACGCCGCTGCGGCCGATGGCACGCAGGCCATCGACATCAGCGCGTTGCTGGCCCGGCGCGTCGTCGTGCCGTGCCCGCAATGCAACTCGCGCAAGACGCGCCTGTTGTCGCAATTCGGCTCGACCGCCTGCAAGGCGCTCTACCAGTGCAACGACTGCCTGGAACCCTTCGACTATTTCAAGGCGCACTGATGACCCCTCAATTCCATTCCCTCCAGGTCAGCCACGTCGAGCAGGCGACCCGCGACGCAGTGGCCGTGACCTTCGCCGTGCCGGAGCACCTGGACGACACTTTCTCGTACGTGCAGGGCCAGTACCTCACGCTGCGCACGCGGCTCGACGGTGAAGAGCTGCGCCGCTCGTATTCGATCTGCTCGGCCGTGCAGGACCGGCGCCTGCGGGTGGCCATCAAGCGCGTGTCGGGCGGTGCGTTCTCCAACTGGGCGGCGGAGAACCTGCGGCCGGGCAGCGCCATTGAAGTCATGCCGCCGCAGGGCCACTTCCACATGGCGCTGCAGCCCGATGCTCAGCGGCATGTCGTGGCCTTCGCATCCGGCAGCGGCATCACGCCGGTGCTCTCCATCATCAAGACCACCTTGCTGGCCGAACCGGAGACCAGCGTGACGCTCGTCTACGGCAACCGCTCGTCGAGCGGCGTGATGTTCAAGGAAGAACTCGAGGACCTGAAGGACAGCTACCTCGGCCGTTTCAACCTGGTCTGGATCATGAGCCGCGAGTCGCAGGACATTCCGCTGTTCAACGGCCGCATCGACCATGAGAAGTGCAGCCAGCTGCTCACGCACTGGATCGACCCGGCCGGCATCGACGCTGCCTTCATATGCGGCCCGGAAGACATGATGCTGGCCACCTCGCAGGCCCTGCAGGACCATGGTGTCGACAAGTCGCGCATCAAGGTCGAGCTGTTCGGCAGCGCCCCGAAGGACGGCAAGCTGCGCATGACGCGTGCCCCGGTCGAAGGCAGCGACCAGTGCGAAGTGGAGGTCGTGGTCGACGGCACGCGGCGCAGCTTCTTCATGCGCAAGAACACCGACAACCTGGTCGACGCCGGCATCAAGGCCGGGCTGGAGATGCCGTACTCGTGCAAGGGCGGCGTGTGCTCCACCTGCCGCGCGAAGGTGGTGCAGGGCGAAGTCGACATGGACATCAACTTCGCACTCGAGGACTACGAGGTGGCGCGCGGCTTCGTCCTGTGCTGCCAGAGCTATCCGGTCACCGACAAGCTGGTCATCGACTTCGACCAGGAACACGCCCACAACTGAAGCCTGTTGCCGGGGCCCGTCCGCGTGCGCGCGTGGGCCCGGCAACGCATCCGCGCCAGACAAGCGACCCCACCCATTCGACGAGATACAAGAACCATGACCGTGCACACCACTCCCACCGATCTGCTCGACCCGATCGAGCGCGCCAGCCGCGACGAGATCGCCGCCCTGCAATTGAAGCGCCTCAAGGCCACGCTGCAGAACGTCTACGACAACGTGCCGCACTACCGCCAGGCCTTCGATGCCAAGGGCGTCCACCCCGACGACCTGAAGACGCTGGCAGACCTGGGCAAGTTTCCCTTCACGACCAAGAAGGACCTGCGCGACAACTATCCCTTCGGGTTGTTCGCGGTGCCGCAAAGCCAGGTCTCGCGCATCCATGCGTCGTCGGGCACCACGGGCAAGCCGACGGTGGTGGGCTACACGATGAATGACATCAGCAATTGGGCCGACCTGGTGGCGCGATCCATTCGCGCCGCGGGCGGACGTGCCGGCGACGCGATGCACATCGCCTATGGCTACGGCCTGTTCACGGGCGGGCTGGGTGCGCACTACGGCGCCGAGCGACTGGGCTGCACGGTGATCCCCATGAGCGGCGGACAGACCGAGAAGCAGGTGCAACTGATCCAGGACTTCAAGCCGCGCCTCATCATGGTCACGCCGTCGTACATGCAGGTGATCCTGGAGGAGTTCGCGCGCCAGGGCATCGACCCGCGCGAGAGCTCCCTGAAGATCGGCATCTTCGGCGCCGAGCCATGGACCGAAGGCATGCGCCGCGACATCGAGGTTCAGGCCGGCATCGACGCGGTGGACATCTACGGGCTCTCCGAAGTCATGGGGCCGGGCGTGGCCAGCGAGTGCGTCGAGTCGAAGGACGGGCCGGTGATCTGGGAGGACCATTTCTACCCGGAGGTGATCGATCCCGAGACTGGCGAAGTGCTGCCCGATGGCGAGGAGGGCGAACTGGTCTTCACCTCGCTGACCAAGGAGGCCTTCCCGGTGATCCGCTACCGCACGCGCGACCTCACACGGCTGATGCCGCCGACGTCGCGCGCCTTCCGGCGCATCGGCAAGATCGTCGGCCGTTCGGACGACATGCTCATCATCCGCGGCGTCAACGTGTTCCCGACGCAGATCGAGGAGCTGGTGCTCAAGCACGGCAAGCTGTCGTCGCTCTACCAGATGATCGTCACGCGCCAGGGCCTGCTCGACGAGGTCGAGGTGCTGGCGGAACTGCAGCCGGGCGCGGCCGACATGCCGTCCGGCGAAGTGGCCGAGACCGCCCGCTGGCTGCAGCAGCGCATCAAGACGATGGTCGGCATCAGCACCCGCGTGACGGTGCAGGCGCCGGATTCGATCGAGCGCACCCAGACCGGCAAGGCGCGCCGCGTGATCGACAACCGTCCGCGCGCCTGATTGCTGCAACGGCGCCCGCGCGCCCGTGTCCGGCCTCGGCGGCCTGCGGGCGCAGCGCAAGTTGCAGGAACCGTGCGTGCGAAGATTGGAGAATGGCGCGGCCGATCATCCCGTTCTCGTCGCTGTGTGGACGCGAGGCGGCCGGTGGCCAGGGCACGGCGTCGCAAGAGACCGCCTTCGAGGCGGCGAACAAACAAGGAGGCACAAGAATGAACTGGGTAACCATTGCCGCGGACCCGTCCGCATGTCGGTTGAAGCCGGGGAAACGGCAGTCGCGCATTCCCCGTCGCAGCTTGAAGGTTCGCGCCGCATTCCCGGCCTGACCCGCCCGTTGATGCGCGCGTTGCCACTCGGCGTCCAGGGCCGCGCAACGATTCATGTTGCACGCGGCAGCGGCGGACGGTCCGATGCCGATGCGATTCGCAAACGCCCCCACTTCAATTCCCAAAATGCAGATTGCGCAAATCGCGCGCCTGATCCAGAACATGCCCTTCTTCCAGGGGCTGGACGAAGACGTGCTCGCCAAGCTGGCCCATGAGGCGCGCGTGCTGCGCGTGCAGAAACGAGAAGTCATCTTCCGCAAGGGAGACCCCTGTTGCGGCAGCTACATCATTGCCTACGGCCGTGTCCGCCAGTCGCTGTTCACCGGCCAGGGCGTTGAAAAGCCGCTGCGGGTGGTCGAGGCCGGCGGCGGCTTTGGCGACGCCACGCTGCTGCGCGACCTCGCGCACAACACGACGGCCATCGCGCTCGAGGATTCCGCGCTGGTCTATGTGCCCAAGGCCACCGTGCTGGCGTTGCTGCACGCCGACCCGCAGCTGACCTTGCGCCTGCTTTGCAGCCTGGCAGGTCGACTGCATCAGGCGGCCTCCGATATCGACGAGTTCTTCATGCACCCGCCGGGTGCGAGGCTGGCCAGCTACCTGTTGCGGCTGGTGCCGCCCAATGGCACAGGCGTGAGCCGCGTTCAACTCTCTCTGCACAAGCACCTGATGGCCGCACAGTTGAACCTGACGCCGGAAACCCTGTCGCGCTACTTCCGGGAGTTCTGCAAGCTGGGGCTGATCGAACTGCAAGGCAACAGCGTGACCATCCTGGATGTGCACAGGTTGAGCCAGCACGCGGCGGACAAAAAATAATCGGCAGTCGAATCATCGAACTGCCGATTGGAAACACCCTTTAGGAAGGGTTTGTTCTTCTTCCCGGAAAAACGAGCCGGATTACAGCTTGATCCAGATGTGCTCTTCCACCGACTGGAACACGCCTTCCGGAGCGACGGGAATCTTGGCGTTGTTGGCGGGGTCCATCGTGGCCATTTTCAGCTTTTCCAGGGCAGCCATGTTCTCGAAGGTTTCCAGCATCACCACCTGGCCGGCAGGACCGCCAAAGCGCGCGTAGACCTGGGCATGCAGGGCATAGACCTGGTTGACGGCTTCGCAGCGCTTCTTGGCGTAGACCATTGCGTCCTGCTGGTGGCCAGCGTGCGGGGTGCCGATACGGGTGAACATCACAGTCATTCTTGTACTCCTTGATATTGGTTTAATGAACGATCATCCAGATTTGCGGTGACCGGGCGTGATCCTAAGGATGAATGTTTTCGTTTGAGTTGCCCGGCGGCGCCAACTTCAAGAATCTTGATTTCAGTCAAGGAAATTCGCGCGAGGCCAGGAGTTCAGGGTCAATCCGGATTCCATCCGCACTGATTGCCATGCCGGCGAAAGTGATGCACAAGAGCGGGTTGTGTGAGTACTTTCGGTGACCTAGCATTCGCCATGCAGTGAGCAGGCCACAAGGCTTGTTCACCCGCGATCTCTGTTAGCAGTGTGAACAGGCCCTCCAGAACAATGCCCGCGCAGCAATTGCCTCCCGATGCACCGGCCAAGGCCGCCGCAATCCGCTACGCCAGGACCCTGACGCGCGACGCCGGGGAGCATGCCGCCAGCCTGAGCGCGTGGGATCAGCACTATGAACAGCTCTCGGCTGGGCGCTACGAGGGCTGCCTGGAAGAGTTCCATATCGGACCGGTGCAGATCTTCCGCGAACAATCCAACCAGGCCGTGCTGCAGGGCGGGCGTCCGCGCGCGAACACCATCTCCGTGGCGCTGACGTTGGCCACCCAAGTGGCGGGCTGGTACTGCGGGCATGAGATTGGCGAGGGCCGCGTATTTGCCCTCAGCTCGGATCGCGAGTTCGATCTGGTTGCCGGCGCCGGCATGGCGCTGGTCGGGGTCTGCGTCGACACGGCGGAGCTCGCCAGGCGCGCGGCCATCCTGCACGGCCGGGAGTTGCCGCTGAACCTGCCCGGCCCGTCGCTCATCAGCCGGTCGACGATGCACCGGGACGCGCTGGCCCTGCTGGTCGACAGCGCCATGTCGCTGGTGCGTGACCGGCCCGCGACCCTTGCCGATGGGGCGCTGCGCAACCGGCTGGCGGAATCGCTCACCGACGCGGTGCTCGAGAGCATCGCACCGGACTGCATCGAGTCGGGCCTGCTTCCGGGCGCCGCCGCGCGCCGGCAGATCGTGGCGACCGCGCGGGAGTACATGCGCAGCCATGCGGACGAGCCCATCTCGGTGCCGGACCTGTGCGTGGCCACCGGCGCGTCACGCCGCGCATTGCAGTACGCGTTCGAGAACGTGGTTCAGCTGAGCCCGGTGACCTACCTGCGCGTCATGCGGCTCAACCGCGTGCGCAGCGAACTCCAGGCGCGGCACGGCGACACGGTCGGTGACGTGGCGGCGCGCTGGGGCTTCTGGCACCCGTCGCGCTTTGCGGCGGAATACCGCGAGCTGTTCGGCGAACTTCCCTCGGTCACGCGCATGCGATTCGCGTCCATGCCGCCGGAGCCGATGCGGCGGCACTGAGAAGGGGCGATCGAGCCCCCAGGGCCGGGCCACGCCCGCCCCCGCGGGGAATCACCTCGAGATGGCAAAGCCACATCGACTCAAGAGCCCATGCCCGCGGCCGAGCGTGCGGGTTATCCCTCCCCGAGGCCTTGCCAAAAGTGGATAACGCCGTGGCCCCCCGCGGCCCTAACCTTCGTCGCGCTGTCACCTCCGACCGACTGACGACCAGGAATCCACCATGCAAGACGTATCCACTTCACTCGCACTGCGCACAACCGGCCCGCGGCTGCGGCCGATCGGCCGGGCCATCGCCCTGGTCCTTGGCGCCTGCGCCATCGGCGCGGCCACGATGGGGTCGATGCCCGCGATGGCCCACGGCGGCGCAGCCCACATGGTGCCGATGACGAAGACGCTGGAAGACTTCGGCGCCAGCGTGCGCTTCGACCGCTTCTCCAACGTCTACACCATCAACCGCAACGGCACGCTGGTGCGCGTCAAGCCCGGCTCCAGGGAGGCGCTGGTCAACGGGCAGCCCCTGCAACTCGACGTGCCGGTGGTGATGCGCAAGGGCGCGCCGTACGTGTCGCGCGATTTCATCAACCAGGTGTTCCAGTCGAACCTGGACAAGACCTTCGTCATCGAGCGCAAGGCCAGCCCGCTCAACCCGCTGACGGAGGCCGAGATCACGGCCACGGTGGACGTGCTCAAGGCCTCGGGCAAGTACCAGCCGGGCTACCGCTTCACCGAGATCAGCCTGAAGACGCCGCCCAAGGACCAGGTGTGGTCCTATGCCCTCGGCGGGCAGCCGGTGCAGGCGCCGCGGCAGGCCAACTTCGTGATCCTGGACGGCAAGAAGGTCATCGAAGGCACGGTGGACCTGGCCGCGCGCAGCCTGACGAACTGGAAGCCCATCGAAGGCGCGCACGGCATGGTGCTGCTGGACGACTTCGAGACGGTGCAGAAGGTCATCGAGGCCAGCCCCGAATACGCGCAGGCGCTGGACAAGCGCGGCATCAACGACGTGAAGAAGGTCTACGCCACGCCGCTCACGGTGGGTTACTTCGACGGCAAGGATGGCCTGAAGCAGGAAGACCGGCTCTTGAAGGTGGTCAGCTATGCCGACGTCGGCGACGGCAACACCTGGGCGCATCCCATCGAGAACCTGGTGGCCGTGGTCGACCTGGAGCAGAAGAAGATCATCAAGATCGAGGACTCGGGCGTCATCCCCGTGCCGATGAAGGCCACGCCCTATGACGGCCGCGACCGCGCGTTGACGGTCCCGCCCAAGCCGCTGGAGATCACCGAGCCCGAGGGCAAGAACTACACGATCACCGGCAACACGCTGCACTGGCGCAACTGGGACTTCCACATGCGGCTCGACTCGCGCGTGGGCCTGATGCTCTCGACCGTCACCTACAACGACAAGGGCACGAAGCGCAAGATCATGTATGAAGGCTCGCTCGGCGGGATGATCGTGCCCTACGGCGACCCCGACACCGGCTGGTACTTCAAGGCCTACCTCGACTCGGGCGAGTACGGCATGGGCACGCTGACCTCGCCGATCGTGGCCGGCAAGGATGCGCCGATGAACGCCGTGCTGCTCGACGCCACGCTGGCCGACTTCACCGGCAAGGCCTACAAGATCCCGAACGCGATGGCCGTGTTCGAGCGCTATGCCGGCCCCGAGTTCAAGCACAACGAGATGGGCAAGTACACCGTGTCCACCGAGCGGCGCGAACTGGTGGTGCGCTGGATCAGCACGGTCGGCAACTACGACTACATCTTCGACTGGGTCTTTGCCGAGAACGGCACCATCGGCATCAATGCCGGCGCCACCGGCATCGAGGCGGTCAAGGGCGTGAAGTCGCGCACCATGCAGGATCCGACGGCGGCCGAGGACACGCGCTACGGCACCTTGCTCGACCACAACATCGTCGGCACCACGCACCAGCACATCTACAACTTCCGCCTCGACCTCGACGTCGACGGCGAGAAGAACTCGCTGACCGAAGTCGACCCGGTGGTCGTGCCCAACACCCGCGGCGGACCGCGCACCAGCGCCATGGAGACGGTGACGCGCACGGTGGCGACCGAGCAGAAGGCCGCGCAGAAGTTCGACGCGGCCACCATCCGGCTGCTGAGCAATCCTTCGCGCAACAACAAGGTCGGCAACCCCGTGTCCTACCAGCTGATTCCCTATGCGGGCGGCACGCACCCGATCGCCAAGGGCGCCAACTTCGCCAAGGACGAATGGATCAACCATCGCCTGAGCTTCATGGACCGCCAGCTCTGGGTCACCCGCTACAACCCCGACGAGCTGTTCCCCGAGGGCAAGTACCCCAACCGCTCCAACAAGGACACCGGTCTCGGCGAATTCGTCGCCGACGACCAGTCCATCGAGAACGCCGACGACGTGGTGTGGCTCACCACCGGCACCACCCACGTGGCGCGTGCCGAGGAGTGGCCGATCATGCCGACGGAGTGGGTCAACGTGCTGCTCAAGCCGTGGAACTTCTTCGACGAAACGCCGACGCTGGGGCTGAACGCGCCTGCAGCCAAGGCCAAGTAAACCCACCAGGACCCCAGGATGCAAGACGATCAAACGCAAGCAACGAGCGGCAGCGATTCATCACGTGGAACCCAGCGCCGCGACTTTCTCAAGCTGGGTGCGGCAGCACTGGCTGCGCCCCTGGGCGTGATGGCGCAATCCGCGCACGCCGCCGCCAAGGGCGCCGGCGAGATCACGGGCTGGACGGCGATCCAGCTCTCGCAGGCGATCCAGTCGCGCAGCGTCTCGTGCGTGGAGGTCATGACGGCCTACCTCGCGCAGATCGACCGCTTCAATCCGAAGGTCAATGCGATCGTCTCGCTGCAGGCGCGCGATGGCTTGCTGGCGCAGGCCACCGAGCGTGACGCGCAACTGGCCAGCGCCACCAAGGCCGGCCAGCGCGTGCGCTGGATGCATGGCTTTCCGCAGGCGCCGAAGGACCTGACGAACACGGCCGGCATCGTCACGACGCAAGGCTCGCCGATCCTGAAGAACAACGTGCCCAAGACCGACTCGATCATCGTCGAGCGAGTCCGCAAGGCTGGCGCGGTGCTGGTCGGCAAGACCAACACGCCGGAGTTCGGCCTGGGTTCGCACACCTACAACACGGTGTTCGGCACCACGCTCAATGCGTACGACACCAGCAAGAGCGCGGGCGGCAGCAGTGGCGGCGCGGCCGTGTCGCTGGCGCTGAACATGCTGCCCGTGGCCGACGGCAGCGACATGATGGGTTCGCTGCGCAACCCGGCGGCATGGAACAACGTCTACGGCTTCCGGCCTTCCCTGGGCCGCGTGCCCTTCGGTCCGACCAGCGAGGTCTTCCTGCAGCAACTCGGCTACGAAGGGCCCATGGGGCGCAACGTGGCCGACCTGGCCATGCTGCTGTCGGTGCAGGCGGGCTACGATGCGCGCACGCCGCAGTCCATCGACCAGGACCCGGCGATGTTCGCCAAGCCGTTGCAGAAGGACTTCAAGGGCGTGCGCGTCGGCTGGCTCGGCGACTTCAACGGCTACCTGCCGATGGAAGCCGGCGTCATGGACACCTGCACCCAGGCCCTCAAGAACTTCGAGGCCATCGGCTGCAAGGTCGAGGCGGTGCAACCCGACTTCCCGATGGAAAAGCTCTGGAGCACCTGGCTTGCGATGCGCGGCTTCGTCATCGCGGGCGTGGCCGGCGGCCTGTATGCCGACCCCAAGCTGCGCGCCATGATGAAGCCCGAGGCCATCTGGGAAGTCGAGAACGGCCTGAAGCTTTCTGGCGCGGACGTGTTCAAGGCGGGGGTCGATCGGTCGAGCTGGTACCAGGCGCTGAACAACCTGTTCAAGACCTACGACTACCTCGTGCTGCCGTCGGCGCAGATGTTCCCTTTCGACGCCAAGCTCGACTGGCCCAAGAGCATCAACGGCAAGCCCATGGACACCTACCACCGCTGGATGGAAGTGGTGGTGGGCGGCACGCTCGCCGGCCTGCCGGTCCTCAACGTACCCGCCGGCTTCGGTTCGAACGGATTGCCCATGGGCCTGCAAGTCATGGGACGCGCGCAAGCGGACCTGGCCGTGCTGCAGGTCGGGCATGCCTATGATCAAGCGAGCGGCTACACCTCGCGGCGCAGTCCGCTGCTGGGTTGAACAGCAGTTCACCCGACCTGAGCACTTCATCAACAAAACCTGAATATAGGGACAAGACAATGCATCAAGCCACCATGACCATCGGCGGCCGCGCCGTCGCCGGCGCCGGCACCTTCGAGGTCCGCAATCCATCGACCGGGCAAGTGATCGGCACCGCGCCCAACGGCTCCAGCGCCGACCTGGAAGCGGCCGTCGCCGCCGGGCATGCCGCCTTCCAGAGCTGGTCGCAGAAGTCCGACGCCGAGCTGGCCGAGGCCTGCGTCGCGGTCACGAACAAGATCAACGCGCATGCCGAGGAACTGGCCGTGCTGCTCACGCAGGAACAGGGCAAGCCGCTGAACGGCATGGGCTCGCGCTTCGAGGTCGGCGGCGCCGGCGCGTGGTCCGGCTACACGGCGGGGCTGTCGCTGCCGATGCGCGTCCTGCAGGACAACGAGCAAGGCCGCATCGAACTGCATCGCAAGCCCCTGGGCGTGGTCGGTTCCATCACGCCGTGGAACTATCCGGTGCTGATCGCCGTGTGGCATGTGTTGCCCGCGCTGCGCACCGGCAACACGGTGGTCATCAAGCCATCGCCCTTCACGCCGCTGGCCACCCTGCGCATGATCGAGTTGCTCAACGAGGTGCTGCCGCCCGGCGTGATCAACAGCGTGAGCTGCGACGACAAGACCTCCAACCTGGGCGCCCAGATGTCGGCGCACCCGGTCATCCGCAAGATCGTCTTCACCGGCTCCACCGGCACCGGCAAGCGCGTCATGGCGTCCGCCGCGGAAACGCTCAAGCGCCTCACCCTGGAGCTGGGTGGCAACGATGCCGGCATCGTGCTGCCCGACGCCGACCCCAAGGCCATTGCAGAAGGCCTGTTCTGGGGCGGCTTCATCAACAACGGCCAGACCTGTGCCGCCATGAAGCGCCTGTACGTGCACGACAGCATCCATGACGATGTCTGCGAGCATCTGGTGGCCTACGCGCGCAACGTGAAGATGGGCGACGGCATGGACGAGACGAGCATGCTGGGCCCGGTGCAGAACCGCCCGCAGTTCGACATCGTCTCGCGCCTGGTGGCCGATGCGAAGAAGAAGGGCGAGGTGCTGATCGGCGGCGAGCCGGGCGACGGGCTGTTCTTCCCGGCGACGATCATTGCCGGGCTCAAGAACGGCGATTCTTTGGTCGATACCGAGCAGTTCGGCCCCGCGCTGCCAGTCATTCGCTATTCCGACGTCAACGAAGCCGTCCGCGCCGCCAATGACAGTCACAACGGCCTGGGCGGTTCGGTGTGGTCGAGCGACATCGACCATGCCAAGCGCATCGCCCTGCGCATGGAAACCGGCTCGGTGTGGATCAACAAGCACGGCGCCATCCAGCCCAACGCGCCATTCGGTGGCGTCAAGCTGTCGGGCGTGGGCTCCGAGTTCACCGAAGACGGCATGAAGGAATACACCGACGGCCAGGTGATCTTCAGCTGAAGAAGGTGTGAAGCTCTCTACTGCGGCCACCGATCTCGGGTCTGCGGTGTTGGCTCCGGCATGACAAGCGCTTCGCGCAGTTGTCAGCCTCTGCCGCAACTTCGTTGTCACCGTACTTGACGCCGGTTCCGCTCCTCAACCCGACCTCGGCGCCCTCGCTACGAAATCTTCACACCTTCTGGCCGCTAATTGACGGGTGAGGCGCTGGCCGATGGGGGTCAGCCCGCCTCGTCGGCGGTCGGGTCTTCCGGCTTCTCCAGCTTCTTGTTGCGCACCTGCCGGATCATCGCTTCGCCTTCCACGTCCTTGCCGTCGGAGGGCACCGATTCTTCCTGGGTGATTTCCGGCTCTTCGTTGTCGCCGGGCTTGGTGCGTGACGATTCGCTGGGGCTCATGGCTGTCTCCTGATAGTAGACCGCCAGACTGGGTGCGTTCCCGAGGGCGGCGCCTCGGCGGAACGCTTCATGCGCCGTCAGCCTGCGCCGACGTCGGGCAATCCCAAGGCTAGATAGACCCGGTCTGCCTGCTGGCGCAAGCGCAGCGATTCCGGCTGCCCGTTCAATTGCCGTTGCAGCACCCCCTGCGCGCCGGCGAGAGCGGCTGCGGTGCCGCTGCGCACGAGCGCATCGAGATAGACCTGCTCGAACAGGTCGCGCTGGGCATGGCTGCCGCCGATCTCGATCAGCCGGGGCAGGGCGAGGCCCAGGCCTTCGATGGCGGCCGCATGGTCGCCACGCGCATGGGCGCGCAGCCCGTACGCGGCGGGCACGCATACGCGCTCCCAGGCGGCGCGCGTCGAGGCGGGCGCACGCGGTGCATAGGCCGCGATGTTGTGCAGCAAGGTGTCGGCGTCGGGCCTTCCCGCCCGGGCGAGGCCGTAGAGGTATTGCAGGTCGAGGAAGGGCAGGACGTGATCTTCGGTGCGCTGTGCCAGGTGATCGGCCAGGTCCTGCCAGCGATCGCCGACGTCGATGCCGGCCAGCTCGAAGCGTGCCAGCAGGGACGCCGCGCCGATCTGGTCCTGCGAATAGGCCTTGACCACGCCCCAGACCTGTTCGTCGTACAGGGCCAGCGCCTCGGCATCGCGGCCCAGGTCGATGAGGAAGAGCGCGACATGCCACCAGTTGTGCGTGACCATGAAGGAGTTCAGGCCGGTCCAGGTATCGCTGACTTCGCGCATGAAGCCGAGCCCTTCGGCAAGGCGGCCCTCGGTCAGCATCACATGGCCCAGCGCGTGATGGGCCCAGGGTTCCTTGCGGCACAGGGCGATGGCGCGGCGCGCGCTGGATTCGGCTTCGCGCATCAGGTGGCATTGCTCGTAGCCGAAGGCCGTCATGCCATGCACGTAGGGCACATCGGCCGATGCCGCCCGCGTGGCCAGTGCGATGCGCAGCATGCCCGGGCAGTCGCCGACGTTGAAGCAGTGGTACTGGCCCAGCTTGAGCGAGGCCAGGTCGCGCGGAAACTCGCGCGCCTGCTCCTCGTGCAGCCGGATCGCCTGGGCGATGTCGCCGGACACCCACGCCGCCACCGCCGCGATGAAGCGCCGCTCGCGCGGCGTGGCCCGCCCGACGCCGGACTGCGCGCGTGCGATGAAAGGCCGCGCATTGGCCACGGCGTCGCGCGACTCCGCGAACATGTGCAGCGCGGCGCAATACGCCTGCACGATCGGGCTGGTGTCCCGCGCCACCGACAACACATTCACCGCCCGCGCCTCGCACGAGATGAAGCCCATGACGAAATCGTCGACCGCGCGCACGCTGGCGGCGTCGCTCACGCTGAGGGGATTGCCGAGGCTGTCGGTGTGCATCGATCCATTGTGCCGCTGCGCCCGGCCGCAAGCCCGCGGCTCAAGCGCGGAGGGGTGTGTCGCCGGGGCTGAACACAAATGACCCCACCAGCGCGCAAGCGGCCAGCGTCCAGACAATCACCGCGCCGGACGGCAGGTCGAGCAGCGCCGACAGCGCCAGCCCCAACCCGTAGCCCACCGCGCCGATGCCGTAGGCCAGCCTCAAGCGCTTCGCCCCCGAATGGCCCAGCGTACCCAGTGCCGGGATGATCAGGCTGGAGAACACGAGGTACACCCCCACCAGTTGCACCGAAGCCGTCACCGCCAGCGCGAACACCCCATAGAAGCCGAAGCGCCCGAGCCGCGCGACCCAGCCCATGCGCAGCGCCGCCAGCAGCACCGCCGACACGCCGCCGAGCCATATCAGCTGCGTGGTGTTGACCCACAGGATCTGTCCCACGAGCAAGTCCTTCAGATGCTCGCCGCCATGCGGATTGCTCGCCAGCATCAGGATGCCGGCGCAGGCCGCGAGGATGAACATGACACCGATCAAGGCCTCCTGCTGCTGGGGCGCGCGCCGTTCGGTCCAGGTCAGCAGCCACGCGCCGAGCAGGGCGGCGCTCACGGCTGCGGCCTGCACCGCCATGCCGCCTTCGGGCAGCCCCAGCGCATCGGCCGCGATCACGCCGAGGCCGGCGATCTGCGCAATGGCCAGGTCGATGAAGACGATGCCGCGGTCCAGCACCTGCGTGCCGAGCGGGACATGCGTCGCCAACACGAGCAGCCCCGCGACCAGCGCGGGCCCGAGGATGCCCCAGTCGAGCGCGCTCCAGTTCAAGGCTTTGCTCCGGCGTCGGTGAGCCGCGCCACCGTGTCGTCGAAGAGTCCGAACAGGTCCTTGGCGCCGTCCGTGCCGCCCACCGTGAATGGCAGCTTCACGGCCGGAATGCCCGCGTTCTTGCTGAGCCAGTCGGAAGGTCGCGAATCCTGGTAGGCGGCATAGACCACCATGCGCACCGGCTGGCCCTTGATCGCGGCTTGCACTTCCTGCAAGTGCGATGCGGTCGGCTCCACGCCGGGCTTCGGCTCCAGCACCGCGACTTCCTTCAGGCCGAGCCAGTCATAGAGGTAGACGAAGGCGTTGTGCTGCGACACCACCGGCGCGCCCTTGAGCGGCGCGGCCTTCGCCGACCAGCCCGCCATCGACTTCTGCCAGCGCTGCGAGAAGTCGATGGTCGCCTTGGCATAGTCGGCGGCATGCGCCGGGTCCACCTGCTGGAGCCGCGCACCGAGCGCCGTCGCCACGGCCGCGATGTTGCGCGGGTCGGTCTGGATGTGCGGGTTGCCGGCAGCATGCACATCGCCTTGCGAGCGGTCGACCGTGGTCGGGACTTCGAGCTTGCGCACGAAATCGGCGGCGGCAAAGTTGCCGGGTTGCCCCGCCTGGATCTTGGGGTTGCCGGACTGTTGCAGCAGGATCGGCAGCCAGCCGATCTCCAGTTCCGCGCCGGTGCAAACGACCAGGTCGGCGCCGCGTGCGCGTGCGATCAGGCTCGGCTTGGCCTGGATCTGGTGCGGGTCCTGCAACGCATTGGTCGCCACCGACACATCGACGTTGCTGCCGCCGAGTTCCTGCGCCAGCGCGCCCCATTCGGGCTCGCAGGCAAACACGCGCAATGCCGCGCCGGCGGGCGCCGCGAGCAGGAGCAGCGGCGCGGCCAGCGTCGCCAGGACGATCGAGTGATTCAGTTTCATGGGGTTCTCCGGTGGTCGGTCAGTAGCTGTGCGCACCGTGCGCGCCCAGGCTCATCTGGTATTGCAGCGAGATCTGGTTGTCGGGCTTGCCCTCGCGCGCGCGGTCCTGCGCGAACTGCAGGCGGATGCGGGAGAACTCGCTCGGGTTGTAGTCCAGCATGATGGAATTCTTCTTCGCCCGGTAGCCGGTGCCCGCCAGCCCGGTATCGAGGCCGAACGATGGCGTGCCCGGGTCCAGCTGTTCCGTGCGCAGGCCGATGCGCCAGGCGGGCATGAACTGGTAGACACCTTGCAGGTACCAGCCGGACTGCGTCACGCCGTAGGGGCTCGGCAACGCGGAGCCGTCGGCTGCCACGACCATGCTGCCATCGCGCTGGCTGCGCAGGTATTCGCCCTGCAGCTTGAAGTTGGTGCGTGTCGCGTTGCCGTTCGGCGCCCACTTCCAGACGCCATCCAGCACCCACACGCGCGAGTTGCCGGTGAACTGGCTGGCAAAAGGCAGGCCGGCGGCGTCCACGCCCGTCAAGGTCTGGTCGCTCGCCTTTGCGTTGAGCATCGAGATGCCGGCGCGCCAGGAGTTGCTCGCGCCGATATCGCCGCCGGTGTGGGCGTAGAGCGCGTACATGCCGGCGCCGTTGCCGTCCTTGTCGCTGCCGGGGAAGGTGCGGCCGCGGCCCAGTTCGGCCCCGAGCTCCAGGTACTGGTCGATGGGCGCGAGCCATTTCAACTGCACGCCGTCGTCGCCGTACTGCGTGCCGAGCATGGCTTGGTAGGCCAGCGGTGCGTCGACGAAGTCCCAGGTGTGGGAATGCTGCGGGTTCAGGTAGCCCACGCCCGAGAAGAAGCGGCCACCCTTGAGCGTGAAGCCCTTGCCCAGCGCCGTGGTCTCGACGAAGGCCTCCTCGATCGACACCGAGTTGTCGGCGGCGACCGAAATGTTCGCGGCGCCGCGGAACCACGGATCGACGCTGGCGGAGAAGCCGAGCTCGGTCTCGCCGAGGCTGAAGTTGCGCGTGCCGGGGCCGATCTCCGCGCCGGGCGGCAATGGAAAGCCCGTGATCCGGTAGTCCGCAGGGTCGCGCGTTGTGTGGGTGTAGCCGCCTGACAGGATCAGCGAGAGTGCGGGATTGAAGGCGTTGGCGCCGCCGCCGCCGCCCGCCGAGGCAACCGCGGCAGGGGCCGCGGAAGTGGCCGGCGCGGCTGGGGTGGCCTGGGGCGAGGGTTGGGCCACCGTGGTGGGGGGTGACCATGTGTCCGCGGGGGCCGTAGCGGTACCCGCAGCCGCGGTTCCGGCTGTGGCCGTGGGTGACGCAGGCGTCTTCGCAGTCGCCGTGCCCGGCGCAGCCGCGGCGGCTTCGGCCGACTTGACGCGCTGCTCCAGCGCCTTCAGTCGGGCTTCGTAGTCGGCGCGCATCGCCTTCATTTCCTTTTGCAGTGCGCGCACATCGGAGGTGGTGTCGGCCATCGCGCCGATCGGAATGGACAGGGCGAGCGCGAGGCTCGCCGGCAAGAACTTGGGCATGAGAAAAAGGCTCCCGGCAAATACGTCGAACCGCACCCGACCGCGGTTCAGGCGGGTCGGGCGCAACTGGAAACAGTCAGCGGTCAGGCGTCGGGAGGAGCGCGGCCTTGGTAGGCCAGGGCGAGGAGGTTCTCGCGCAGGTTGTCGAAGGCCGGTCGCGGCGTTTCGACGGGCGCTGCCGGGGGCAGCGCAAGGGAGGGCGGGCTGGCTGCCAAAACGCCGCCGGCAATGGCGCCGGCCGTGGCGCAGAGGTCGCACTGCAGCACGTGGGTCGCGGCCTTCTGATCCGCCGCCGCAGCCAGCGCTTCGCCGGCGTGCGACAGCAGGTGCGAGGTTGCCGCCACCTGCGCCACCGGCAGCAACAGCACGAGCCAGAGCAACCACGCGAGGTGGCGCGGCGGGCGCGTGAGGCGGGAGTGGGCTGCGGGCATGGTGGAGGGCGAATCTTAGCCGCTGGATCTTCCGCCGGCGTGCCGGGGGCGACAAGGCCTCCTTGCGGAATCGCGCACAAGTCGAGAGATGGCCGATGCCGTCGATCGAGGAGCACAACGGCGGGCTCGCGCCACGGCAGACGCGCGGCGCCCGCCGCGGACAGTCAACCCAGGCGCTTCTTCATGAAGGCCAGGTAGAAGTCTCCCGCGTACCTGTCGATGCGCGCGAACTCCTCGTACCCGTGCTTCAGGTAGAAGCCGCGTGCCTGCCATTCGAAGGTCTCCAGCTTGGCATTGCGCGCACCCAGTTCCACCGCCCGCGCTTCCGCCTGCGAGAGCAGTTGCGAGCCGAGGCCCTGGCCGCGCGCACTTTCTTCCACCCACAACACGTCGATGTGCAGCCAGTACAGGAACACATAGGCCCGGACGCCGCCCATGACCTGGCCATCGGCATCCCTGGCGTTCAGTCGAACCGGCTGCGTCTCGGGGTACTCACCGACGAAGCCGTAGTTGAACTCGCGCAACTGGCGCCCGACGTAGCCCGAGTGGACCTCCTCATCCGTGGCCTGCGCGATGCGCAGCCCGGACCCGTGTTCAGGCACCGGGCGGCTCCGGCCAGGGGCGCTGCGCTTCGCGAATCTGCTCGAAAGCGCGCGCGACGCGCAGCACGCCCAGGTCGTCGAAGCGCTGCCCGGCGATCTGCAGGCCGATCGGCAGACCGGCCGCGCTGTAGCCGCAGTTGATCGAGGCAGCCGGCTGCTCCGACATGTTGAAGGGCACGGTGAAGCCGATATGTTCCAGCGGACGCAACGGGTCGTTCGTCGGCGAGGGGTCTTCGGCCGGGGCAGGCATGTTCGGCGCCACGGGCGAGATCACGTAGTCGAACTTCGAACAGGCCGCGACCGCGGCCACCCGCGTCGCGTGGAACTGGCTGAAGGCGCGGAACACATGCTCTCCGCTGAAGCCGTCGGCGCTCCCGGCCCAGGCGCGAATGTAGGGCAGCACCTTCGCGCGCTGGTCCGGCCGCAGCGACTGCATGTCGACGTGCGAGCGCATGCGCCACAGGTGGTCCATGCCGTCGAGCATCGCCTGCGTCATGAAGGGCTGCATCGGCTCGACGATGGCGCCGGCCGCTTCGAACAGCCGGGCAGCATGCTCCACTGCCGCGTGGATTTCGGGATCGACCGGTAGCCCGCAGCCCGCGTCGAGCAGCAAGCCGATGCGCAGGCCCTTCAGGTGATCTGCGCCGACTTCGTGGCTCGCCCAATCGATGTCGTTCGGCGGCAGGTTCATGCTGTCGCGCGCGTCCGGCCGGGACAGCACCTGCATCATCAGCGCGCTGTCGGACACGGTGCGCGTCATCGGTCCGGCCGCCCGGCCCATGTAGGGAGGGTCGATCGGGATGCGACCCAGGCTGGGCTTGAGCGTGAAGATGCCGCACCAGCCGGCCGGCAGCCGCAACGATCCGCCGATGTCGGTGCCGACGTGCAGCGGTCCGTAGCCGGCGGCGGCCGCAGCGCCCGCGCCCGCGCTGGAGCCGCCCGGCGTGCGGCTCAGGTCCCACGGATTGCGCGCCAGCGTATGGAAGCTCGACAAGCCCGAGGACAACATGCCGTAGTCCGGCATGGTGGTCTTGCTGAAGAACACCGCGCCGCTTTCGCGCAGGCGAGCGGCCGGAGGCGCATCGAGCGCGGCCGGCTTCAGGTCCACGGCGGCGGTGCCTGCGGGCAGCGGGTCGCCACGCGTCGCGATGTTTTCCTTGATGGTGACCGGCACGCCGTCTAGCGGACCGAGCGGCGCGCCGCTGCGCCAGCGTGCCTCCGAGGCGCGTGCCTGCTCAAGCGCAGCCTCGGGGCGCAGCAGGTACGTGGCCTGCAGCCGGTGCTCCCACCGCGCGACGTGTGCCAGCACGTCCTGCGTCACCTCGACGGGCGACAGCTTGCCCTCGCGGTAGGCACTCAACAGTTCGACCGCCGAAGCGGAATGCAATGCGTTGTTCATTCAGCAGCGATCGAGGCAATGGGGTGGAGCACTGCGAGACCGGCCTTGCCGGTCCGCGGGAGTTGCCCCCGACGAGGGGGCGCGGGAGTAGCCGAAGGGCGTGGAGCCTGGAGCGCGAGCCGATTCACCAGCTCATGGCCGCCACATCGTTGACGAAGATCGGGCTTTCCTTCCACAGGCCCTTCACGCCCTTCTTGGCCACGCTCGGGAACAGCGGCTGGTACAGGAAGCCGTTGGCCGCGTCGGTGGCCAGCAGCTTCTGCGCGTCGCCGAGCAGCCTGGCGCGGTCGGCGGCATTGCCGGTCTGCTTGATCTTGTCGTAGAGCGTGGTGAAGGCCTTCGAGTCGTAGCCCCAGTAGTAGTCGGGCTTGGCATAGTTGCCGAGGTCGAAGGGCTCCACATGCGACACGATGGTGAGGTCGTAGTCGTGCGGCCCGCCATAGGTGTTGCTGAGCCACTGCGCCCATTCGACGTTCTGGATCTTCACGTTGATGCCGATCTTGGCCAGCTGGGCCGCGATCACCTCGCCACCCTGGCGCGCATAGGCCGGCGGCGGCAGCGTCATCGTGAGTTCTAGCGGCGTCTTGACGCCGGCCTCGGCCAGCAGCTTCTTGGCCTTCTCGATGTCGAAGGGGTTGATGCCGGTCGTGTCGACATACCCTTCCGCACCGGGCACGTAGTGGCTGCCGATCGGCGTGCCGAAGCCGTCGGCAGCGCCCTCGACCACCGCCTTGCGGTCGATCGCGGCCAGGATGGCGCGACGCACGCGCACGTCGTCGAGCGGCTTCTTCTTGCTGTTGATGGCCAGAATGGTCTTGGCGCGCGAGCCGCCCTGGATCACCTGGAACTGCGGGTTGCTCTTGAACTGCGCCACGGCGCGGGTGCCGATGGGCTTGAACACATCCACGTCGCCCGCCAGCAGCGCCGCGGCCTGCGCGGCGGTGTCGGAGATGAAGCGGAAGGTGACCTTCTTCAGCTTGGCCTCGCCGGGGTTGCGATAGCCGTCCCACTTGCTCATCACGAGCGAGGAACCCTTGGCCCAGCTGTCGAGCTTGTAGGGACCGGTGCCCACGGGCTTGGTCGCGTTGGTGTCGACGCTCTTGGGCTCGACGATGACGGCCGTCGCCTGGCCCAGCAGGAAGGGCAGGTCCGGGTCGATCTCCTTGTTGATCAGCACCACGGTGTTTTCATCGACCACCTGCGTGCTCAGGGCCGCGAAGGTGCGCTTGTCCTTGTTGGTGCTCTTCTCCCCGCCCGCGCGGTCGAAGGAAAACTTCACGGCCTGTGCGTTGAAGGGCTCGCCGTTCTGGAACTTGACGCCACGGCGCAGCTTGAAGGTGTAGGTCTTGAGGTCGGGCGAAACCTCCCAGCTCTCGGCCAGCAACGGCGTGACCTTGCCGTCGGCATTCACCTTGGTCAGGGTCTCGAAGACGTTGTAGAGCACCACCTCGGCAATGGCCGACGCCGCGTTCGCCGTCGGGTCCAGGCCCGGCGGTTCCAGCGTGATGCCGATCACGATGGCGTCCTTCCGCCCCTGCGCCAGCGCGATCTGCGGCACTGTGGTGGCCAGCGCGGCCATGGCGGTGGACGTGAGAACGGTGCGGCGGTTGAGCATGGTCGACAACTCCAGGAGAAGAAGAGAGATTGCAGGAAAGAATACGTTACATCAACTCACGACCGGCGGCTCGGCCCGCGGCACCGCGGCGAGCAGCGCCTGGGTGTACGGATGCTGGGCATGGGCGAACAGTTGCTGCGGCGCACCGCGCTCCACCACCAGGCCGCGGTGCAGCACGCAGACCTCGTCGCACAGGTGGTTGACCACCGCGAGGTCATGGCTGATGAGCAGGTAGCTGATGCCGAACTGCTGCTGCAGATCCTGCATGAGGTTCAGCACCTGGGCCTGCACCGACACGTCGAGCGCGCTCACCGGCTCGTCGGCCACGATGAGCTTGGGACGCGTGATCAGCGCGCGGGCGATGGCGATGCGCTGGCGCTGGCCGCCGGAAAATTCGTGCGGGTACTTGTCGAGGTCGCTCGTGCGCAGCCCGACGGCGGCGAGCGACTCGCTGGCGCGCTGGCGCTGTTCCGCGCGGGTGGTCTCGGCCAGCGCTTCGAGCGGTTCGGCCACGATGCGCGCCACGGTCTGGCGCGGGTCGAGCGAGCCATACGGGTCCTGGAACACCATCTGCACATCGCGCCGCGCTGCGCGCAGTTCCTGGCGCGGCAGCGCATGCAGGTCGCGCCCTTCCAGCCGGACGCTGCCGGACGTGGGCCGGTCCAGCGCCATCACCAGCCGCGCGATGGTCGACTTGCCCGAGCCCGATTCCCCGACGATGCCCATGCTGCGTCCCGGCTGCACGCTGAAGCTCACGCCGTTGAGCGCCTTGACGGTGGGTGGCGGGCCGAACAGTTTTTCGCGCGGGAGATCGTAGTGGCGCACCAGGTCGGTGACCTCCAGCAGCGGCGTGGTCGTCATGCCTGCACCGCCGTGGCCGCGATGACCTCGTCCAGGCGGATACAGCGCGCCTCATGGTCGTGCCGCATCCGCATCGCCGGCGGTCGCGTCGTGTGGCAGGCCTCCACCGTGAAGCTGCAACGTCCCGCGAAGGGACATCCGGCCGGCAGATCGACCAGTTCGGGCACGCTGCCCGGGATGGTCGCCAGCCGAGCGCCCCGCGCTGCGCCCAACGCCGGTCGCGCCGCGAACAGGCCTTGCGTGTAGGGATGCGCGCGCTCGGCGAACACGGTCGCGGTCGGGCCGCTTTCGACGATGCTGCCGCCGTACATGACGAGCATCTTCGACACGCTTTGCGCGATCACGCCGAGGTCGTGCGAGATCAGGATCATGGCCATGCCGCGTTCCGCCACCAGGCTCTTGATGAGGTCGAGGATCTGCTTCTGGATGGTCACGTCCAGGGCAGTCGTCGGTTCATCGGCGATCAGCAGGTCCGGCCCGCACGCCAGCGCCATCGCGATGCCGATGCGTTGCCGCTGCCCGCCCGAGAACTGGTGCGGATAGGCATCGAGCCGCGACGCCGCATCGGGAATGCCCACGCGGTCCAGCAACGCCAGCACCTCCTTGCGCGCATCGGCGGCCGACAGCCCGCGATGCAGGCGCAGCGGTTCGCCGACCTGGCGCACGATCGTGTGCACCGGGTTCAGCGCCGTCATCGGCTCCTGGAAGATCATGCCGATGCGGTCGCCCCGGATGCCGCACATCGCGCGCTCGCCCAGGCCCACCAGTTCCTGCCCTTCGAAGCGGATGCTGCCGGTGACCTTGGCGCTCGACGGCAGCAGGCCCATCAGGGACTGCACCGTGATCGACTTGCCGCAACCCGACTCGCCCACGATGCCCATCGTCTCGCCGCGTTCCAGCGTGAAGCCGATGCCGCGCACGGCCTCGGCCGGGCCGCGCTGTGTCTGCAGGCCGATGTGGAGGTTGTCGACTTCTAGCAGGGGCATGTCAGGGGGCGGAAACGGGAGCGGACGGCCGAACGCAGAAGTCGCAAAGGTTTCGCAGAAGTCGCAGAAGGAAGACAGAAAGGATGAGGTTCGCCTTTTGCATCTTTCGCGTCCTTTGCGCTTCTTCGCGCCCTTCGCGTACGGTCAAGTCCGCATTCATCAGCGTGCCCTCGCCAACCGCGGGTCGAGCAGATCGCGCAGGCCGTCGCCCAGCAGGTTCAGGCCTAGCACCGCCAGCACGATCGCCATGCCGGGCCAGACTGCGAGCAAGGGCGCCTGGTACATCAGCGTCTGCGCCTCGGTCAGCATGCGGCCCCACGAAGGTTGCGGCGGCTGCGTGCCCAGGCCGAGGTAGGAGAGGGCGGCTTCGGCCAGGATCGCGATGGCAAAGCGGATGGTGATCTGCACGATCAGCACCGCCGAGATGTTGGGCAGCACGTGCTGCATGGTGATCGCGAAGGTGCCCTTGCCGCAGGCGCGCGCCGCGGCGACGTACTCGCGCGACCAGATCGCATTGGCCGAGGCCCGCGTGATGCGCGCGAAGGTCGGGATGTTGTAGATCCCGATCGCGATGATCGCGTTCACGATGCCGGCGCCGAACACGGCGGTCAGCATGATGGCCGACAGGATCGCCGGGAAGGCCAGGGAGAAGTCGGTCAGCCGCATGATGGCTTCCTCCAGCCAGCCGCGCCGGGCCGCAGCGAGCAGGCCGAGCGCCGTCCCGACGACCAGGCCGATGCCGACCGCGATCACGCCCACCAGGATCGACGCGCGCGCGCCCACCAGCAGCAGCGAGGCCACGTCGCGCCCGTAGGCATCGGTGCCCAGCCAGTGCGCAGCGGAGGGCGGCTGCAGCTTGCTCGCGATGTCCATCTCGTAGGGTGACCACGGCGTCCACACGAACGAGATGCCCGCGGCGAGCAGCAGCAGCAGGCTCAGCACCGCGCCGATGGCAAAGCTGCGATGGTGGAATGCGCGGCGCCAGAAGCCCGGCACGGTGAGTGCCGCCGCGCTCGGTACGACGACCGTGTTCATCGGAGCCCCCACGCTCGGCACGTCGTGTCCTCGCTGCCCCCTGAGGGAGCGCGAACTTGCGTGGGGCGGCCCTGCACCGCGCTCATATGTCCGAAGCCTTGATGCGCGGGTCGATCACCGCATACAACACGTCGACCACGAAGTTCACGATCACCACCATGGCCGCGAGCAGCATCACGCAGTTGCGCACCACGATCAGGTCGCGGTTGCTGATGGCCTGGAATATCAGGCGACCCAGGCCGGGCAGGTAGAACACGCTCTCGATCACGATGGTGCCCGCGAGCAACTCCGAGAACTGGAGGCCCATCACCGTCACGACCGGAATCATCGCGTTGCGCAGCACGTGCCGCCACAGCACAGCGCGCTGCGAGATGCCCTTGGCTCGCGCCGTGCGCACGAAGTCCTCGCGCATCACCTCGAGCACGGCCGAGCGCGTGATGCGCGCGAGGATCGCGGCCTGCACCACGCCCAGCGAGAGCGCGGGCAGGAGCAGCGCCTTGAGGCCGGTCAGGATGCCGTCATCCCACCCGTCGAAGCCACCCGCCGAGAACCATTGCAGCGTCTTCGCGAACACCAGGATCAGCAGGATCGCGAACCAGAAATTCGGAATGGCAATGCCCACCTGAGTGAGCCCCATGAGCCCCACGTCGCCCAGCTTGTTGTGCCGCGCGGCCGCCGTCACGCCCACCAGCAGGGCCAGGACGGTGGTGAAAGCCATCGCCATCAACGCGAGCGGCACGGTGAGGGCGAGCCGCTCCAGGATCAGCTCGACGACCGGCGTGCTGTAGGCATAGCTGTCGCCCAGGTCGCCGCGCAGCATGCCGGCGATCCAGTGCCAGTAGCGCAGCCATGCGGGTTGGTCGATGCCCAGCTTGTGCGCCAGCGCGGCCACGGCTTCCGGGGCGGCGTCGGCGCCCATGAGCAACTGGGCGGCGTTGCCCGGCAGGATTTCCAGAACTCCGAAGACGATGATCGAAGCCCCGATCAATGTCGCGATCAGGGTCAGGATGCGCTTGAAAAGAAACAGGCTCATGGGGCGGGGCGCAGCATAACCCGAGGATGCAATGATCGTTCCAGGGGCTTTGACCCGCGACGGATAATCGCAACATGGCCCTGATGATCACCGACGAATGCATCAACTGCGACGTGTGCGAACCCGAGTGCCCGAACGACGCCATCTACATGGGCGTCGAGATCTACGAGATCGATCCGCATAAGTGCACCGAATGCGTGGGCCATTTCGACGAGCCGCAATGCGTGCAGGTCTGTCCGGTGGCCTGCATCCCCGTGAATCCCTCGCATGTCGAGACGCGAGAGACCTTGTTCGAGAAGTTCCAGCGACTCGCCGCTGCGAAGACGGCCGCTACAGCGTCCGAGTCTCCGGCCCCTTGAATTTCATCGTCGATTTCCGCGGCTCGCGCTCGAGCTTGCGGATGCGTGCCTGGTGCACGCGTTCGGCCGAAGCGGCACGCCGTTCTGCCAACGCAAATCGACGGGCCTCCGCAGCCGCCTTGCGGTCACGGTCGATCGCGTCCTTGTCGCGGCGAAGGCGGGTGCGCTCCATCTGGTCGGCTTCGACCTGGTTGCGGCGCGTGGCGTTGTCGGCGGCGCGCCGGTCGGCCTCGCTGCGGCTGTCGTCCACATTCAACGACTTGCCTTCCTTGCACGGCTGGTCGGTGTAGGTCGAGCCGCAACGCCAGACGCCGTGCGGCGACGTGGCGGCGATGCCCGCGAGATGCGCGCTGAGCGCAAGCGAAACGATCGCGATGGATCGAAGTAGTGGCTGTGCCATCTTGTCGTGTCTCCCTGTCCGTTGTCTTGTGGGGCCGATGCTAACCCGGGGCCGGCGATGCACCGCCAGCGTTTCCCCCACCCTCTTCGGGCTCGCGCCGCGGCGGCTTGGGCCGAGGCGGCTTGCTGGTGTGGATCTGCATCGTGGCCTTCTCCATCTCGCCCGCCACGAGCGCGGGCACCGCGTGCAGCGTGCGCGCGATGGCGTCCTCTATCGCCTCGCGCTGCTCCTTCAGCGGCTTTTTCAGCACCCAGTGGATGACCTCGCTCTTGACGCCCGGATGCCCGATGCCCAGCCGCAGCCGCCAATAGTCACCCGTGCCCAGTTGCGCGTGGATGTCGCGCAGTCCGTTGTGACCCGCATGGCTGCCGCCGAACTTGAGCTTGGCCTGTCCGGGTGTCACGTCAAGCTCGTCGTGCACCACGAGGATCTCGTCCGGCTGGATCTTGAAGAAACGCGCCAGCGCACCGACGGACTTGCCTGACAGGTTCATGAAGGTCTGCGGCTCCAGCAGCCAGACACTCTGTCCGTTGACGTTGGCCCGAGCCACCAGCCCGTGGTAGCTGCGCTCCGGGACCAGCGACAGCTTCCAGTCCCGCGCCAGCGCATCCACCCACCAGAAGCCCGCGTTGTGCCGCGTGGCCTCGTATTCCGGGCCCGGATTGCCCAGGCCGACGAACAACTTGATCATGGTTTCGATTATCCGGTCGCCAAAATGGAAACGGCCCGCACTGGGCGGGCCGTCGATCTGCAGACAGCAGGAAGTGGATTACTTCTTGGCAGTCTTGGCAGCCGGCGTCTTCGCAGCCGGGGTCTTGGCGGCGGGCTTGCCACCCTTGCCAGCCGGTGCGGCTGCAGCGGCCTCGGCGCCTTCGGCCTTGACTTCTTCTTCCTCGGCAGCCGGTGCGGTGGCCGAAGCCAGCACTGCGTTCACCTTGCCGTGGCTGACCCACTTCACGCCGCGCGGCAGCTTGATGTCCTTCAGCGTGACGGTGCCGTTGTTCTTCAGGCCCGACAGGTCGACTTCGATGAACTCAGGCAGTTCTGCGGGCAGGCAGTTCACTTCGAGTTCGGTCATCACGTGGTTGACCAGGTTGTGCTCGAGCTTGACGGCGTCGGACTCTTCTTCACCCTTGAAGTGGAGCGGCACCTTCATGGTCATGCGGGTCTTGGCATCGACGCGCTGGAAGTCGATGTGCTGGACCAGCTGGCGGAACGGGTGGTATTGCACGTCGCGCAGCAGGACCTTGCTGGTGGCGCCGCCCAGTTCCATTTCGAGGATGGAGGCGTGGAACGCTTCCTTCTTCAGGGCGTGCCACAGTGCGTTGTGGTCGACCTCGATCAGTTGGGGCTCGGTGCCACCACCGTAGACGATGCCAGGCGTCTTGCCCGAGATGCGGAGACGGCGGCTCGCACCCGTGCCCTGCTTTGCGCGCTCAAAAGCGACGAATTTCATAGTTAACTCCTGTGAGAGCCGACCGCGACCAGTGCGACTCCGGTTGAAAAGGGCTCCCCCGAAGGGAGCCCGCTTTTTGCTCAGAACAGGTTGTCCTGGTCCGAGAACAAACTCATGACCGACTCGCCCTTGGCAATGCGCTGGATCGTCTCTGCGATCAGCGGTGCCACGGACAGTTGGCGAATTTTTCCGCTGGTCAACGCGCCATCGCTCAGTGGGATCGTGTTGGTCACGACCACTTCGTCCAGCGCAGAGCCCTGCGTGATCCGCTCGATGGCGGGGCCCGAGAAAATCGGGTGCGTGCAATACGCGTAGACCTTCTTGGCGCCGCGCTCCTTGAGCACTTCAGCTGCCTTCACCAGCGTGCCGGCCGTGTCGATCATGTCGTCCATGATCACGCAGTTGCGGCCGTCGATCTCGCCGATCACGTGCATGACCTCGCTCACGTTGGCGCGCGGACGGCGCTTGTCGATGATGGCGAGGTCGCAATTCAGTTGCTTGGCCAGCGCACGGGCACGAACCACGCCGCCGACGTCCGGCGAGACCACGATGAGGTCCTCGTAGTTCTTCAGCCGCAGGTCGCCCAGCAGAACCGGCGACGCATAGATGTTGTCGACCGGGATGTCGAAGAAGCCCTGGATCTGGTCGGCATGCAAGTCCATGGTCAGCACGCGGGCCACGCCGACGGTTTCCAGCAGGTTGGCCACCACCTTGGCCGAGATCGGCACCCGGCTCGAGCGCGGGCGGCGGTCCTGGCGGGCATAGCCGAAGTACGGGATGACGGCGCTGATCCGCTCGGCCGAGGCGCGCTTGAGCGCATCGACCATGATCAGCAGTTCCATCAGGTTCTCGTTGGTCGGAGCGCAGGTCGACTGCACCACGAACACATCGCGTGCCCGGACGTTCTGGTTGATCTCTACCGTGACTTCGCCATCGGAGAAGCGGCCCACACGGGCAGCGCCGACGGTCGTGCCGAGGTTGTGCGCGATTTCTGCTGCAAGGCCCGGATTGGCATTGCCGGTGAAAACCATGAAATCAGGATGGTGAGCCTGCATGAGAACGTTCCGGCAATTCGAAAAAAGCCCTCCGGAGAGGGCTACGTGGAGACTTGAAGTCCCCGCAGCCCGCCGGCTGCAGGGAGTTGTTGTTTGGCAGGGGAAGAAGGATTCGAACCTTCGCATGCTGGAATCAAAATCCAGTGCCTTAACCAGCTTGGCGACTCCCCTACACGGGTCGAAGGCTCGTCTCTTGTGGAGACAGGCCGCCTACCTATGAAATGTCGCTGGTTGCCCACCCGGCCAGGGGATGAACAGCCATGTTGCCGCATTGTCGTACCGACCAGCCCTCGGGGGCTACTGCCAGGTCCGCTTCCTGCGGCATCGCTGCGAACACGGCACTTCCTGAGCCGGTCATCCTGCCTTTCAAACCCTGCGACCCGAGCCATTCGATGGCCTGGGTGACCGCGGGGCAAAGCCTCTGGGCAACCGGCTGCAAGTCGTTGCGGCCAAATTCGAACTTGTCGATCTCATTTGACCCATGCTTTGCAGCGAAGCCTGCGATTATAGCACTATGAGTTTGGCGCTCAAGGTCCGGTGCTGAAAAAATACGACGCGTATCGATTCCGTCAGATGGCTTGACCACGCAGAAGCGCCCCGGCGCCAGTTCGATCGGCGTGATTTTCTCGCCGATGCCTTCGACCCAGGCGTTGCGTCCGCGCAAGAAGAAGGGCACATCCGCGCCCAGTGCAAGACCGATCTGTTCGAGCCGGGCGAGTGGCAGGTTCAGCCCCCACAGGCGATTCAACGCCAGCAGGCAGGTGGCTGCGTCCGAGGAGCCTCCGCCCATTCCGGCCTGCGCCGGCACCTGCTTGGCAATGGCGATGTGCGCGCCCTGGCCTGGCGTCGCAAAGGCCTGCAGCGCGCGGGCCGCGCGCAGGACCAGGTCGTCCGCCGGCAGCGGCGTCGTGAGGTCTTCGCGCGACAGTCGGCCATCGTCGCGCCGCTCGATATGGAGCGTGTCGCACCAGTCGATCAGCATGAAGACCGATTGCAGCAGGTGGTAGCCGTCGTCCCGCTGCCCGGTGATGTGCAGGAAAAGATTGAGCTTGGCCGGCGCCGGGAGGTCGTACAGGGCCTTCATTGGCGCTCGAACACGATGCGCAGGTCGGCGGCGGGCTGTGGTGAAAAGCGCATCGCCTGAAGGCGGCCATTGCCATATTGAGACAGGTCGGCCTTCCAGCCTGAAACCGGTTCGTCCCGGCCGGCCAGCCAGCCGAACAGCGCGTCAACCGGGATCGCCGCGCCGGTGGCGGCTTCGATCAAGGCATCCACGGAGTCATAGCGCCGCGTCTGGTTGCCGTTTTTCAGCAGGGCTTCGCCTGGCGACCACTGCAATACCGCCAAGGTGTTGCCGATGGGCGTGGTCAACGCGAGTTCGCCGGCGCTCGGCGAACCCCGCAGGTCGAACAAGGCCGAGAAACTCTGCTTCTCGTCCCCCTCGACACGCAGCGCCAGCCGGCCGTTCCAGGCGCCGCTGGGTCCGGCGTTCCGGACCTGCGGCGTGGTGCACCCCGCCATCAAGAGCGCGGCCGCTGCGCCTGCCAGCAATACCGCGCGGCGTCTCACAACTTGACGCGCAGGCGCTTGAGGGTTTCCTGCAAGGTCTCGTTGTCGGCATCGGCCAGGGAGGATTCCCGCCAGATCGCCACGGCGCGATCGCGATTGCCGATGGCCCACAGCACTTCACCCAGGTGGGCGCCGATTTCGGCATCCGGGCGCTTCTTGTACGCGGCCTCGAGGATGCGCGAGGCTTCATCCATGTTGCCCATCCGGTATTCCACCCAGCCGAGGCTGTCGGCGATGAATGGGTCGTCCGGCGCCAGTTGGACAGCTTTCCTTATCAACTCACGGGCCTCCGGCAGGCGCACCTTGCGATCGGCGAAGGAATAGCCGAGCGCGTTGTAGGCATTCTGGTTGTCGGGCTTGAGTTCGATCAGGCGGCGCAGGAGCCGTTCCATGTCGTCCATGCGATTCAGCTTTTCAGCGAGCATGGCCTGGTCATAGATCAGGTCGCCGTCATCCGGCGCGGCTGCGCTGGCCTTGGCGAGCATGTCGTAGGCCTGCTGGTATTGCTTGGCATCGCGCAATAGTTGGACCTCGGCCAGGAACTTCTGCTTCTTGTCGTCGGGCGAGGTCTCGGGTAGCGAGCGCACCAGTTCGCGGGCCTGTTGCATCTTGCCCTGGCGTGCCAGCAAGGACGCCCGGCGCGCCTGCGCGCCGACCAAGTCTTCGCTGCTGTCGATCCTGGCGAGCCAGCTTTCGGCAGCTGCGTAGTTCTTGCGGCGCTCGGACAATTGCGCCAGCAACAGGTAGGCCTGCGTCAGGCCGCGCTTGCGGTCCTCGGCGTCGGCCTGGCCATTGGCGAGGTCGACGTAGCGCTTGAGCGACGCTTCCGCTGCGGTGTCTTGCCGGGCCTGGGCTTGCAGCGAGCCGAGCAGGACCCAGGGCTCGGGGAGTTCGGGGCGCTCGGTCGTCAGCTTGGTGAGCTGCGCGCTCGCCTCGTCGAAGCGGCGGCCCTCGACCAGCACGCGCGCATAGGCCATGCGGATCTCGGGCTGCGCATCCGGCGTTGCGAGGTAGCGCGTGACGATGGGCTCGGCCAGGGGCTGCCCGGGGTCGATGAGATCGAGCGCCAGCATCGCCGGGCCATCGGATTTGGGATCGGCCGCCTGGCCTTTCAACGCAGCGTCCATCGCGCCGGGAGCGTCCCCGGCCAGCAGGCGCATGCGGCCGATCGTGGCCCAGGCCAGGCCGGCGGTCGTTGGCTTCTTGACTTCGTCGACCAGTGCGCTCTCCACCACCTGCGCCGCGACCTTCTTGTCGGTGGCGCGCGCGTAGGTCCGCGTGATCAAGGTCAACAGGAAAGGATGCTCGACCTCCGGGGTGGCGGCGAGTTCGGCGCGCAGCGGCTCGACCGTGGCGGACAGTCGGTTCATTGCGATGAGTATCTGCAGTTCGAGTCGGCGCGCGTCGCGCGATTCCGGCTGGGCCTGTTTCCAGGCGCGGACTGCTACCAAAGCGGCGTCGCCGGAGCGTGTTTGCAAGGCCAGTTCGACGGCGCGTTGGTACAACCTCGGATCGCGTGTGCGGCGCGCCGCTTCGAGCATGAGCGCCGATCCGTCAGCCGGCGAGCCTGTGCGGGCGCTCAACTCGCCGACGAGCACGTCGAAGAACAGTTCACCGGTAAGCGCTGACGGCCGTGCGTCCGGCGCGTCTTCATCCTGCGGAGGTTGGATCGCCGCAGGGGGCGCGCCCGGCGGCTCGACGATGGGCGCAGGGCTCATCGGCGCGGCAGGATTCCGTGGCGAATCAGGTGGGGAATCGGTCTGCTGGGCGTGCGCCGCAAGGGCGAGCAAGACGGCGGAAGCGGCCGCCGCAAGGCGGAGTCGGCGGGGCGGAGGGGTCATTGCAACCATAATAATCCAAGGCTTTTGTGTGACCGCCGCAAGGGGCTTGAGGTTCCAGCGGAATCTGACGTGAATTGTCGACCATGCCCGAACTCCCTGAAGTAGAAGTCACACGCCTTGGCTTTGCCGATCGCATCGCGGGCGCTCGCATCGAAGCCGTGCGCATGGGCAAGCCGCTGCGCTGGTCGCTGGCTGTCGAGCCGTCGGCGCTGGTGGGCCGCAGGGTGCGGGCGGTGCGCAGGCGTGGCAAATACCTCCTGATCGACTTGGACGAAGGATTGCTGCTGCTCCACCTGGGCATGTCGGGAAGCCTGCGGTTCAGTGATGCGCCGTTGCCGCCGCCCGGCCCGCATGACCATTTCGACATGGTCACCGACAAGGGTTCGCTGCGTCTCAATGATCCGCGTCGTTTCGGTGCGGTGGTCTACGCGCACGACGAGGCCGCGCCGTTGGCGATCAAGTTGCTGGGCAGACTCGGCGTGGAGCCGTTGGGCGACGGCTTCGACTTCGGCGCATTTCTTGCAGGACTGAAGAAGCGCCAGGCGCCGATCAAGCAGGTGCTGCTGGCGGGCGAACTCGTGGTGGGCGTGGGCAACATCTATGCATCCGAAGCCCTGTTCCTGGCCGGCATCCGGCCGACGCTCTCCGCCTCGCGCATCAGTCGCCCGCGTGCGCTGCGCCTGCATGCGGCGGTGCGGGACGTGCTGGCGCGTGCCGTGGAGCGGGGAGGCAGCACGCTGCGCGACTTCACCAACACGGACGGACAGAGCGGCTATTTCCAGTTGGAGGCCACGGTTTATGGGCGGGCCGGCGAACCGTGCAGGGTTTGTTCGGCGACGATTCGGCAGATCAAGCAAGGCCAACGCTCGACGTTTTTCTGTCCAAGTTGTCAAAAGTGCTAGCAAATGCCCAACGGACGCGCGCAACGCGCGCCGATCTGGCAGGATGCCGGTGATAGTATTTGTAAACCAACACTTACATATTAATCTTGAGCCGCTCTTTCAATCAGCAATTCGACCAGCACGGAACCTGGCGACGCAATTTCGCGCACCGGCTCAAGTGGTTGTCCGGTTGGCTCAATGAAAACGAGCTGCTCGACCAATCCGTGGCCGAGCGCCTGCGCGACCTGGAGTCCCAGATGCGCACCAGCAAGGTCATGGTGGCTTTCGTGGCCGAGTTCTCGCGTGGCAAGTCGGAGCTGATCAACGCGATCTTCTTCGCGGGCTACGGCCGCCGCATCATGCCGGCCAGCGCGGGCCGTACGACCATGTGCCCGACCGAGCTCGGCTATGACACGGGCGTGCCCCCGAGCTTGCGCCTGCTGCCCATCGAGACGCGGCTGGAGCCGCATTCGCTGACCCATTGGCGCGACGAGACCTCGCGCTGGACAGAGTTGCCCATCGACGTCAACGACGCCGATCAGCTCGCGGAAACGATGCACAAGGTGGCCGAGGTCAACTGGGTGTCGCTTGACGAAGCGCGCGCGCTGGGCTTCTGGAGCGACGACAACACCGAGGACAACCCGGTACCCGATGCAGAGGGCCGCGTCGAAATCCCGCGCTGGCGGCATGCGGTGTTGAACATGCCGCATCCGCTGCTGGAGCAGGGCCTGGTCATCCTCGATACGCCTGGCCTCAACGCCATCGGCGCCGAGCCCGAATTGACGGTGAGCCTGATCCCGCAGGCGCATGCCGTCGTCTTCATCCTGGGCGCCGATACCGGCGTGACGCGATCCGACCTCTCGATCTGGCGCGAGCACCTGATCACCGAAGGCGACCCGGGCGAGGCGCGCATCGTCGTGCTCAACAAGATCGACACCATGTGGGACATCCTGAGCACGCCGGCCCAGATCGATGCCCAGATCGACCGCCAGCGCAAGGGCGCGGCCGAGTTGCTGGGCGTCCCGTTGCGCCAGGTGCTGCCGGTTTCCGCGCAGAAGGGCTTGCAGGCCAAGATCCGCCGAGATGGACCGTTGCTCCAGGCCAGCCGGCTACCGGCACTCGAATCGGTGCTGGGCGAGGGCCTTCTCGGCAAGCGCGAAATGATGTTGCGCGGTGCGGTGGACAACGGTATTGCCGCGCTGCGCACCGAAGCCGCCCGCATCCTCAACGTGCGCCAGCGCGACCTGTCCGAACAGGCGCTGGAGTTGCAAGGACTGCGCGGCAAGAACGTGTCCGTCATCCGGCACATGCGCACCCGCATCGAGCAGGAACAAAGCGAATTCGAAGGCAGCAACGCGCGCATCCTGGCGCTGCGCTCGGTCCAGGGCAAGCTGCTGCGCGAGGTGTATGCGGTGCTCGGCAGCACGGCGCTCAAGTCCGACATGGGCAAGCTGGCCGCAGCGCTCAAGAAGCCCGGCATCAAGTTCAACGTGCGCAAGATCTACGCCGAAACCTTCGACGCGCTGCGCAACAACCTGCGGGAAGTGCAGGCCACCAGCGCCGAGATCCAGCAGATGCTGCATGCCACCTTCCGCCAGCTCAATGCGGAGCACGGCTTCACGCTGCTGGCGCCTGCCGAGCCGAACCTCAAGGAGTTCGAGGAGCAGATGAGCCAGATCGAACAGAGCCACACGCAGTACCTCGGCGTCGGCAACATCCTCAAGCTGGCGCAACCCGAGTTCTGCGACAAGCTGGTGCGTGCGCTGTCCAGTCGGCTGCGCGTGGTGAACGAAGCGGCCATGAGCGAAGTCGAGCGCTGGAGCAAGGGCGCGGGGGCCCAGCTCGATGCCCAGTTGAAGGAGCGCCGTCGCAATTTCGGCAAGCGCATCGAGGCCGTCGACCGCATCCAGCAAGCCGCTGGGAATCTCGAAGAACGCCTTGTGGAGTTGAGCGCGCAAGAGGCGGGGCTGGTGGAATTGCACCGTCGGCTGCGTGAGTTGACGTCCCTGCTGACCAGCAACGAGCCACCCAGCACCTCCGCAGCGCAAAACAACGAGCTTCGTGCCGCGTGAGCCCGGCGCGGCCACGGCGGCCGCGTCGCAATCCAGTCTGATCGCCCCCGTGTTTGCCGCCAGCGTGGTGCGCTGGCAGCGCGCCCACGGGCGCAGCAAACTGCCTTGGCAGAACACACGCGACCCATACCGTGTGTGGCTGTCGGAGGTGATGCTGCAGCAGACGCAGGTGTCGACGGTGCTCGGCTACTTCGACCGCTTCCTTGCGCGCTTTCCGACCGTTGGCGAATTGGCCGCGGCGGGAGAAGACGAGGTCTTCGGGCTCTGGAGCGGCCTGGGCTACTACAGCCGCGCGCGCAACATGCATCGCTGCGCACAGGAGGTCATGACGCGCTTTGGCGGCACGTTCCCACGGCAATCGGAGGACCTGGAATCGCTGCCCGGCATCGGCCGTTCGACGGCGGCGGCCATCGCTGCTTTCTGCTTTGGCGAGCGCGTTGCGATCCTGGACGGAAACGTCAAGCGCGTGCTGACGCGGGTGCTGGGTTTCGACGCCGATCTTTCCGTGGGCGCCAGTGAGCGTGCGTTGTGGAACGAGGCGACCGAACTCCTGCCGCCAGCAAGCGAGCGCGGAGCGATCGAGAGCTACACGCAAGGGCTGATGGACCTGGGCGCGACGGTCTGCTTGTCGCGCAAACCCAACTGTCTCCTGTGTCCGGTGAACGAGCTATGCGTCGCACGCCGGCAAGGCACACCCGAGGCTTATCCGGTCAAGACGCGAAAAGTCAAGCGCACTTCGCAGTCGCTCTGGCTGCTGCAGGCGAACGACGAAACGGGACGAAGCTGGCTCGAGAAACGGCCGGCGCGGGGAGTGTGGGCGGGCCTGTACTGCCTGCCGGTCTTCGACAGCCATGCGGCTTTGCTGGAGGCGTTGCCTGTGGGCCTGCGGGCCACTGCGCGCGACGGCGCCTCGTTCGTGCACGTGCTGACTCACAAGGACTTGCACCTGCATCCCGTGCGGGTCGAAGGCGACGCAAGGGCCGCGATGCCGGGCGGCGGGCAATGGTTCGCTCCGCCCGACTGGGAAGGCCTGGGCCTGCCTGCGCCGGTACGCAAACTGCTGGGCTCGGGCGAGCACTGAACGCGGATCGGGAACCGCGTCCGGGGACTCAAGTCCCGTCCAGCTCCCGATGTCGCTTGAGCGCGGCCCAGCGCGCGCCAAAGCCGCGGGCCAGTTGCTCCACCAGGAACACCGAGCGATGCTGTCCGCCGGTGCAGCCGATCGCCACCGTCACGTAGCTGCGATGGTCGCGCGCGAGCGCATCGAGCCAGCGGCTGAGGAACTGTTCGATGTCGTCATACATGCGCGCCACGTCGTCGTGCTGGCGAAGCCAGTCGATGACCGGCTCGTCCCGGCCGGTCAAGGGCCGCAGCGCGGGGACGTAGTGCGGGTTCGGCAGCATGCGCACGTCGAACACGTAGTCGGCGTCGAGCGGCACGCCGCGTTTGAAGGCGAAGGATTCGAACACCAGCGTCAACGCGCTTTGCGGCGCCGAGATCAGCAGCTTCACGTAGCTCTGCAGTTGCGCGGGGCGGATGATGCTGGTGTCGATCACATCGGCGCCGTCTCGCAACTCGGCCAGCAGTTCTCGCTCGAGTTCGATGGCCTGGATCAGCACGCGCTGGGTCTCCGGCACGTCATTGCGGCTTTCCTGGCGCGAGAGTGGATGGCGCCGGCGCGTCTCTGAGTAGCGGCGCACGAGTGCGTCGGTGGTGGAGTCGAGGAACAGCGAGCGCAGTGACACCCCATCGCGGCGCAGCGTTTCAAGCTGCTGCGGCACCAAGGGCAGTGAGACGCCGCTTCGCACGTCCATTGCAATGGCCACGCGTTCAGCCTGCTGCTCGTGCTGCAACGCGATGAAGGGCATCAACAGTTCGGGTGGCAGGTTGTCGACGCAGTAATAGCCCGCGTCTTCCAGCGCATGCAGCGCGACCGACTTGCCGGAGCCCGACATGCCGGTGATGAGCACCAGTTCGAGGCTCATGCTCTCGCTTCCGTCGACGTCTTGCCCAGCATCTCGCGCGCATGCGCGAGCGAGGTCTGCGACAGTTTCTCGCCGCCCAGCATGCGGGCCACTTCCTTCACCCGCGCCGCGCCTTCGAGTGGCGTGACGCCGCTTTCGGTGCGACCGGCGATCTGGCGCTTGGCCACGACCAGGTGATGGTCGGCGCATGCGGCAACCTGCGGCAGGTGGGTCACTGCAAGCACCTGGCGATCCCGGCCCAGTTGCTTCATCAGGCGGCCCACCGTTTCAGCGACCGCACCGCCGACACCCGCGTCCACTTCGTCGAAGATCAAGGTCTGCGCGGCGCCGAGTTCGCTCGTGGTCACAGCGATCGCGAGTGCGATGCGGGACAGCTCGCCGCCCGATGCGACCTTGCCGATCGGCCGTGGCGTGCTGCCGGGATGGCCGCTGACGAGGAAGCTGATGTCCTCGAGACCCGCCCGACCGGGTTGCGTCAGCGCTTGCAGCTTCACCTCGAAGCTGCCGCCCTGCATGCCGAGGCCTTGCATCGCCAGCGTGACGGCCTTCGCGAGCCTGGGCGCAGCCTGCTTGCGCACCTTGCCGACCGCGCCGGCTTCCTTCATGAAGGCCTGCTGTGCTGCTTGCTCCACGCGCTCCAGTGCTTCGAGGTCGCTGGCCGCGTCGAGGGTCTTGAGTTCATCCTGCCAGCCGGCGAGCAAACCGGGCAGGTCGGCCGGGCCGCGCTTGTAGCGCCTCGCGAGCGACATCCAGAGGCCCATGCGCTCGTCGAGTTCGGCCAGGGTCTGCGGATCGGTGTCCGCGTGCCGCAGGTAGCCATGCAGCGTGTGCACGGCGTCGGCGGCCTGCGCCACGCTCGATGCGAGCACTTCGCCAAGCGCCTTGAACTCGGGCTCGATGTGCTCGCAGCCCTGCAGCAGCGTCGCGGCGCGGGTGAGGGCGCTGAGTGCGCCGCCATCGTCGCCTTCCAGCGCCTCGCGTGCGCCTTCGGCCGCCTCGATGAGCGTCTGCGCATTCGACGCGCGCGCATGGTTGGCCGACAGTTCGTTCCACTCGTCCGCGCCGGGGGCGAGCTTCATGACTTCGCCGATCTGCCATTGCAGCCGCTCGCGGTCGCGTTGCAGCGAATCCTGTGCGGACCGCGCGGTTTCTAGCGCCGACAGCGACTGCCGCCATGCGTGCCAGCCCGCATCCAGCGCCTCGGTGCGCACGCCGGCATAGGCATCGAGCAGGCCGCGCACCGCGTCGGGCCGCGTCAGGCTCTGCCATGCATGCTGGCCGTGGATATCGAGCAGGTGGTCGCCAAGCTCGCGCAACTGAGTCGCCGTGGCGGGGCTGCCGTTGATCCAGCCACGGCTGCGGCCCTGGAGGTCGACGGTGCGGCGCAGCAACAGCGAATCGCCGGATTCGAAGCCGCCCTCGTCGAGCCAGCCGGCCAGCGCAGCATCGGCATCGAACTCCGCCGACACGTCCAGCCGCTCCGCGCCCTCGCGCACCGACCCGGCATCGGCCCTGTTGCCCAGCGCCAGTTGCAATGCGTCGATGAGGATGGATTTGCCTGCGCCGGTCTCGCCGGTCAACACGGTGAACCCGCTCGATAGGTCGAGTTCGAGTTCACGCACGATCACGAAATCGCGCAGGGCGATGCGTCTTAATGCCAAGTCGGGTCTCCCGGGGAAGTGAGGTGGCTCACGATCCGCCTTCGTTCCAATGCAGTTTCTTGCGCAGCGTGTCGAAGTAGCTCCAGCCCTTGGGATGAAGGAAGCGCACGCGGTAGTCGGAGCGACGCACCACGATGCGGTCGCCATGCTGCAGTGATGCCAGCGACTGCATGTCGAAATTGGCGCTCGCGTCGCGGCCGGCCACGAGCTCGATGGTGACCTCGTCCGCGTCGGGCAGCAGGATCGGCCGGTTCGACAAGGTGTGGGGCGCGATCGGGACGAGCACCCAGCCCGGTATCGCCGGATGGAGAAGCGGCCCGCCGGCGGAGAGCGCATAGGCCGTCGAGCCGGTGGCCGTCGCGATGATCAGGCCGTCCGCGCGCTGGTTGGCCACGAAGTGCCGGCCCACCGACACGCTCAGTTCAACCATGCCGGAGGTCGCGCCGCGATTCACCACCACGTCGTTCATCGCGTAGGCGGTGAAGACGACCTGCCCGTCGCGGAACACCTGCGCATGCATCATGCTGCGATGGTCTTCCTCGAATTCGCCGGCCAGCATCGGGATCAGCGTGGCCTGGTAGTTGTCGAGCGGAATGTCGGTGATGAAGCCGAGCCGGCCGCGGTTGATGCCGATCAGCGGCAAGCCATGGCGGGCCAGCTGGCGTCCGACGCCCAGCATGGTGCCGTCGCCGCCCACCACGAGGCCCAGGTCGCATTGCTCGCCGATCTGGTCCAGCGTGAGGGCACGATAGCGGCCAGAACCGGCCGATTCGTCGGCCGACTGCTCCACCACGACTTCGCAGCCTTGGCTCTCCAGAAAGGTGGCGATCTCGCAGGTCACGCTGTCGGGTGCATCGGCCTGCGCGCGGACGCCGGACGCCTGGTATTTGCCAATAAGGGCGACGTGCCGGAAGCGAGGGGTCATGACCAAATTACAACATTAAAATTGCCAGATGTTGGACGACCGCGCCAGGCTACTGCTGAAGACTCTGGTTGAACGCTATATCGCGGACGGCCAACCCGTGGGCTCTCGCACCTTGTCGCGAACGCCGGGGCTGGAGCTTTCGCCAGCGACCATTCGCAACGTGATGTCCGACCTCGAAGAGTTGGGCCTGATCGCCAGTCCGCATACGTCCGCCGGACGGATTCCCACGGCGCGCGGCTATCGGCTCTTCGTCGACACCATGTTGACCAGCCGGCGTGAACCTTTCACGACACCGCCACTTTCGCCGGACCAGCCGCAGAAGGTGATCGCCAATGCGGCGCAGCTGCTGTCGAACCTTTCGCATTTCGTGGGCGTCGTGATGGCGCCACGGCGGCCGTCGGTGTTCCGGCACCTGGAGTTCATGCGGCTGTCGGACCGTCGCCTGCTGGTGATCATCGTGTCGCCCGATGGCGACGTGCAGAACCGCGTGATCTTTCCGGAGACGGACTACACCCCATCGCAACTGATCGAGGCGTCCAACTACATCAACACCCACTTTGCCGGCTTGTCGATCGAGCAGGTCCGCGATCGGCTTCAATCGGAAGTGGAAAAGCTGCGCGGCGAGATCGCATCGCTGATGCAGGCAGCCGTGGTCGTGAGCAGCGAGGTGCTGACCGAGGCGCAGGATGAAGTCGTGGTGTCGGGCGAGCGCAACCTGCTGTCGGTCAGCGACTTCTCCAGCGACATGGGCCAGTTGCGCCGCGCGTTCGACCTGTTCGAGCAGAAGGCGCAACTCATGCGGCTGCTGGATTCGTCGAGCAGGGCCGAAGGCGTGCGCATTTTCATCGGCGGCGAGAGCCAGCTCGTGCCCGTCGAGGAGCTCTCCGTGGTCAGCGCCAACTATGAAGTCGATGGGCAGGTCGTCGGCACGCTCGGCGTGATCGGGCCGACGCGCATGCCCTATGAACGCATGATCCAGATCGTCGACATCACGTCGCGACTGGTGAGCAATGCGTTAAGCGGACGCAAGTAATCCAGAAGGCCACGGGGCGCCGACTAGAATCCCGGCCGCGCGGGCCGTTAGCTCAGTTGGTTAGAGCAGAGGACTCATAATCCTTTGGTCGTTGGTTCAAGTCCAACACGGCCTACCAGTCCGGTCTTGCGGGACTGCGCAGGAAGGCATTTACGAAATCATTTCGCCCTGTTGGGAATGTCATGAAAAGTACATGCTATAATCGCAAGCTGTGCGGCTGTAGCTCAGTTGGATAGAGTACTTGGCTACGAACCAAGGGGTCGTGGGTTCAATTCCTGCCAGCCGCACCACTCTTCAAAAGCCCTCAACGAAAGTTGAGGGCTTTTTCTTTTTGCGCGGCAACTCAGCCCTTGGGGCTGGTGTTCACCATGGCCAAAGGGGCAAGGCTTTTACTTAGCATGGCGCCATGAGCAAAGCATTCACCAAAGAGTCGGACGCCGACGACGACGATGGCGCGGACGGCGGGTTGCCGCCGCTGCCGCCAGGCGGCAAGAACTACATCACGCCGCAAGGCTATGCACGGCTGCGTGACGAGTTGCTCAGCCTCATGGACGAGGAGCGGCCGAAGGTGGTCGAGGCGGTGCATTGGGCGGCAAAGAACGGCGATCGGTCCGAGAACGGCGACTACCTCTATGGCAAGAAGCGGCTGCGTGAAATCGATCGCCGCATCCGCTTCCTGACCAAGCGGCTCGAAGTGGCCGAGGTGACGGACCCGTCCGTGCATCACGGCAGCGACCAGGTCTTCTTCGGAGCGACAGTGGAATACGCCGATCCCGCGGGCGAGGAGCGCAGCGTCACCATCCTCGGCATCGATGAAGCCCAGAGCCAGCAAGCGCAGGTGAGCTGGATTTCGCCGATTGCCCGGGCGCTGCTGAAGGCGCGCGAGGGCGATGTGGTGAAGCTCGTCACGCCGCGTGGCGCGCAGGAGATCGAAGTGCTGTCGGTGCGCTACCCGGCGCCCGGTGCGCTCGGGTCGGCCGAATAGGGCGCGGGCACCACGCGGTTCGCGACCAGCACCGACGGCGTCCGCTTCACGGCGCGCAGCACCAGGTCGAGATGCGCGCGGTCGCGCACCGCGATCACGAAGCGCAGGTCGGTCGAATCCTGCGGCGTCTCATCGGCCATCTCGACATGCGTGATGTCGGCCTCGGCCTCGGCCAGCGTGGCTGCCACGCGGGCCAGCACGCCCTTGTCGTTGCGCACCGTCACGACCACGCCGGTCTCGAAGGCGCGGACCGGTTCCTCGGCCCACTCGACTGCGAAGAAGCGTTCGCTGTCGCGGTGCCGCAGGCGCTGGCCGACGCCGCATTCGTCGGTATGCACGACGAGCCCTTCGCCGTGGCCCAGGTAGCCGACGATGTGATCGCCTGGAATGGGCCGGCAACACAGCGCGAAGCGAACCGACGAGTTCTCGCTGCCGTCGAGCGTGACACCGCCTTGCGAGACGGTCTCGTGCGCGGTGAAGCGCTCGCGCGTGAGCAGCAGGGCATCGGGCTTCTCGCCGCGCTCGGACAGCAGGAACATGAGGCGCTTGGCGACGATGCTCGCAATGCGTCGGCCCAGGCCGATGTCGGTCATCAGCTCGGAACGCGAGCGGTTGGCCGTGAAGCGCAGCAGCTTTTCCCAGATGACCTGGTATTCGCCATCGTCCGGCGGCACTTTGTTGCGGCCCTCGGCGCGCAGCGCCTGCGCCAGCAGCTTCTCGCCGAGGCCTTCCGATTCGGCATGGGCCAGGGTCTTGAGGTAGTGGCGGATCTTCGATCGTGCGCGGCCGGTGCGAACAAATCCCAGCCAGGCCGGATTGGGCGTCGAGACGGGCGCGGTGATGACTTCCACCACGTCGCCGTTCTTGAGCTCGGTGCGCAGCGGCACCTGGTCGCCATTGATGCGCGCCGCCGAGGTGTGGTCGCCGATGTTGCTGTGGATGGCATAGGCGAAGTCGATGACAGTGGCGCCGCGCGGCAAGGCGAGGATCTGGCTCTTGGGCGTGAAGACGTACACCGCATCCGGGAACAGGTCGACCTTGACGTGGTCCCAGAATTCCGCGGCATCGCGCGTCTCGTCCTGGATGTCGAGCAAGGACTGCAGCCACTTCGCACCGAGCCGCTCGCGCGAGGGCGACGCGTTGTCGGTCGCCTTGTAGAGCCAATGCGCCGCCACGCCCGATTCGGCGACCACATGCATGGCCTCCGTGCGCAACTGAAACTCGACGTTGACGCCCGACGGACCGACCAGCGTGGTGTGCAGCGACTGGTAGCCGTTGAGCTTCGCAATCGCGATGTGGTCCTTGAACTTGCCCGGCAGGGGCTTGTACATCTGGTGCAGGATGCCCAGCCCCGTGTAGCAGGCGATGACGTTCGGCACGATCAGGCGAAAGCCGTAGATGTCGGTGACCTGCGCAAAGCTCAGGTGCTTCTCGTCCATCTTGCGGTAGATCGAGTAGAGCGTCTTCTCGCGGCCCGCGATGCGCACGCTGATACCGGCGGCTGCGAAGGCTGTTTCAAGCTCGCGCTGGACCTTCTGGATCAGATCGCGCCGGCGGCTGCGGGCCTTGGCCACGGCCTTCGACAGGATGGCATAGCGCCACGGCTTCAGGTGCCGGAAGGAAAGTTCCTGAAGTTCGCGATAGGTCTGGTTCAGGCCCAGTCGATGCGCGATGGGCGCATAGATCTCCAGCGTCTCGCCCGCAATGCGCGGCCACTTCTCGCGCGGCGCGTCGTCGAGCGTGCGCATGTTGTGGGTGCGGTCGGCCAGCTTGACGAGGATCACCCGCACATCGCGTGCCATCGCCAGCAGCATCTTGCGGAAGGACTCGGCCTGGTTCTCCTCGCGGGTGTTGAACTGCAGCTTGTCCAGCTTGGTGAGGCCATCGACCAGTTCGGCGACGGGTGCACCGAAGCGCTCGATCAGTTCGGGCTTGGTGACGCCGCAGTCCTCGATGGCGTCATGCAGCAGCGCCGCCATGAGGGCTTGCGCATCCAGCTTCCACTCGGCGCATTGGGCCGCGACCGCGATCGGATGGGTGATGTAGGGCTCGCCGCTGTTGCGCAGTTGGCCGAGATGGGCCTCGTCGGCAAAGCGGTAGGCGCGGCGGACCAGTTCGGTGTCTTCGGCGCTGAGATAGTCGAGCCGGGCGGTCAGGGCCGCAAAGCTGGCCGCAGCGGCGTTGAGGGCGGCAGGGCTGGGCCGAGCAGCACCCCGCGGGGCGTTGGGCTCGGATTTGGCGACTGCGCTCATAGCCCCCGACTTTAGCGTGCCATTCGAGGGCAGGTGATTGCCCACAAAAAAGGCACCGCAAGCGGTGCCTCTATGGGAAAGCTGGGGCGAATGATCAGCCCGGCACCTTCTTGAGCATTTCGAGGCCGATCTTGCCTTCGGCGATCTCGCGCAGCGCGGTCACGCCGGGCTTGTTCTTGCTTTCGATCTTGGGCGCATGGCCCTGGCTCAGCATGCGGGCGCGGTACGTTGCGGCCAGCACGAGCTGGAAGCGGTTCGGGATCTGAAGCAGGCAGTCTTCGACGGTGATGCGGGCCATGATGAACTTTCGGTAGACGGTGTCAGGGGATGTTCAGAGCGGCGAAGGTGTCGGCCCGCGCGCGGCGCTGGGCGGAATAACGCAGCCGCTGGGCGTGAACAATGGCTTTCAGGTCGAAAAGCGCACGCTCGAATAACTCGTTGATTATAACGAAATCGAATTCCCCCGCCCGGGCCATCTCGGTGGCCGCATTGCGCAGGCGCAGTTCGATGACGTCGGCGCGGTCTTCGCCGCGACGCTCGAGCCGCGAGCGCAGTTCTTCCCAACTCGGCGGCAGGATGAAGATGAGCACGGCGTTGGCGAAGGTCTTGCGGATCTGGATCGCGCCCTGGAAGTCGATTTCGAGCACCACGTCCGCGCCTTGCGCCACGCGCTCCTCGATGGCCCTTTTCGACGTGCCATAGCGGCATCCGTGCACGTGCGCCCATTCGACAAACCCGTCGCCGGCGACCATCGCGTCGAATTCGCCATCGGAGGTGAAGAAGTATTCGCGGCCATGCTTTTCCTGCCCGCGCGGGGGACGGGTGGTGTGCGACACCGAGGGTTGCACGGCCGAATCCAGCTCCATCAGCGCTTTCACGAGGCTGGACTTGCCGGCGCCGCTGGGCGCAGCCACCACAAAGATATTTCCGGGGTAATCCATCGGGCAGGGTCTTCTTATTCGATGTTCTGCACTTGCTCGCGCATCTGCTCGATCAGCACCTTCATGTCGACGCCGATGCGCGTGAGTTCGAGTGCGGCGGACTTGGAGCCCAGCGTGTTGGCTTCGCGGTGCAGTTCCTGAATGAGGAAGTCGAGGCGCTTGCCGATCTCGCCGCCCTTGGCGATCAGTCGCTCGATTTCGTCCAGGTGGGAGCTGAGGCGGGTGAGCTCCTCGGCCACGTCGATGCGGATGGCGAAGGCTGTTGCTTCGGTCAGTGCGCGGTCTTGCGCCGCTTCGGGCAGGGTGCCGCCGACCAGGCCCATGGCATCCTGCCAGCGTTCCAGGAAGCGGTTGCGTTGCTGCTCGACCAGTTGAGGCACCAGCGGGCCGGCCTGCGTGGCCAGCTTGCGCAACTCGCCGAGGTGCTCGCTGAGCATGGTGGCGAGGCGGGCGCCTTCGCGGGCGCGGGCTTCCATCATGGCGGCGAGTGCCCTGCCGCTGACATCCAGCAGGTCCGGGCCCCAGTCGCCGCGCTGGCTGCCGTCGCCGCCGGCCAGCCGCAGCACGTCGGCCACGCTCAGTTCGCGTGCGCTTGGGAGCCACGCCTTGATGCTGTCCTGTACGCCGTTGAGCCGCTGCAGCAGCTTGGTGGAAGGCTCCACCACGCCCGATGCGGCACTGTTCTCGAAGTTGGCCCGCAACTCGACCTTGCCGCGCTTGAGGCTGCGGGTGAGCAGTTCGCGCAGGGCGGGTTCGTGCTGCCGAAGCTCTTCCGGCAACTTGAAAGTCAGGTCCAGGAATCGGCTGTTGACCGAGCGGATCTCGACGCCAAGTCGGCCTGCGGCCGCAGGTCGCGAGTCCGCGTCAGCGTGGCCTCCACCGGGGGTGTTCTGGCCACTCGCGTAGCCGGTCATGCTGTAAACTGGCATTGCGCCTCACTGTGAATTTGTTTGTTCGCACCGAGGCATCGGCAGTGCGTTCGCTTGCCGCACACTCGCCTTCGGGTGAAACTCCCGGATTATGTCAAAGGTCAAACCTTCGCCCCTGCTGCCCGACACGGTGATCGGCGGATACCGCGTGATCCGCCGGATTTCCGCGGGTGGATTCGGCGTCGTCTATCTGGCGGTCGACCCCTCCGGCCAGCAGGTCGCCATCAAAGAATACCTGCCGTCTTCATTGGCCACGCGCGGCGTCGGCGAACTGGCGCCGCAGGTCGCGCCGGAGAAGCTTTCGCTGTATCGGCTGGGCCTCAAGAGCTTCTTCGAAGAGGGGCGCTCGCTGGCGCAGATCTCGCACGCATCGGTGGTGAGCGTGCTCAATTTCTTCCGCGAGAACGAGACCGTCTACATGGTGATGAACAATCTGGAAGGCGCCACGCTCCAGGATTTCATCGTCACCGCGCGCGACCTGAAGAAGCAGAAAGTATTCAGGGAGTCGACCATCCGCTCCCTGTTCGACGAGATCCTGCGCGGCCTGCGCATCGTGCACCAGCACAAGATGCTGCACCTGGATATCAAGCCGGCCAACATCTTCGTGACCGACGACGACCGCGCCGTGATGATCGACTTCGGCGCGGCGCGCGAGGTGCTGTCCAAGGAGGGCAACTTCATCCGGCCGATGTACACGCCCGGCTTTGCGGCACCCGAGATGTACCGTCGCGATTCGTCGATGGGGCCTTGGACCGACATCTATGCCATCGGCGCCTGCATCTATGCCTGCATGCAGGGCTATCCGCCCAACGACGCGCCGCAGCGCATCGAGAAGGACCGGCTGAGCCTCTCGCTGTCGCGCCTGCGCGGCATCTATTCGGACAACCTGATCGAGGTAGTCGAGTGGTGCATGTCGCTCGATCCGCTGTCGCGTCCGCAGTCTGTGTTCGCGCTGCAGAAGGAATTGAGCCGCGAAGGCGAGCGTCGCTATACCAAGCTCAGCGTCAGCGAGAAGGTGCGCCTGTCGATCGACAACATGCGCTCGCCCGACAAGAAGGGGTTGCCCAAGGCGGCCGCTCCCACAACCAGACCGGCATGAATCTCCACGCTCCATATCTCGTGTGTTCGCTTCCCCCTGAATGGGTTTGTGCGGCCTTCGTGCTGCCGTGCGGGCACTCATGAAATTTTCCGTATTCCAAGTCAGCCGCAAGGGCGGCCGCGTCAAGAACGAAGACCGCATGGGCTACTGCTACACGCGGGAGTCCGGCCTCTTCGTGCTGGCCGACGGCATGGGCGGCCATCCGGAGGGTGAGGTCGCGGCGCAGATGGCGCTGCAGACCATTGCCGCGCTCTATCAGCGCGAAGCCCGCCCGGTGGTGAAGGACGTACGCGCCTTCCTCACGTCGTCGGCGTTGTCGGCGCATCAGCAGATCATGCGCTATGCGGGCAACAAGGCGATGCTCGACACGCCCCGCACCACGCTCGTGGCGGCCGTGCTGCAAGGCACGACGGCGACTTGGGTTCACTGCGGCGATTCGCGTCTGTACGTGGTGCGCGGCGGGCAGCTGCTGATGCGTACCCGCGACCATTCGCATGCCGAGCGGCCGCGGCTCGACGGGGGCAACGAGCCCGTCAATCGCAACCTGCTGCTGACCTGCCTCGGATCGCCGTCCACGCCCACGCTGGATGTCTCGGCTCCGCTGACCCTGCAGCAGGGCGACCGCATCATGCTGTGCTCGGATGGCGTCTGGGGTGTGCTGGATGACGAGCAGATCGTGCGGACTTTGTCCAACCGGCCGGTGTCGGATGCGGCGCCCGAGTTGGCTGAAGCGGCGCTCCGCAACGGCGGCACCCACAGCGACAACGTGACGCTGATCGCGCTCGAATGGGAAACGCCCGACGTGGCCGGCAACGAGCGCGGCGTGTCGACCGATGCGATCAGCGAAGGCGTGTTCGCCTCGACGATCCAGGCCGGCATGCCGTCGGATGGCGAGGCTGACGATCTGGATGAAGACGCGATCGAACGGTCGATTGCCGAAATCAACGAAGCTATCCGTCGCTCCGCAGCCCGTAAGAGCTGAGGCCGGGGATCTTTCTACTGCGGTCGCCGATCTCGGGGCGGCGATGTCCCTCGCCGCCTTCGCTGCGAAAATCTCCTTGCCCTCAGGGCGCGCTATGGTGTCCGCGCTTTTCTCATCACTGCCAATTCAACCCATGACTACATACACACGAAGCGGCGGCCGCGCGGCTGACCAACTGCGACCGGTCCGCATCACGCGCGGTTTCACCATTCATGCCGAGGGCTCGGTGCTGATCGAGCTCGGCGATACGCGCGTGCTCTGCACGGCTTCGGTGGAGGAGAAGGTGCCGCCGCACAAGCGCGGCAGCGGCGAGGGCTGGGTCACGGCCGAGTACGGCATGCTGCCGCGCGCCACCCACACCCGCAGCGACCGCGAGGCGGCACGTGGCAAGCAGAGTGGGCGCACGCAGGAGATCCAGCGGCTGATCGGCCGCTCCATGCGCGCCGTGTTCGATCTGAAGGCCTTGGGCGAGCGCACCATCCACCTCGACTGCGACGTGCTGCAGGCTGACGGCGGCACGCGCACGGCGGCCATCACGGGCGCATTCGTCGCGGCTCAGGATGCCGTGAACAAGCTGCTGGCCGCGGGGATCCTCCCGGCATCGCCGATCCTCGGCCCAGTGGCCGCGATCTCGGTGGGCATCGTGCAAGGCACGCCGTTGCTGGATCTCGAGTACACAGAGGACTCGGCCTGCGATACCGACATGAACGTCGTCATGACGGGCGCCGGCCACTTCGTCGAAGTGCAGGGCACGGCCGAGGGGGCTGCCTTCACCCGCGCCGAGATGGACCTGTTGCTGGGCCTGGCCGACAAGGGCATCCAGGAACTGGTCGTGCTGCAACAGCAGGCGCTCGCCAAGTAACTTCTGACAATGCCCGTCATGCGGGCGCGCATCGCTTATGAAACTGGTTCTCGCATCCAACAACGCCGGCAAGCTGGCCGAGTTGCAACTGTTGCTCGCACCGCTGGATGTGACCCTTGTGCGCCAGTCGGAACTGGGCGTGGGCGAGGCCGACGAGCCGTTTCGCACCTTCGTGGAGAACGCGCTGGCCAAGGCGCGGCATGCGGCCGCCGCCACTGGCCTGCCGGCCATTGCCGATGACGCGGGGCTTTGCGTCGAGGCCTTCGGCGGCCTGCCCGGCGTGGACACGGCCTACTATGCGACCCGGTTCGGCTATGAAAAGGGCGACGCGAACAACGTGCGTGCACTCCTCGAACAGATGGCCGGCATCGAGGACCGCCGCGCTGCGCTGGTCAGCACGCTGGTGGCGCTGCGCAGTGCCGAAGACCCGGAACCGCTGATCGCGGTCGGACGTGCGGCCGGGCGGATCACGCGCGAGCCGGTGGGCGAGAACGGCTTCGGCTTCGATCCGGTGATGTTCCTGCCGGCGTTCGGCAAAACCTTCGCCCAACTCCCGCCCGAGGTGAAGAACGCGAACAGTCACCGGGGCCAGGCCTCGCGCGCGATGCTGGCGATGATGCGCGAGCGTTGGTTTCCATGAGCACCGCCCGGCCGCCCGAAGGTGCTCGCACCGCAGCGCGCAGCGCGGAGGTTACTCAATGAGCACCGCCCGGCCGCCCGAAGGTGCTCGCACCGCAGCGCGCGGCGCGAAGGTTATCCAATGAACACGATCGTCCCCATCGCGCCCGCGGTGCAGGCCGGTGCGCCGAACGCCAACGACGTGCTGCACATGATGCGGCCCGGGCCCTTGCAACTGTCCGCGCTGCCGCCGCTCTCGCTGTACGTCCATCTGCCCTGGTGCCTTCGCAAATGCCCGTACTGCGACTTCAACTCGCATGAATGGTCCGACGGAAAGGCAGGCGCATTGCCTGAGCAGCGCTACCTCGAGGCATTGGTGGCCGACCTCGATGCGGCGCTGCCCCTGATCTGGGGCCGCACCATCCACACCGTGTTCATCGGTGGCGGGACGCCCAGCCTGTTCTCGCCCGAGGCGATCGACCGACTGATCAGCGACGTGCGTGCACGGGTCAAACTGGCGCCCGACTGCGAGATCACGCTCGAGGCCAACCCGGGCACCTTCGAGCGCGACCGCTTCCGGGCCTTTCGAAGCGCGGGCGTGACGCGCCTGTCCGTCGGGGTGCAGAGCTTCAACGACGAGCACCTGAAGGCGCTGGGACGCGTGCACGATCGGGCGCAGGCCATTGCCGCGGTGGAGGAGGCGGCGAGCGCCTTCGACACCTTCAACCTCGACCTGATGTATGCGCTACCAGGGCAATCGCCCGCGCAATTGGAGACGGACCTGGCGCAGGCGCTGGCCTTGGCCCCGCCGCATCTGTCGATCTACCACCTCACCATCGAACCCAACACCTACTTCGCCAAGTTTCCGCCCAAGGTGCCGGAAGACGATGACGCCTATGCCATGCTCGACCGCATCACCGAGCGCACGGCGACAGCCGGACTGGCCCGCTATGAAATATCGGCGTTTGCCCGCGAGGGCCATCAGTGCCAGCACAACCTGAACTACTGGCAGTTTGGCGACTACCTTGGCATTGGCGCCGGCGCGCACAGCAAGCTGAGTTTTGCGCACCGGATCGTGCGGCAGGTGCGTTTCCGGGAGCCCCAGAAATACATGGACCAGGCGTTGGCCGGGGTAGCGGTATCACAGAGCGATGACGTGGCGCTGGCCGAGTTGCCCTTCGAATACATGCTCAATGTCTTGCGACTGAAGGAAGGGTTCACTCTGTCGCAATATGGCGAACGGACTGGCCTTTCGATCACCGCAATTCAACGCGGACTGGCCCAAGCGGAGCAAAATGGGTTACTTTCTCGCGATCTTCGACACGTTTGGCCTACTGCAAGGGGACTCGATTTCCTGAGCGACCTCCAGACATTGTTCCTACCAGATTCATGACCATCACACTGCTCGACCCCGTGACCGAACTTTCGCCCTCCGCGGAAGCCGTTGAACCGAAGCGCCGCGCGCGCGGGCGTCCCAGCGTGGTGCAGGCCGCCGAATTGCGGGAGGCCTTCCTGGATGCCGCGACGCAATCGTTTCTGGAAAAGGGCTATGCCGGCACCAGCATCGAGGCTGTTGCGCGTGACGCCGGCGTTGCCAAGATCACGATCTATCGCCAGTTCGAAAACAAGCAGGCGCTGTTCCACGAAGTGATCCATCGGGCGGTCGAGAAGGCGCGTACCGACATGCATGCGGCGCTGAAGGGCGAACAGACCAACACCGAGGAGCGCCTGCTCGAGTTGATCGAAGGCATGTACCTGGGGGCCACCGAGCCGCGCACGCTGGGGCTGCTGCGCCTGGTGATTGCCGAGGCCACGCGCTTCCCTGAACTCGCAAAGCTCGTCTATACGGAGAACAGCTGGGTGCTCGGCCCGGTCGTCGCCTACCTGGAAGAGGCGCACCGCAACGGCCAATTGCATGTGCCCAATCCTGAACTCACCGCTGTGCAGCTTTCGAACCTGGCCTTCGGCGGAGTTCGCTTCTTCATCTCCAGGCCGCTTGGCGGGCCGGTGGAGCGCCGCGAATGGGCGCAGGGCGTGCTGGACCTGGTGCTCGGCGGCCTGGCGCCGCGGAAGGCGTCGCAAGAGCCCGAAGCCAGCCATGCGCAGCGCTCTGAAGGCAGCACCGTCTAGAATCCCTCCCGCCTCTTGCCTGCCGCCCCAGGGCGAGCGGTGCATGTCTTCATTGGAGAGTTGGGTGAGCGGTTTAAACCAGCAGTCTTGAAAACTGCCGACGGGAAACCGTCCGTGAGTTCGAATCTCACACTCTCCGCCAGCCATCGATGTCTCTCATCGACGCTCGGCCAGTTCGATAACTTTACCCCTCCATGTACTCATCCTTCGGCAGTGCGATTGTGTGATGGCGTCTGAGGGTGAATGACGCGGGTCACCTTCAGCAGTCGGCCAACAGCGGTTTGTAGGTCGGTCGTGGTAGTGCGCTCTTCCCCGTCGAGGCTTCGTGTGCTATAGGTCCGACATGAGGCGTCGCCGGTTTTCCCTACATCTCGGCGGAGCGGCGCTGGCATCGCTCTATGGATTGCGCGCGCTTGCGGAGCCGTCTAGTGGCTGCGGTGTTCCAAGTACGCGATCGGACGGCTGGGGTATCTCGACCAACGGTGACGACAAGCTCATTGACCGCGGCGCCCTGTGCAGGATGGCTGATCAACTCGCGGTCTCGTCGAACATACATTCAGTGCTGGTTGTCCGCAGCGGCAAGCTGGTGTTCGAGCGGTACTTCAGAGGTCCCGACCAGATCCCCGACCTCTTTTTCGGCAGCCGGGTGGAAGATGTCGTATTCGATGCGGACACCCTGCACAATTTGAAGTCGGCTTCCAAGAGCGTCGCGTCGCTCGCCGTCGGGATCGCGATTGATCAGGGGCTCATCCGCAGCATCAACCAGCCGATCTTTGACTTCTTTCCCGAGTGCGCGGACTTGCGTACGCCTGACAAGGATCGCCTTCAGCTGCTGCACGCGCTCACGATGACGATGGGCCTGACGTGGGTGGAGGCAACCCCGGCCACCGGCGAGAACAACGACGAGTCGCGCATGCACAGGGCAGCAGATCCGTCCCGCTACGTCCTCGGTCTCGCGCCGACCGCGCCGCCAGGCCAGGAGTTCTTCTACAACACCGGCGCGCTCACCCTCGTTTCCGCCATCGTCCACAAGGCCACCGGACGCCCTCTCGACGAATTTGCCCGAACAGAGTTGTTCAAGCCTCTGGGCATCACCGACTTCGAGTGGAGCCGGGTCAAGGGGGATTCCGATGCCGGAGGCGGATTGCGCATGCGACCACGCGACATGGCGAAGATCGGCCAACTTGTCCTTGCGGGCGGTCGCTGGAACGATCGCCAAGTCGTTTCCAATGGCTGGGTCGAGGCCTCGACGTCACCGAAGCTCAAGGCGACTGGCGATCAATCTTACGGATATCTCTGGTGGCTCGGCCGCGCCCGTGCCAACGCGCACGTGGTCAAGTGGATTGGCGCACTGGGTCGAGGCGGCCAGTACATTCGCATCGTCCCCAAGCTCGACCTCGTTGTCGTGGTGACCGCAGGCTACTACCAGGATTACAGCCCGCAGGCGTTCAAAACGCAGTTCAGCGTTTTCAGCGACGTCCTGGGAGCGATTCCGCCGCTGGGCTAAGCGCAGGCAGCATGACCGCTTTGGGTTCAAAGCTCCGCCTGACGTCTCCCCCGAATTCCGGACTTTTCAAATCTAGAGCTACGGTTGCTTCCGGTAGCGCCCGAAGGGGCGCAAGGAGAAGCAATGAAAAGGTCGAGGTTCAGCGAGGAGCAGATCGCGTATGCGTTGAGGCTGGCCGCGTCGGGACGCCTGTCGTGGACGTGTGTCGCCAGATCGACGTGTCCGAGGCGACGTACTACACATGGAAGTAGAAGTTCGGTGACCTGGGCGTCACCGAGCTCAAGCGCCTGAAGATGCTACGAGGATGAGAATGCCCGCTTGAAGCGCATCGTGGCCGACCTGACGCTGGACAAGCAGATCCTGCAGGGGGTCGTTCGAAAAAAACTCTGAAAGCTGACAAGCGGATCGAGCAGCCTGGATGCAGAAGCGCTATTCACTCGGCCGTCTGACCCCGAGCGAGTTCGTCAAGAAGAGGTCAGATCAACAAACCGAACGCAGCCCAACCCCAGTTAAAAACTCACCGGATAAGTCGGAGACGTCACAAGCGCAGCGGCGTTGCGCGCCGCGCCTTGAAGGGCGATGCAACCCTAGAATTCGTCAGCCAGCCAGATCTTCCATCGCGAAGGTATCGCCAGCCATTCCATCCTTTGATGCATCACAAGGAGTTCCAATGGTTCATCGGTTCAGCATCCTGGCCATCGCCAGCCTTCTGGCGGCTTGCAGCACGCCGACCGTCAAGACGGATTTCGATCCGGCCGCGCGATTCGCGAGCTATCGCACCTACACCTGGATCGCCAAGCCCACGGGCAGCGATCCCCTCAACCAGCAACGCATCGCCGACGGCATCGATGCCAAGCTGCGGTCCAAGGGCTGGACGCTCGCGGCCGATGGCGACGTGCGGGTCGGCGCCAACGTCGCGACGCAGGAGCGGCGCGACTACACCACCTACTACAGCGGGGTGGGCTACGGCGTGGGCTGGGGCGGATTCGGGCCCGGCGTGGCAACGACCAGTTCGTACACCTATGAAGTGGGGACGCTGGTGGTCGACATGTTCGATGCGAAGACCAAGCGGGCCATCTGGCGCGGCAGTGCGAGCGGCACCTTGCCCGACAACAGCGACAAGCTGCCCGCGCTGTTGCAGACCTCGCTCGACAAGATGTTCGCGGATTTTCCGCCGGGGTCGGCGCCAACCAAGTAGGGCAATCGAGCGCTGCACTGCGAGTGACTCGATCACCGTCGGCTGCACCGGCAGGGACGGCGCAAGGCAACGCAGCGGCCGTGCATGGCGCGTCCGTCCATGGGCATTGGTGGCGTTGGGCAATGCGGCAACGGCCGGCGCCGCCGCCTGCCTGTGTGAACGGCGATCCAGTCGAGCGGCAAATCCGCATGGACTGGGGTGCCGATGCAATATCGAACGACTGGTTGTTTACGCACGACGGTCCCGAGATTGCCCTAGGGGGCAATTGCGCCTGCTAGTCATGGATCGTATGGTGATCCGTCAGTCGTCGAAACGATCACCTGAAGGGAAGTTCCATGATTCGCACTTTCGAGTCCTTGAAGTTGTCGGTCCTGGGCGCCGCGGCCTGCATCGTGCTGGCCTCCTGCGCGCAGCAGCCCACTGCGCCCGTTGCATCGGGCACGACCGCGCCGCCACCGGCGCAGGCGAGTTCTGGCGGCGGCGCGGCAGCCGCGCCAGCCGCGGATGCGGTCGATCCAGAGGTGCTCAAGGCGCTCGACAAGATGGCGGCCTACCTGCGCACGCTGCAGTCCTTCCAGCTCGATACCTATTCGCTGACCGACGACACCCTGGACAACGGCCAGCTGGCCCAGCTGGGCCGCACCGCCAGGCTGAAGGTGCGCCGTCCGGACGGCCTGCAGGTCGACATGCACAACGATCGTGGCGACCGCAACATCCTCTACTACAACGGCAAGACCGCCAGCATCTACAGCCCGCGGACCAAGTACTACGCCACCGTGCAGGCGCCACCGACGTTGAAGGAAGTGGTCACCGTGCTCAACGATACCTATGACATCGACGTGCCGGCGGCCGACCTGTTCTGGTGGGACAGCGGCAAGATGGACCCCTCGGCGATCAAGTCGGCCAGCTACCTCGGCGTGAGCGCCGTCGACGGCGACCTGACCGATCAGTTCGCGCTCCGGCAGGACGATGTCGACTGGCAGATCTGGATCCAGCGCGGGAGCACGCCGCTGCCGCGCAAGCTGTCCATCGTCACCACCTCGGACCCGGCCCGGCCGCAGCACACCGTGGTGATGCGCTGGAAGACGGGGGCGAGCTTCCCGGCCGGCGATTTCGATTTCAAGGCGCCTTCCGGAAGCCATCGCATCGCGATCAAGAAGTCCGATGGAACGGTCGAGAACCCGGGCAAGTAGGCCCGATGGACCCGATCAACATTCAAAGCAAGGACGCGCCATGATTCAACAGCAAGAGTATTCAGCACGCAGGTTCTTCTCGTTCACCGCCGGCAGCGCCATGGCCGTGGCCGTCGCATGCGCCGGCCTGGGTGTCGCGGGCGATGCCGATGCGCGTGGGGGTGGGGGTGGCCATGCCGGCGGCGGCGGCGCCCGGACGTCCGTCAACCACGGTGGCGGCGCCAACATGAACCGCAACGCCAATGCCAACGTGAACCGCAACGCCAATTCCAACGTGAACCGTAACGTCAATGCCAACGTCAATCGCAACGTCAACGTGAACAACAACGTCAACGTGGTCGGCGGTCGCGGCGGCTACTACGACAACTACCACCCGGTCGCGACCGCGGCGGCCGTGACGGCCACGGTCGCGGTGACTGCGGCGGTCGTCGGTTCGGTGGTGTACTCGCTGCCCCCCGCGTGCACGCCGGTCATGATGAACGGCATCACATACCAGCAATGCGGCGGGGCGTACTACCAGCCGCAATACGTGGGTTCCGAAGTCAACTACGTGGTGGTCAATCCATAGCTGGCTGCTGCCCCTGATGCGGCGAGAGCTTCTGTCGCGTGCATCCCGCGGCGCGGGTGCGCCGGGTGGCGCACCCGGCGGCCCGCGGTATCCAGCCTCGTCGATCGGGCCCGGCCGCTGGTGGGCCGGCCCGCCGTTGACTATCTTCAATTGTCAATGAAACGTAGAATTTGGTTCATGCCTGCGCGAGCTCATCCTGTTGGCGTAGACCCGGCCTCCAGGGCGCCGGGCATTGCGAGGCTTCGAGATCGACGGGGTCCGGTGGCGCAAGCCGCCATCAGTGGGGGTACTCGCGCATGAACATGAGACATTTCAAGCCCCGCAGCCAGGCGATGGCGCTGGAGCCCCGGATCATGTTCGACGGTGCGGCCGCCACGGCGGTCGACCAGCATCACACAGACAGCACGCATCCCGCCGACAGCGCCAACGATCATGCGGCATTGGCATCCAGGCCGGCGGTCGAGGCCACGCGCACGCCTGCGCCGCCGCGCACCCTGCTCGTCGTCGACAGCCGGGTCGACCCGCTGGGCCAGCTCAGCGCGCACCCCGACCCGGGCGTGACGGTGCTGGTCGTCAACAGCAACGAGGATGGGCTGGCGGCGATCACGGCCGAGCTCGGCAAGCTGGGCCAGGTCGATTCGATCCAGATCTTCTCGCACGGCGCGGAGGGACAGTTCACGCTGGGCAATCGCACGATTTCCAGCGACAACGTCGACCAACTCGCATCGAAGCTCCAAGCGTGGCAGGGCTCGCTCAAGGCCGGTGCGGACATCCAGCTCTACGGCTGCGACGTCGGCACGGGCGCGGTCGGGCAGACGCTGGTGAACGAGATCGCGCGCTGGACTGGCGCTGACGTGGCTGCGTCGAACGACGCCACCGGCAGTCCGTCGGCGGGCGGCAACTGGACGCTGGAGACCAGCGTCGGCGTGATCGACAAGCCCATCGCCATCGACGCCGCCGCGCTGGCCAGCTTCAGCGGACTGCTGGCCGATGCGAGGCCCACCGTGTCCTTGTCCGGGGCAGGCACGGACGTGCTGCTGGGTGGCCAGTTCAGCTTCACCGCGAGCTTCACCAACCCATCGACGCAAGTGGGCTTCGCGCCCTACATCGACCTGTTCCTGCCGGCCACCGGCAAGGACGGCGACGACGGCGTGACCTTCGCCTCGGCCACCTACCTGGGCCAGGCGATCAAGACCTTCACGGTCACCTTTGACGCGAATGGCGATGCCACGCACCCGCTGGCGCGCGATTCGACCGGCGCGCCGCTCGTGCTGCATGCGGCCGACTACGGCATGCGCGCGGGTGACCAGCTGGTCGTGCTGCAACTGCCCAATGCCAGCATCACGCAGGGGCAGCCCGCCGTCGACATCGTGGTCACGATGCAGCTCAGCAACCTGGCCGACACCACCGCGTCGGACCCGGCGCCGGACCTGCTGGTGAAGGCGCGTGGTGGCTTCCAGTTCGGCAACGAGTCGGCCGACGATCCGACCATCGACCCGCCGCTGATCGAGGCGGGCACGCACAACTTCAACGTTCACCCCACCGTGGTCAGCCTGTCGCAATCGGTGCCGATGACCGATGGACAAACGGTGACCGGCCCGAACTACCCGCACACCATCGACGTCACGGCCAGCGCGGCCCCGGGCCAGACGGTGACCGATGTCGTGATCAGCCAGGACCTGCCCGGCAACGTCATGGTGACGGGCATCACGCCAGGCGCGGGCGGCGTGCTGAGTTCGGTGACGACGGCGGCCGGCGCCGTGTTGACCGCGCCTGCGGACATCCAGGCCGCGTTCACGGCCGGCAGCTACATCGCCAACTACACGGTCACCTATGCCACGCTGACCGGCACGGCCGTCAGCACGGTCACGTTCTACGTGCCGGAGGTGGATGCGAATGGCGCGCCGGTGATCGACCCTGTGAGCGGCGCGCCCGTGACCATCACGGTGACGCCGCCGGACGCCACCGCCAGCTGGACGCCGCTCGATCCGCGCGATGTCTCGTCGGGCACCATCACGGCCAGCGGCACCGGCGGCACTGCCAGCTTCACTGCGCAGCCCATCGCGGTCTACAAGGACGTCGCGGTCACGACCAACGTCGGCAGCGCCGAACCGTCGCCGGGCGACACGCTCACCTACACGCTGTCGATCCAGATGTCGGACTACTTCGCCTTCGGCGAGAACGTGCTGACACAAGGGCAGATCGCCGGCGTGGACGAGCTGAGCGACGGGCAGACCTTCGTGCCAGGCAGCGGCTTGCTCAGCTACACCGTGGGCGGCGTCACCAAGACCGCGCCGATGGTGGCCACCGTGACCCCTCACGCGGACGGCACCACCACGCTGACGCTCGATATCGGCCAGACGCTGCGCAATGCCGGCGAGGTGACCGGCGCGCTGGCCGGCGACCTGGCCTTCGACCCGGTGCGCGATGGTGCGACGACGATGACGGTGACCTACCGGACCACCATCGGCCAGAACATCACCGTGCCGAACCCCGACCCGATCAATGAAGGCGACTCGGTCAGCAACAACGCCACCATCACGGCCACGCTGCTGGAAGACCGCGTCAATCTCACGGGCGGTACGGCGACCGACAGCGACACTGCCGGCATCCAGGTCACCCCGAGCAAGGTCGACATCGAGATCGTGGACGTGAACGGCAGCACGCCGACGGGCACCGTGGAACTGCATCCCGGCGACATCGTCACCTTCCAGATGAGCTACGACCTGGTGACGGGCGACTACGAGCAGTTCATCCTGACGGGCTACTTGCCGTTGCCCCTGTTCGACCTGTCCGGCGTGACCTGGACGCAGGGCACCGGCGTCAACCAGTTTGTCTTCGGCCCGGGCCACAACACACCCGACACGCTTGCATCCGTCACCACCGGCGCGGGCAATTCCATCGTCTTCGACTTCGGCGACAACGAAAACCCCGGCATCAACGGCACGCGCATCGAGGTGCAGGTCAAGCTGCAGGTCAGCGATGTCCCGTTCGGCGACCAGCGCTCGGTGACCGCCCAGGCGCAGTCCGACCAGCTCACGTCCATCGACCTGACGCACCTGATCTCGCAGGACGCGGTCGTGATCCAGTCCGTGGCCGAGCCGGTGCTCGGTATCTCGCACGGCGTGGTGTCGAGCACGGGCGGCAGCATCACCGGCACCACCGGCACCTGGGCCGCGCCCGGCACCACCGGCGTGCCGTTCACCGGCAGCGTGACCTCGCCGCTGGCCGTGAACGGGGACGTCCAGGGCTTCGACGGCGGCGACACGCTGCGCATGGCCACGGCCATCGAGAACACCGGCGGCGGCGGCGCGTTCGACGTCACCACGTCCATCGACCTGCCGGCGGGCCTGAGCTTCGTGGGCGGTGCACTGACCAACACGATCAAGGTCTATCGTGGCGATGGCACGCAGCTCGTGCTCGGCACCGACTACAGCGTCACGGGCACCACCGTGACCTTCCTCGACCCGGTGGGCTTTCCCTCGCTGCTGCCGGGACGTGCCGGCACGGCCAATGACACCAGCGGCGCCAATGTGGTCGTCATCACCTATGACGTGGTGGCCAATGCCGCCATACCGGCCAGCAGCACCCTGCAGAGCACGGCCACGCTGAGCAACTACGCGGGCGCAGCCGGCGGCGGCGACTTCACGCCGGCGGACCTCACCGATGTGGCACTGGAACAGGTCGCGGTGCCGGTCGTCACGAAGGTCTTCGCCGGTGGCTCGGTGGACGCGACGGATTCCAGTTCGGCCAGCACCGCCGGCGCCGATGTCGTGGTGGGCGAATCGATGCTCTACGACATCGTCGTCACGCTGCCGGAAGGCACCGCCCAGAACCTGCGCGTGGACGATCTCGTGCCGCCCGGCATGAGCCTGGACCCGAGCTTCAACGGCACCGGGTACCAGCTCATCACCACGGTGGCCGGCAGCGCCGCGCTCACGGCGGACTTCAATGGCACGCTGACCATTGGTTCGGTGACGGGCATCGGCGGCACGGTGGGCGCCGATGGCGTCGATGCGCGCATGACCTTCACGGCCAACTCGACGGCGGCAGACAACGTCACCGGCAACAACAGCTTCGTGATCCGCGTGCGCCTGATCGCCAACGACGTCAGCGGCAACCAGGCGGGCACGACGCTGGTCAACAGCGCGCAGGCGGTCTACAGCGACCCGGACAGCGACACGCCGAATGGCGCCACGCCGATCGACCGCGTCATCCCGCGCTCGAACCCGGCGCCCACCGTCACGGTGCGCGAGCCGACGCTTGCCATCACGCAGACGACCAACGCCATCCCGGCCCTCGGCGTCGATCTCGGTGATCCGGTCGAGTACACGATCACCATCAGCAACGGCAGCGGCGGCACCGACTTCGATGCCTACGACATCAGCTTCACCGACACCCTGCCGACCCAGCTGACCGGCCTCACGCTCGCCGGCGTCACCTACGCAGGAGGCGCGTCGAACAGCGGCGGCGCCGACTTTGCCATCGTGGGCGGCGTGCTGCAAAGCGCTGCCAGCGCCAACATCGACATTCCCAAGGGCGGCAGCATCGTCCTGCGGGTCACCGGCACCGTCGGGGCGACGGCCGAGAACACACCCAGCATCGACAACACGGCCAGCGTGCGGTGGTCCAGCCTGAACGGAGCCGATAGCATCGCGCAGCCGGGCGAGCGCACCGGCGCGGACGGGCTGCTCAACAGCGGCAGCCTGAACGACTATCGCCGCGAGGCCAGCACGCGCATCGACGTACTCAGTGGCATGGAGACCTCGCGCATCGGCGGCATGGCGGACACGCCGCCACCGACCGGCGGCACCGCAGGTCCGACCGAGCAGGTGGCCGTCGGCGAACTCGTGCGCTATCGCGTCGTGGCGGCGGTCGGCGAAGGCCAGACCAGCGACTACCGTATCCAGGTCACGCTGGACCCGGGCCTGGAGTTCCTGGACGACGGCACCATCAAGCTCGCCTTCATATCGACCGGCGCGGACATCAGCAGCTCCGTGCCCGGCCTGACGCTGGACGGCACGCTCAACGTCGTCGGCAATCGCAGCAGTGCGATCGGCCAGGCCATCACCGCGGACCTGAGCGGCGCCGCGCCCGATGCCACGCTCGACCCTTCGCGCATCACGATCACCACCGATGCGAATGGACGCACCGTCGTCACCTTCGATCTCGGCACCCTTGTCAACGGGGACCAGGATGCCGACCTCGAAGGCATGGCGATCGAGTTCTCGGCGCGGGTCGCCAACGTCGGCGGCAACAAGGCGGGAGCCAGCCTGGGCGTCACGTCTTCCAACCTGGTGGGCGACGGTGCCGGCGGGACGATCGTGCGTTCGACCAGCGATACGGTCTCCGAAACGATTGTCGAGCCGAGCTTCAACGGCGTCGTCAAGCATGTCGACAGCTTCACGCCGAACGCCACCGCCACCACGAGCCAGGCCAACATTTCGGTGAGCTTCACGCAGAACGGCAGCGCGCCGGCCTACGACGTGCAGCTGGTCGACGCCTTTGCCGGCGCCACGTCATACACGCCCACCAGCGTGTCGATCGGCGGCGTGGTCTACACGCCAGCCACCTTGCCGGCCGGCGTGACCTTCGTGGCGACAGCCGGTGGGGTGACGGTCCATTTCGACCGGCTCGACCCGGGCGTTGCGGTGGTGGTCCTCTACAGCGTCGACGTCAGCGCCAGCGCGGCCTATGCGAACACCGATGCCACGCTGACCTGGAGCAGCCTGCCCGAAACGTTCACCACCTGGGGCGGTTCCACCGTTGGCACCGACGGCACCGACGCGGGCGAGCGCATCGGCACCGGCTCGCCCCCCAACACCTACCTGCTGACCGAGGGCGCGGGGCTCGGCCTGATCACCGGCACGCTGTGGGACGACTCCGGCACGCCGACCGCCAGCACCACGGCGGACGGCCCGGCGCTGGCCGGCCAGACGGTCACGCTCACCTATGGCGGCGCCGATGGCAACCTGGCGACGACGGCCGACAACCTGACCTTCACGACCGTGACCGATGCGGCCGGCGTCTTCAACTTCAGCGCGTTGGCGGCGGGGCCTTTCCGCGTCGATGCGCCCGCCACGGTCACGCTGGCGCAACCTGTGGGCCTGCTGCGCCCGCGCATCGACACCGACACCACCACGCCGCTGGGCCAGGTGGTCTCGAACCTCGGCGAGGGCCAGGCGACACGCGCCGACGTGGGCTACGTGCAGCAGAACGACGCGCCGGTCAACACCGTGCCCGGCACGCAGGACGGCCTGGAAGACGTGCTGCTGCCCATCGCCCCGATCACCATCGCCGACGTGGATGCGGGCAGCGGACTGCTGGACGTCACGCTGACCGTGACCAAGGGCGTGCTCAACTTCTCGCAGGCCACGCCGGGCGTCACCGCGACCGGCACCGGCACGGCCACGGTGACGCTGAGCGGCACGCTCGCGGACCTCAACATTGCGCTCGGCCGCATCACCTACCTCGGGGCGCTCAACTTCAACGGCAACGACACCCTGACGGTGCTGACGAAGGACCGCGGCAACTTCGGCGACGCCGATGGCGACGGCATCCCGGCCGAGCCGGTCGAAGACCAGCTGCAGGACAGCGACACGGTGCAGATCGTGCTCGCGCCGGTGAACGACCCACCGCAGAGCTTCCCCGACACTGCCGCCGCAATCGAGGCGGGCGGGCCGTTCAACGGCACGCCGGGCGTGAACCCGACGGGCAACCTGCTGGCCAACGACACCGATGTCGACATCGCGACCAACGCCGACACGCTGCACCTGCTGACGGTGACGAGCGTGGGCACGAGCAACGTCGCCACGCCGACGCCGACCGGCACGGTCGACCTCGTCGGCCTCTACGGCACCCTGACCTTCGACCGGAACGGCAGCTACCGCTACACCGTGGACAACGACAACCCGCTGGTGCAGGCGCTGCGCCTGAACGGGCAGACGCTCACCGAGTCGTTCCAGTACACGATGACCGACCAGGCCGGCGCGACCGACACGGCCACCGCGACACCGACGCTCACGGTGACCATCCAGGGCGCCAACGACACGCCGGTCGCTTTCAACGACGAAGGCGGCGCGGTCGAGGCGGGCGGCGTCAACAACGGTACGCCCGGATCGGTCGCGACCGGCAACGTGCTCGCCAACGACACCGATGTCGACACCGTGGCGAACGGCGAGACCAAGAACGACACCGGCATCCGCGCCCTGCCCGAAGGCGACCGTGGCCCCATGACGCCGGTGCCCCCGTCCGGAGGCATATCCATCGCCGGCACTTACGGCACGCTGCTCGTCTTTGCGAACGGCGACTACATCTACACGCCGGACGACAACAACCCGCTGGTGCAGGGCCTGCGGGCAGGCCAGACGCTGGAAGAGATCTTCAGCTACACCGACACCGACACCGGCGGCCTGAACGATCTGGCCAACCTGCGCATCGTCATCACGGGCGCCAACGACACGCCGGTGGCCGTCGACGATGCGGCCACGGCGGTCGAGGCGGGCGGCACGCTGAACGCCACGCCCGGCACCGACCCGGCCGGCAACGTGCTGGCCAACGACACCGACTCCGACACCGGCGACACGAAGACGGTGACCGAGTTCAGGACCGGCGCCGAAGCGGCCGCCGGCACGGCCGGCACCTTCGGCACCGAGTTGCGCGGCGCCTACGGCTGGCTCACGCTCAATGCCGACGGCAGCTACAGCTACCGCGTCGACAACAACCAGGCCGAGGTGCAGGCCCTGCGCACCAGCGCCAACACGCTGACCGACAACTTCAGCTACACGGTGACCGACGGGAGCGCTGCCTCGGACCGCGCGACGCTCGCGATCACTATCCAGGGCGCCGACGATGCGCCGGTTGCGACCGACGACACGGGCACGGCCATCGAGGCCGGCGGCGTCAACAACACCACTGCGGGTGCCATCGCGGCGGGCAACGTGCTGCTGAACGACACCGACGTCGACACCCCGGCGAACGGCGAAGTGGACGTGGTCGGCGGCATCCGCACCGGCACCGAGGCCGCAGGCGGCGCGCTCACCGCCGTGGCGGCCACCGGCGTCACGACCATTGCCGGCACCTATGGCTCGCTGCACATCAGCGCGGCGGGGGACTACACCTACGCGCCGGACGACACCAACACGGCCGTGCAAGCCCTGCAGGCCGGCCAGATACTCGACGAATTCTTCACCTACCAGATGAACGACGTGGCCCTGCTGAACGACCAGGCCCAGCTTCACATCGTCATCCAGGGCCGCAACGACAACCCGGTGGCGGTCGACGATGCGGCCAGCGCCACGGAAGCCGGCGGCATTGCGAACGCGACCGCCGGCACCGACCCGACCGGCAACGTGCTCGCCAACGACACCGACGTCGATGCCGGCGACACCAAGGCCGTCACCGAGTTCAGGACAGGCGCCGAAGCCGGCTCCGGCACGGCGGGCATCTTCGGCACCGAGCTGCGCGGAACCTACGGCTGGCTCACGCTCGCCGCCGACGGCAGCTACAGCTACCGGGTCGACAACAACCAGGCCGAGGTGCAGGCCCTGCGGCTGACGACCGACACGCTGGTCGACAGCTTCAGCTACACCGTCGCCGATTCGCAGCTCGCCACCGACCGCGCCACGCTCGCCGTCACCATCCACGGCGCCAACGACACGCCGGTGGCGGTGAACGACACGGCGGTTTCCATCGAGGCGGGCGGCATCGCCAACGGCACGGCCGGCACCAACCCGAGCGGCAACGTCATCACCGCCAACGACAGCGACGTGGACAGCGCGGCCAACGGCGAAGTGCTGAGCATCGCCAGCTACACCGAAGGCGCGACCGCCGGCACCGTCGGCACGGCCTTCACGACCACCTATGGCAGCCTGCTGCTCAACGCCGACGGCAGCTACACCTACACGCTGGACAACAACAATGCGGCCGTGCAGGCGCTGCGGCAGCCAACCGACACGCTCACCGAAGTCTTCACCTACACGCTGCGCGATGCCGTGGGCGCGACCACCACCGCGACGCTGACCATCACCGTCCAGGGCACCAACGACGCGCCCGTCGCCACCGATGACACGGCCACGGCAGTCGAGGCCGGCGGCATCGCCAACGGCACGCCCGGCACCGACCCCACCGGCAACGTGCTCACCAACGACACCGATGTCGACGGCGGCGTGGCCGGGCCGGTCAACTACGGCGAGACGCAGGCCGTGTCCAGCGTTCGCACCGGCACCGAGGCCGGCACCGGCACCGCCGGCGCCGTGGGCACCGCGCTGGCCGGCACCTACGGCACGCTCACGCTCAATGCCGACGGCAGCTACAGCTATGTCGTCGACAACGCCAACGCGGCGGTCCAGGCATTGCGCCTGCCCACCGACACGCTGGTCGACAGCTTCAGCTACACCGTCACCGACGCGGCCGGCGCCACCGACCGGGCGACGCTCAACGTCACCATCCAGGGCGCCAACGACACGCCGGTGGCCGTCAACGACACGGCCGATGCGGTCGAGGCCGGCGGCATCGCCAACGGCACGCCGGGCGTCAATCCCACGGGCAACGTCATCACGCCCAACGACACCGACGTCGATGCCAACGGCGAGGTGCTGAGCATCGCGGGCTTCACCGAGGGTGCGACCGCCGGTACCGTGGGCACGGCGTTCACCAGCACCTACGGCAGCCTCGTGCTCAATGCCGACGGCAGCTACGTCTACACGGTGGACAACAACAATGCCGCGGTGCAGGCGCTGCGCCTGCCCACCGACACGCTCACCGAAGTCTTCACCTACACGCTGCGCGATGCCGTCGGCGCCACCACCACCGCGACGCTGACGGTCACCATCCACGGCGCGGACGACACGCCGACCGCCGTCGACGACACGGCCAGCGCGACCGAGGCGGGCGGCGTCCTCAACGGCACCGCCGGCGTCGATCCCACCGGCAACGTGCTCACCAACGATGGCGACGTGGATGGCGTGGCCAACGGCGAAACCATCTCGGTCGCCAGCGTGCGCACCGGCACCGAGGCCGCTGGTACCGGAACGGCCGGCATCCTCGGCACCGAGCTGCGCGGCACCTACGGCTGGCTCACGATTGCCGCCGACGGCACCTACAGCTACCGGGTCGACAACAACCAGGCCGAGGTGCAGGCCCTGCGGCTGACGACCGACACGCTGGTCGACAGCTTCAGCTACACCACCGCCGACACCTCCGGCGCCACCGACCGCGCCACGCTCGCCGTCACCATCCACGGCGCCAACGACACGCCGGTGGCGGTGAACGACACGGCGGTTTCCATCGAGGCGGGCGGCATCGCCAACGGCACCGCCGGCACCAACCCGAGCGGCAACGTCATCACCGCCAACGACAGCGACGTGGACAGCGCGGCCAACGGCGAAGTGCTGAGCATCGCCAGCTACACAGAAGGCGCGACCGCCGGCACCGTCGGCACGGCCTTCACGACCACCTATGGCAGCCTGCTGCTCAACGCCGACGGCAGCTACACCTACACGCTGGACAACAACAATGCGGCCGTGCAGGCGCTGCGGCAGCCAACCGACACGCTCACCGAAGTCTTCACCTACACGCTGCGCGATGCCGTGGGCGCGACCACCACCGCCACGCTCACCATCACCATCCAGGGCACCAACGACACGCCCGTCGCCACCGATGACACGGCCACGGCCGTCGAGGCGGGCGGCATCGCCAACGGCACGCCCGGCACCGACCCCACCGGCAACGTGCTCACCAACGACACCGATGTCGACGGCGGCGTGGCCGGGCCGGTCAACTACGGCGAGACGCAGGCCGTGTCCAGCGTTCGCACCGGCACCGAGGCCGGCACCGGCACCGCCGGCGCCGTGGGCACCGCGCTGGCCGGCAGCTATGGCACGCTCACGCTCAATGCCGACGGCAGCTACAGCTACGCGGTCGACAACGCCAATGCGGCGGTCCAGGCCCTGCGCCAGGCCAGCGACACGCTGGTCGACAACTTCAGCTACACCGTCATCGACACGGCAGGCGCCACCGACCGCGCGACGCTCGCCATTACGATCCACGGCGCCAACGACACGCCGGTGGCCGTCAACGACACCGCGATCGCGGTCGAAGCCGGTGGCATCGCCAACGGCACGCCGGGCACCAACCCGAGCGGCAACGTCATCGGCAACGACAGCGACGTCGACGCCAGCGGCGAGGCGCTCAGCATCGCGAGCTACACCCTGGGTGCCAGCAACGGCACGCTGGGCACGCCGCTCGCGACGGCCTACGGCAGCTTCACGCTGGCCGCCGACGGCAGCTACAGCTACACGCTGGACAACAGCAATGCCGCGGTGCAGGCGCTGCGCACGCCGACGGATACGCTGACCGAAGTCTTCACCTACACGCTGACCGACGCCCTCGGCGCAACCACTACCGCCACGCTGACCGTGACCATCCGGGGCAGCGACGACACGCCCGTCGCGGTGGACGACGCGGCGACTGCCGTGGAAGCAGGCGGCGTCAACAACGCTACGCCGGGCATCGACCCAACCGGCAACGTGCTCACCAACGACACCGATGTCGACGGCGGCGTGGCGGGCCCGATCAACTATGGCGAGACGCAAACCGTGTCGACCGTTCGCACCGGCACGGAGGCGGCGGGCACCGGCACCGCCGGCATCCTGGGCACCGAACTGCGCGGCAGCTACGGCTGGCTCACGCTCAATGCCGACGGCAGCTACAGCTACCGCCTCGACAACAACCAGGCCGAGGTGCAGGCGCTGCGCACCAATGGACAGACGCTCACCGACAACTTCAGCTACACCGTGGCGGACACCGCCGGCCTGAACGATCGCGCGACGCTGGCCATCACCATCCAGGGCACCGACGACACCCCTGGCGCGGTCGATGACACCGCTCGGGCCGTCGAGGCCGGTGGCATCGGCAATGCCGTGCCGGGCGTCAATCCGACCGGCAATGTGCTCGCCAACGACGCCGACGTCGACAGTGGCGCCAACGGCGAGACGCTGGCCGTCGCGGGCTTCCGGCAGGGCCTTGCCATCGGCACGCTCGGCACGCCCTTTGCCGGCGCCTATGGCAGTCTCACGCTCAATGCCGATGGCAGCTACAGCTACACCGTCGACAACGCCAATCCGGCCGTCGAGGCGCTGCGCATCGAGACCGATACGCTGTCCGATGCCTTCACCTACACCCTTGTCGACGCGAACGGCGCGACCAGCACCGCGACGTTGACGGTCACCATCCACGGCCGCAACGACAACCCCATCGCCATCGACGACCCGCTCATCGCGAAGGAGGCTGGCGGCACGCTCAACCGGACCCCCGGGATCGACCCGTCCGGCAACCTGCTGGCCAACGACACCGACGTCGACGCGAACGACACCAAGACGGTCGACGGCATCCGCAGCGGCACCGAAGCCGCGGGCGGCGCCTTCACCGCGGTCGCCGGCAGCCAGGTCGTCGTCGGCCAGTACGGCACGCTCACGGTCAATGCCGACGGCAGCTACAACTACGTGGTCGACAACAACGCACTCCTCGTGCAGCGCATGCGCGCGGGCGATACGCTCACCGAGTCCTTCACCTACCGCATGCACGACACCCAGGGCGCCAGCGACACGGCGCAGATCACGGTCGTGGTGCAGGGCGCATGGGATGCGCCGGTTGCGACGAACGACATTGCCTTGGCCGTGCCCCGCCTGCTCGCTGGCGCCGGCATCGATCCAACGGGCAATGTGCTGGCCAACGACACGGACGTCGACCGCAGCGACGTGGACATCGGCACGGGCATACGCACGGGAGCCGAAATCAACCCCCTCGGCGTGGGTGCTTCCCCGGACTTCACGGCCATCCCGCTCGGCTCGGATCGCGTCACCGGGGCGGTGCTGGAGGGGCTCTACGGCGAGCTTGTCATCGGGGCGAACGGCGACTACGTCTACCACGTCAACTCCTTCTCGCCAGCGGTGCTTGCGCTCCTGCCGGGCCAGACGGTGCTCGATGTCTTCACCTATCGCATCACGGACCTGGGCGCTCTCGATGACACGGCGCAGCTGACCATCGTCGTGCGCGGCCTCAACAACCTGCCGCAGGCCATTCCCGACATGGACACGGCGGTCGAGGCGGGCGGCGTGGGCAACGGCACGCCGGGCGTCAACCCCAGCGGCAACGTGCTGGGCAACGACTTCGACCCCGACAACGACCCGATTCGCGTGAGCGAATTCCGCACCGGCGCCGCGACCGGCACCGGCACCGAAGGCGTGGTCGGGCAGTCCCTGCGCGGCACGTATGGCGACATCGTGATCCGTGAGGACGGCAGCTACACCTACACACTCGACAACACCTTGCCGGCGGTGCAGGCGCTGCGCACCTCGGGCCAGACGCTGACGGAGGACTTCACCTACACCGTCTCCGATCCGCTCGATGCGTCCAACAAGACGACGCTGCACATCACGATCGAGGGCGCCAACGACACGCCCGTCGCCAACGACGACGCCACCGTCGCGCTGGAAGCCGGCGGCACCTTCAACACCACGCCGGGCCTCAACCCGACCGGCAACGTGCTCGACAACGACACCGACGTCGACAGCGTGGCCAACGGCGAGACGAAGCATGTGGACAGCTTCACGAACAGCGCCGGCGCCCAGGCCGTCGCGGGCCAGTCGCTGGCCGGCCTGTACGGCAGCCTCGCGCTCAACCCCGACGGCAGCTACAGCTACACGGTCGACAACGACAACCCCGCGGTGCAGGCCCTGCGCACCAGCGACGAGACGCTCACCGAAGCTTTTACCTACGCCATGGTCGACACCGCCGGCGCGCAGTCGACGGCACGCCTCGTCGTCGTCGTGCGCGGCGCGGACGACAACCCGGTCGCGCTCGACGACAGCAACGTCGCGACCGACCAGACGCCGGCGCCGCAAGCCACCGGCAACGTGCTGCCCAACGACGCGGACATCGACGGCGGCGATGCGCTGCACGTCTCGGGCATCCGTCCCGGTGCCGAGACCGGGACCGGCACCGCGGGCGTGGTCGGCCAGTCGCTCCAGGGCCGCTACGGCACGCTGGTCATCAACGCTGACGGCAGCTACACCTACACCATCGACCAGAGCAACCCCGACGTGCTGGCGCAGGCCGGCGCGGGCCAAGTGCTGACGGACGTGTTCACCTACACCGTCTCGGACCGCACTGGCGGCACCGACCAGGCCGAACTCCGCATCGGGCTCGACATTGCGGCGCCCTTCATCCAGGCCGGCCCGACGCCGCACTTCGGCGGCCTCGATCGCGAGCAGCAGCCACTGCTGAACGTGAACGTCCAGCCGGCCATCTTCATCGCGCCCGTGGTCGAGGCGACCTCGCTGGTGGATCGTCTCTCGCGCCTGTCGGTCGACGGCACCGATGTCGCCATGGTGTTCGATGGCGGCATCCGGAGCACGTCGATCGGCGACGGCCTTGGCGATGGCCGCGACCAGGCGCTGGGCGATCGCCTGACCGACGTCGGCGGCCAGTACGTCCACACCGCGGTGCGCCAGAGCGCCATTGCCAGCCAGATCGACCTGGCCCGCCTGCTCGGGCGCCATGGCCGCGTGGACCTCACGGCGGACGGGTTGCTCAGCGATCCATCCCTGTTCTCGGATACCGATGGCAGTCTCACCTTCGGTCCAGCCCAACGTGTCAGCAGCAACGACAACAACGGAGACCAACCCTATGGCAACAGTACCTTCGGGGAAGGGCAGACCGCCACCGCCTTCACCGAGCAACTCAGGCTGGCTTCGGAGCGGCTCAACCTCTCCTGGTTCCAGTAGCGCCGGCATGGGGTACTGGTCCATCAAGGCGCCCGGCACGGCCATGCTGGCGCTCGCGCTGGCGGCATGCTCGGGTGTCAAGCAACAGCCCTACACGCAGGAAGAAACCGTCGACCGGGCCAAGGCCGACCAGGTCAAGATGTATTCGGACCAGGAGCCCGTCACCGGCCCGATCACCTTCTACGAAGCGGCGGCCCGTGCGCTGAAATACAACCTCGACTACCGCCTCAAGCTCATGGAGAGCGCGCTGGCCACCAACCTGCGCGACGTGTCCAGCTACGAGATGCTGCCGCGCCTGGTGGCGTCGGCCGGCCACCTGGGCCGCAACAACGATTCGGGCGGCACCTCGATCGGCATCGAGGACCGGCAGGTGAGCTTGCGCGCATCGACGTCCGAGGAGCGCTATCGCTACATCGGCAGCCTGGGCCTGAGCTGGAGCACGCTGGACTTCAGCATCGCCTACTACCGCACCGCGCAGAAGGCAGACCAGATCATGATGGCCGAGGAGCGCCGTCGCAAGGTCGCGCAGAACGTGCTGCAGGACGTGCGCAATGCCTACTGGCGCGCACTCGGCGCGCAACGCCTGCTGCCGCAGGTCGACGGCCTGCTGGCGCGCACCAACGACGCGCTGCGCCAGGCGCGCGAGGCGCAGGACAAGGGCCTGCTGCCGCGCCAGGAGATCCTGGCCTACCAGCGCGCATTGCTCGACTCGGTGTCGCTGCTGACCATTCGCCGGCAAGACCTGGAGTTCTCGCAGGCCGAGCTGCGCGCGTTGATGTCGCTGCCGGCCAATGCGCCGATGCAGCTGGTCGACGTGCCCAACCCGCTGTTGCCGACCCTCGGCCCGGACATCGGGCAACTGGAGGAGCTTGCGCTGGTGCGGCGGCCAGAGATCATGGAGGAGTGGTATCGCAAGCGCGCGAACGAACGTGACATCGACATTGCCAAGGCGCAACTCTGGCCCAACGTCAGCCTCAACGTCGGGCGCAACTACGACTCCAACGCCTACCTCTACAACAACTACTGGAACGCGACCGGCATCGACGTGTCGATCAACCTGCTGAAGCTGCTGGCGCTGCCTTCGCTCAACGCCACGCAGCAGTCGCAGCGCGAGACCGACGACTCGCGGCGCATCGCGCTGTCGATGGCCGTGCTCACGCAGGTGCGCGTGGGCGCGCTGCGCTACCAGCTGACGCTGCAGGAGGTGCAGTTCGCCAACGAGAGCCTGCGGGTCGACGCCAGCCTGCTCGACTATGCGCGCGCCGCCAAGAAGACGACGCTGGGCTCGGACCTCGAGGTGATCCGCGCCGAGGGCCGCTACCTGTTGTCGGGCTACCAGCGCGAGGCTGCCTTTGCGAACGCGGAGGCCGCCTGGGGCCGCCTGTACAACTCGGTCGGCCTCGACGTGTTTCCGCCGGCCATCGAAAGCTACGACATCAAGACGCTCGCTGGCGAGATCCAGCGCGTGACCACCGAGATGGAGCAATCCGCGCTGCTGCGCAACACCACAGGCGGAGGTGCTGGTGCGAATCCTTCCGCACAGTGAGAAGTGGTTGTCGGTGTTGCTGGTCCTCGGCGCCGGCATCGCCATGCCCGTGTTCGCGCAATCGCCCGCCGCCAAGCCCGTCGTCATCGACCCCTCCGCCATCCGCGTGCTGCTGGTGCCGGAACTGGAGACCACGCTGTCGGCCCAGATGAACGGAACCTTGGGCGAGATCAACGGCTCGCTTGGCAAGCAGGTGCCCAAGGGGGCGTTGCTGGTGCAGTTGCAGTGCGGCGAGCAGATCGCGCGCGCCAAGGTGGCCGAGGCCGAACTGGCCCAGGCCCGGCAGAACCTCGACGCCAAGAAGGGCCTGCGCGAACTCAACGCCGTGGGCGACCTCGAAGTCTCCATGGCCAACACCGAAGCCGAAAAGGCCGCCGGCTCGCGCACGCTCGCCGTGACGCAGGCCGGCTATTGCGCGGTGCGCGCGCCGTTCGCGGCACGCATCGCCAAGGTCTATGCCAAGTCCTTCCAGACGGTGAGCGCCGGCACGCCGCTGTTCGACATCGTGAGCGACAGCGCCCTGAAGCTGCGGCTGAACGTGCCGTCGACGCTGTTCAAGGGACTGCAGTCGGGCCAGCCGTTCAAGGTCACCATTGCAGAGACCGGCAAGACCTATCCGGCCCGCATCAGCGCGATCAACGCGCGCGTCGATGCAGTGGCGCAGACCGTCGAACTCGAAGGCAAGCTCGATGAGAAGTTTCCCGACCTGATCGCCGGCATGAGCGGCATCGCGAGCTTCCCGACCTCTCCGTGAACGACCGCGCCCAAATCCCTGCGCAACTCCTGCTCAACCTAGGCGCGCTGCGCGACAAGGCGCTGGCCGCCGATACGTTGAACACGCTGGCCTTCTCGATGGCCAACGACCTCTATCCGCTGCTGCAGTTCCGGCAGGCGCTGGTGCTGGCGCAGCGCGGCGAGGCCTTCGAGGTGCTGTGCGTCTCCGGCCTGGCCAAGCCGCAGGAAGACTCGCCCTACCTGGTGTGGTTGCGCCGGGCCTCGCGCTGGCTGGCGAAGCAGTTGCACGGCAGCGAGCCGCAGTGGCTGTCGCGCGATGCGCTGAAGCCGCCGACCGAGGTGGCCGACGGCTGGACCGAGTGGTGGCCGGCCGGCGTGTGGTGCGTTCCGTTGCATGGCCGGAACGGCAAGCGCCTGGGCCTGGTGCTGTTCCTCATGGATGCGCCGCCGCTGGAACCCTTGCAGCCGCTGCTGCAGGGCCTGTGGCAGACCTGGGCCTATTGCTGGTCGGCGTTGACCGGGCAGCGGCGTCTCGCGGGCTGGCGCCCGGGCCGACGGCACGCGTTGCTGGCATTGGCGCTGCTGGGCGCGCTGGCCTTGCTGCCGGTGCGGCAGACCGCACTGGCACCCGCGGAAATCGTCTCGCGCGAGGCCAAGATCATCAGCTCGCCCATCGACGGCGTGATCGCGCAGGTGCACGTGCGGCCCAACCAGGCCGTGCAGGAGGGCACGCCGCTGTTCACGCTCGACGAGACCACGCTGCGCAGCCGTGCCGAAGTGCTCAGCAAGGAGGTCGCCGTGGCCGACGCCGAACTGCTCGCGGCCAGCCAGCGCGCCTTCGACAACCCGCAGAGCAAGAGCGAGCTGACGGTGCTCAACGGCAAGGCGCAACAGCGCCGCTCGGAATGGGCGGCGGTGACGGCGCAACTGGCGCGCACCAACGTGCTGTCGCCGCGCGCGGGCGTGGCGGTGTTCAGCGACCCGAACGACTGGATCGGCAAGCCGGTGGTGACCGGCGAGCGCATCCTGCAGGTGGCCGATCCGGCGCAGCCTGCGATGCTGGTGCAGTTGCCGGTGGCCGACGCGATCGCGCTGGAGGTGGGCGCGCCGGTCACGCTGTACCTCACGGCCTACCCGCTGGAGCCGCTGGAGGGCAAGATCCTCGAGACCAGCTACCAGGCCCGCAGCACGGAAGAAAGCGTGGTGGCCTACCGGCTGCTGGCGAGCATCGAAGGCGAGGGCGAGCATCGCCGCCTGGGCCTGCACGGGACCGCCAAGCTGTACGGCGAGCGCGTCGCGCTGGGCTACTACCTGCTGCGCCGGCCGATCGCGTCGGCGCGCGCCTGGCTGGGCTGGTGATGCCGGCGCCGCTGCAACTGGAAGACCTGCCGCTGCCACCGTTGCGCGAGGACCTGCGGCTGAGCGAGGCCGCGGCAGACCGCGGCGGCGAGCCGAGCTGGGTCATCCAGGACACGGTCATCAACCGCTTCTACCGCATTGGCTGGCTGGAGTTCGAATGCCTGCTGCGCTGGGGCCAGACGCCGCGCGCCATCAGCGAGCAGATCTCGCGGCAGACCGCGCTCAAGCCCGACGCCGAACAGGTGCTCGACTTCCGCCGCTTCCTCGACCAGAACCAGCTCCTGCGGCCCGGCCCGGACGCCGTCGACCGCCTGCGCGCACAGAGCGAGGGCAACCCGTGGCTGACCTGGAAGGGCTGGCTGCACCACTACCTCTTCTTCCGGATTCCGCTGGTGCGGCCGCAACGCATGCTTCGGTGGCTATCGAAGTATCTCGGCTGGCTGTTCCATCCGCTGACGGGCTTGCTGGTGCTCGCGTTGAGCCTGCTGGGGCTGGTCCTGGTGGCGCACCAGTGGGACGCGTTTCGCAGCGCCATCGTCGAATCGTTCTCGGCCGAAGGCATCGTCGGCTTCGCGGTCGCAGTGGCCTTCGGCAAGGCCCTGCACGAGATGGGGCATGCGTTGGTGGCCACGCGGCTGGGCCTGAAGGTGGCGCACATGGGCGTGGCCTTCGTGGTGCTGTGGCCGATGCTCTACACCGACACCGGCGAGGCCTGGAAGCTGCGCAGTTCGCGCCAGCGCCTGGCCATCGCGAGCGCCGGCATCCTGACGGAGCTGGCCATCGCCGGGCTCGCCACGCTGGGCTGGGCCGTCTGCGAGCCGGGCGCATTGCGCGACGGGTTCTTCTACCTGGCGACCACCGCCTGGCTGCTCTCGCTCGCGCTGAATGCCAGTCCGTTCATGCGCTTCGATGGCTACTTCATCCTGTCGGACCTGCTGGACTTCCCGAACCTGCACGAGCGCTCGCAACGGCTCGCGCGCACCGCCTTGCGGCGAGGGCTGCTGGGCCTGCCGGACGAATGGCCCGAGTCCTTCAGCACGGCGCGGCGCAACTCGCTCATCGCCTTTGCGATGGTCACCTGGGCGTATCGCCTGGTGCTGTTCGCCGGCATCGCGGTGGCGGTGTACCTGATGTTCTTCAAGCTGCTCGGGATCTTCCTGTTCGCGGTCGAAGTCACATGGTTCATCGTGCGGCCCATCTATCGTGAACTGGGGCACTGGTGGTCCCGAAGGGCAGGCATTCCCATGCGGCGCAAGTTCCTCGTCTTCGCCTTCCTGGCCGGGCTGCTGGCGTTGCTGGCCATGCCGTGGCAGACGCAGATTCATTCGTATGGCGTGGCGCGGGCCGAGCACCAGCTTCGCGTGTTCGCACCGTTCCCCGCGCTGATCCGCGACATCCATGCCGTCGGCACGGTGCGCGCTGGCGACGCGCTGGTCATGCTGGAGCAACCCGACATCGCCGAGCGCGTGACGCGCAGCGAAGCGGGCGTGCGCAGCTTCAATGCGCGCCTCACCGGCCTCCTGGCCGAACCGGCCGGACTGAGCGAGGAGGCCGCCACGCGGCAGCGCCTCGACGTGCAGATACAGGAGCAGAGCGCGGCCCGGTCCGAGATCGCCCGCCTCAACCTGCAAGCGCCTTTCGACGGCCAGTGGCGCGACGTCGACCCGAACTGGCAGGCCGGGCAATGGGCCGGCACCAAGGAAGCGCTGGGCGTGCTGGTCGACCCGCGCACCTGGCAGGTCGATGCCTATGTGAGGCCGGACGAGGTGCATCGGATCGAAGGCGGCGCCGGCGTGCGCTTCTATCCGGAGGGGCATTTCACGCCTATCGAAGGCCGCGTCGTCGCCATCGGCAGCACGCGCGTCGCACAGCTCGAACATCGCCAGCTGGCTTCCAGGTTCGGCGGGCCGCTGGCCACCTCGAAGCAGGGCGAGGCACTGGTGCCGACGCCGGCGCTGTTCCACGTGCTGGTTCAACTCGATGCGCCGCCGCCGGGCATGCAGGAGCTCCGCGGCCACCTGCAGATCGACGGCGCGCGCCGCAGCCTGCTGGGCGAAGGCGCCACGCAACTGCTGGCGGTGGTGCGGCGCGAAAGTGGTTTCTAGAAAGGACTGTCGATGGAAGCTCGTGATGTGGTCATCCTCGCCCTGAAGGCGAGCATCATCGTGACGGTGTTCGGCTTCGGCCTGAGCGCCACCAGGGAAGACGTGTTGTACGTCTTCAAGCGGCCGTCACTGCTGTTGCGCTCATTGCTTGCGATGTTCGTGGTGATCCCGGTGGTGGCCGTGCTGCTGGCGCAGGCCTTCGACTTCCGCCATTCGGTCGAGGCCGCGCTGGTCGCGCTCTCGATCTCGCCGGTGCCGCCGTTGTTGCCCCGCCGGCATGAGAAGGCGGGCGGGCGCGCGTCCTATGGCCTGGGCCTGATGGTCACGATGGCGCTGCTGTCGGTGCTCATCATTCCGCTGGAAGTTCACCTGATCGACGCGTTCTACGACAAGACCTTCACGATCAAGCCCATCGCCATCGCCAAGATCGTCCTCACCGCGGCGGTGCTGCCCTTGCTGGCGGGCATGCTTTGCAATCGCTTCATACCGAAGCTGGCCGCACGCATCGCGACCCCCGCCATCCTGGTGGGCAAGTGGTTGCTGCCCCTCGCGGGCATTGCGATCCTGATCGCCGCGCACCGTGCGCTGGGCGCCTTGCTCGGCGACGGCACGCTGATCGCGATCGTCGTGTTCGTGGCCATCGCGCTGGCCGTCGGTCATTGGCTGGGCGGCCCGGATCCCGAGACGCGTGAGGTGCTGGCGCTGTCGTCGGCCTGCCGGCATCCCGGCATCGCCATTGCGCTGGCCACCGCCAACGCGACCAGCGCCGCGGACCACCAGGTGCCCGCCGCGATCATGCTGTACCTGCTGGTGAGCCTCGCTGCCACGGTGCCGTATGTGAAATGGCAGGCGAAGCGGCTGGGGGCCGGGCAGTAAGAGGCCCCCAGGACCGGGCGAAGCCCGGCCCGCCCCCCCGCGGGGGATTGATATGAGTCGAGATGGCGAAGCCACATCGACTCAAGAGCTTCCGGAAAAGCGGGGCAAGTCGTCCCGACCGGGTGACGGGCGGAGGGCCCGTTGGTCCGGCGGCCTCACTTTGCCTTGTTCCAGACCCCGTCCGGATCGAAGCGCTGCATGCCGGCCGCGTCAGGTGCCGGCGGGCCTGGGCGCATCGCTCACCAGCCGGAAGCCGATGTGGCTCATGGGATTGAACGGGTCGTTGCCGCGTCGCGCGCTCGGGCGATAGCTCAGGCAATAGTCCTCGTTGCAGAGAAAGGAGCCGCCGCGCGTCACGCGCCGGGGCGCGGCCGGAGGGGCGCCGGTGTCGTCCGGGTCCCAGCTGTCCTGCGGACCCGCGGGGTTGTCGATGGGCTTGTTGCCTTGCGCCTTGGCCTCCAGCTGGAAGTAGTCGGAGCGATACCAGTCCGCGACCCATTGCCAGGCATTGCCGGTCATGTCGACCAGGCCATAGCCGTTGGGCAGGAAGGTGCCGACCGGCTGCGTGCCGATCGCGCCGCCGGCCTTGGCGCTCACCTTCGGAAGCACCGGAAAGCGGCCCTTGGCCGTCTTGTCCCAGATGTTGGCCATGGGTTGGCCATCGGGCTGGTAGTCGTCGCCCCAGGCATAGGTGGCCTGCTCGAGGCCGCCGCGCGCGGCGAACTCCCATTCGGCTTCGGTCGGCAGGCGCTTGCCGGCCCATTTGGCAAAGGCCTCGGCGTCTTCGTAGCTGACCTGCACCACCGGGTGATCGTCCTTGCCTTCGATGCTGCTGCCGGGGCCTTGCGGCGCTTTCCAGGATGCGCCGGGCACCAGTTGCCACCACTGGGACCAATCGTTGAGGTTCACCGGGCGATCCGTGCCGACGAAGACCATGGCGGCGGGCACGAGCACGCTGTCCGGCGGGCGCGGCGTGCCGGGCGGGCTTTGCACGCGGAGGGTCTCCCAGTCCGGCTTGCGCTCTGCCGTGGTCACGTAGCCGGTGGCCTTGATGAACTCGCGGAACTGCGCGTTGGTCACGTGGCTGCGGTCCATCCAGAAGCCGTGCACCCGGACGGGATGGGCCGGCCTTTCATTGGCCTGAGCCAGCTTGCTGTCGCTGCCCATGGCGAATTCGCCGCCGGGCACCCAGACCATGCCATTGGGGCCGTGCACTCCGTCGCCCTGGATGACTGTGGGATGCGCCCTTTGCGCTGCATTGCCGGGCGCGGCAACCTGGTTCGACGCTGCCTCGCGGGCCTGCCACCAGGCCATGCCACCGTAGGCTGCGCCACCCACGGCGGCGGCGCCCGCCAGTGCCGCCAGGAAGGTCCTGCGCGAGGAGGGCGGGGCCGCGGCCTTCACGGGCCCGGCGACCGGCACCGTCGTCGTGGCACCTGCCGGGGGACGCGTGGGCTTGCGCTTGGTGCGTTGCTGCTTGCTCATGATCGATCGCGAAAAAGTCTTTGTCGCAGAAAAAAAAGCCCCGGACAAGCCGGGGCCATGGATGTCGAAGCTCGCGTCAGTTCCCGCCGGGCATGGTCAAGTTGAACCCGTCCTTCGCCAGGCTTTCGCGCAGGTGCTGGAATCGCTCGTATTGCGACAAGGTGATCGGGCCGCTGTAGGTCTCGCTCTGCAGCTTGCGCGGCGGATACTTCACGTAGGTCTTCATCAGGTCCTTGACGGCGGCATTGATGGTCACCAGCGTCCAGGTGCGCTCGGTGACGTTGCTCATGAAGATGTCGTAGCGCTCCTGCGGGTCGGCCCACAGGTCGAACACCTGCGGCACGGTCGCCACATAGGACTCGGGTCCTTTCCAGCCCAGGTTGGTGTCGACGGCCAGGCCGCCGGTCTGCGCGCCGTTGTCGCCGCGTAGGTTGAACACCGCCTTGTAGTTGCCCACCCGCGCGGCGCCTGGCGAGAGTTCGTTCTCGGTGAAGTAGAACCAGGACTTGCGTGCCGACTTGCCGTTCTCGCTGAACAGCACCGGCGACATGTCGATGCTGTCGAAGATGATCGGCTTGTTGGCGCGGTCGTTCTCCGGCAGCTTGACGCCGGCGACATTGGCAAAGGTCGACATCAGGTCGAGGCCGCCTGTCAACTCGTGGCTCTTGCTGCCAGCCGGAATCTTGCCTGGCATCCACGCAATGGCCGGCACGCGGTTGCCGCCTTCACGGATGGTGCCCTTGGTGCCGCGGAAAGGCGTGTAGCCGGCGTCGGGGTAGACGTCCTGCCAGGCGCCGTTGTCGGTCGTGTAGAACACCAGCGTGTTCTTGTCCAGGCCCAGCGCGCGCACCTTGTCCATGATGCGGCCGATGCGCGAATCGAGCTCGACCACCGAGTCGGCGTACTTGCTCTTCGACATCGACTTGCCGACGTAGTCCGGATGCGGCATGTTCGGCTGGTGCACCTTCATGAAGTTGATGTTCATGAAGAAGGGCGTGTTGGCCTTGGCATTGCGGTCGAGGTAGTCGAGCGATGCCTTCTCGACGTAGCCGTCGAAGAAGGGGATGCCCACGACGCCCGGCTTGCCGTCGATGGAGGGCTTGTCGACGTACTGGCCGTTGACCTTGAATTCCTCGTACGGCTTCTCGCCGGCATTGCCGGACATCGCGCCCTTGGTGACCTTCTGGAACATGCTGCGCAGTTCCGGATCCATGTCGGGGAACCAGGTCGTGTCGGCGTAGGTGTAGGCGTTGAGGTGATAGAGCCCGGCGTACTTCATCTCGTCGTAGCCCTGCGCATTGGGCAGGGCATAGTCGGCTTCGCCGAGGTGCCACTTGCCGGTGAAGAAGGTCTTGTAGCCGCCCTTCTTCAGCACGGAGGCGAGTGTCCATTCTTCCGCGGGAAGCCCGCCGCCCTGGCCCTGGAAGGCCACGGTGGTCATGCCGCTGCGGTTGGGGATGCGGCCGGTCTGGATCGCCGCGCGACCGGGCGTGCAACTTGGCTGCGCATAGAAGCTGAACAGCGTCATGCCTTCGTTCGCGAGCCGGTCGATATTCGGCGTCGGCATGCCGCGCCCGGCGCCGCCGCCGTAGGGGCCGAGGTCGCCGTAGCCGGTGTCATCCGAGACGATCAGGATGATGTTCGGTCTGGATTGCTGTTGCTGCGCCATGGCTGGCACTGCGGCCAGCCCGATCATCGCGACGAACGCCGCGGGCGCAAGCAGCGTGAGCTTGCTTCTGGATGTCATGCTTCCTCCCTTTGAAAAAAACCGGTGCGCAGAGACCTGCGCGAGCAGGACGCCCGGCTACTTCTTCGCCGAACGCTCGACGCTCAGGACGGCGGCTTCCGTGATCACTGCACGCACCTCGCTGCCGACCTTGAGTTTGCTGGTGTCCATTCCCTCTGGAATCCTGACGGTCACAGTGCGCGAGACGCCGCGCAGCGTGACGGTGCCGGCTTTGCGGTCGATGGCTTGAACGACGGCCAGGACCTCGACCGTGTTTGTTGCGCCGGCCGCTGGCAGCGAGCCGGCGGGGGCGGTGCCGCTGCTGGCAGTCTCCACGCGCTCGCGGATGCCATCGCTGTGGGCCACGGGTTCCAGCTGGGCCGCGACCGCGGCTGCGTAGCGCAACACGAGTTGGTCGCCGACGCGGATCTCATCGAAGTTCTTGACTTCGGCAGGGACCGAGAGCGTCACGATCTTGCCCTTGGGGCCTTTCAGCACGAGGGTGCGATGGGCCTTGTCGAGTTCGACCACGGTGGCGCGCACCTCGAGTTCTCCGCCCGCGACGCCGATGCCCGTGCTGGCCGGTTTCGGGGGATCCTTGGCAAGCGCTGCCTGAGACAGTGATAGCGCGCAGACCAGCGCGATTGCGAAGTAACGCATGAGGTGTTCCCTGTTGATTGTGGGTTGGCAGTCCCGGCGCTGGCCGGGCCAACTCGGCAAGCTGCCGCGGGCCAATGTAGCTGAAAGACCTGAGCGCAACGCACCCGGTAACGCCTCGTTGCACCAAAGTGCACAGGGCCATTCCCCAACGTGCGTTTGCATGCGGGTATGCAAGCTAGTAAGGTGGTTCGCTTCGCCTGCCAGGGCACATGCTCATGCGACAACTGCTTCTGCTTCGTGGCGCCTTCAACCTGCTCTTCGGCGCTTGCCTTCTGCTGGCGCCGAACGACATGCCGCTCGGCGGCTACTACGGCGTGGGCGACGGCTTGCTCGGCCTGGGCCTTGCCATTGCGTTGTTTCGCAGCGTGCGGGGGCAATGGCTGTTCTTCGTGACGCTGCTCGATGCCATGGTGCGCTTGGTGTTCGGCGGCACGATCCTGCTGAACCCCAACATCACGTCGAACCTGTTCACCGGCGCCTTCTTCACGACCGCGGTCGTCACCGTCTTCATCGCGCTGGGCATCACCGGCGTGATCTATGCCTTGATGCGGGCGTTGCGGCAGCGCGGCGAGGCCGAAGTCGACAAGTCCCTGCTATGGCCGGTGGTGGCGTCCAGCGTGTGCACGGCGCTCTTCGGCATGGGCCTGTTGCTGGGGCCGGTCGGGAGCGGTGAGCGGCGTCTCGTGGCGTGCGTCTATGGCGTGGCGTTCGGATTGATCCTGCTGCTGGCGGGGCTGCGCAGCCGCAAGGCGGGCGCGACGGCGTGAGGTGGAACTTTCGCGGCATGGGGTGTTCAGAGGGAGTCCTTGTCCCTGCCGCTGCGCCGTCTTGCGAATGCCTTTCCGCCCTTTCTTTCCTGGTCCCGTTGCCTGCCTGATTCCCGTCATCTTCCTGGCCGCCACGGGTGCGGCGCACGCGCAAGCCTTGCCCGCCGGCGTGCGCCTTGGGATGACGGCGGCTGAGTTGCAGGCCGTGCTGCCGACGCTGGAACGCGTGCCCCGGCCCCAGCGGCTGGCGGGCGGCCTGGCCGGCGCCTGGCACGGTGCGCCGGGCCTGGTCAGCGGACTCCCCCTGGAGACGACCTGGTACTTCGGCGGCGCGCAGCTCAAGCGCGTGGAGTTCAGTGCCAACATCCAGGACCGGGCGGACCTTGGGGCGGACGCTTTCAATGAAATCGTCGCATGGGGTCGCGGCGCGTTCGGCCCGGAACTGGCGTCGCGCGACAGCGGCAGCGAGATCGCGTCGTGGGTCGATGGCGGCATGGACGTCTATGTCCAGCGCGTCGGCGATACGCACCGGGCCAGCGTGCGGCTGGTCTACAAGGCGCGGGTGCTGAAGGATGGCGCTGAACTCTAGTCTTCCAGCAGCATCCCGCGCTGTTCGATGAAGGCCACCACCTCGGCCAGGCCAGTGTTGGTCTTGAGGTTGGTCATGACGTAGGGCCGCTGCTTGCGCATGCGCCTGGTGTCGGCCTCCATCACGCCGAGGTCGGCGCCGACGTAGGGTGCGAGATCGGTCTTGTTGATGACGAAGAGATCGCTCTTCGTGATGCCGGGGCCGCCCTTGCGCGGGATCTTCTCGCCGGCGGCGACGTCGATCACGTAGATGGTGAGGTCGCTCAGCTCGGGGCTGAAGGTGGCGGCCAGGTTGTCGCCGCCCGACTCCACGAACACCACGTCGGCATCCGGAAACTCGCCCAGCATGCGGTCGATGGCCTCGAGGTTGATGGAGGCGTCCTCGCGGATCGCGGTGTGCGGGCAGCCGCCGGTTTCCACGCCCATGATGCGCTCGGCCGGCAAGGCGCCAGCGACGGTGAGCAGGCGCTGGTCTTCCTTGGTGTAGATGTCGTTGGTGATGGCGATGAGGTCGTACTTGTCGCGCATCGACTTGCAGAGCATTTCGAGCAGCGTGGTCTTGCCGGAACCCACCGGCCCGCCGATGCCCACGCGCAGCGGCGGCAGTTTCTTGGTGCGGTTGGCGATGTGGTGCAGTGCGGAGGCCATGGTGTTTGCTCGCAGGAAAGTCAGCTTCGAAAGAGGCGGGAATATTGGGCTTCGTGCCGGGCGGAATAGACCGCGAGCATCGGCGAGAAGGCCTGGCGGTCGTCGTCCGTGAGTGTGATCGCATCATCGACCGCTTGGGGGATTTCCCGGGCGAGGCGGCCGAGGATGCGCTGGCCTGCGCTCTGGCCCAGGGGCACGCACTTGACGGCCGCGCCGGTCATGTTCTCGGCCCAGCCAAAGGTGAAGGCCAGGCAGCCATCGCGCACGGTGGCATCGGTACGGCTGGCCGCGAAGGCGAAGGCCACGGGGTAGGTGACGGGCAAGCCACCGAAGTTGCTTGCAATGTCGTCGTGATGCAGCTTGAGCCACTCGACAAAGGAGCGGCCCATCTGCTCGGACTGCAGCAGGAATTCGGCGGACTCGCGAGTCTGCAGCACCCAGGCATTGAGCATGCGGATGCGGTCGGCATCATGAGCGCGCCAGGCCGCGATCGCCTGCGCGACGACGGGCAGATCGCCGCGTGCGAGGCTCAGGTGAAGCTGGTCGACGATCCAGTCGGAGGCTCGTGCTTCGGTCGTCAAGCCTGCCCATTCCACGCCGGCTTCCAGGCCTTCGGAATACGAGAAACCGCCGATCGGCAACGCGGGCGAGGCGAGCCAGATCAATTGCAGCAGGCTGGCTGCGGGGAGTGCCGCAGGGTCAGCGGGGGGAGCGTCGGGCATCAGTGCGAATGGCCGTGGGAGTGATCGTGGTCGTGGTCGTGGCCGTGTGCGTGGTCATCGTGGGCAGGCGTGCCGCCGTAGGCATCCGGATGCAGCACCGGGCCGACCGGCGTTGCCCCGCCATGCGAATGGTCATGGCCGTGCGAATGGTCATGGTCATGGTCGTGCGCGTGGCCGTGATCGTGGCCATGCCCGGCGCCTTGTGCACCGTATGCGCCGCCTTCCGGCTCGAAGGCCTCATTGGCCTCGTGGACGATCAGGTGCATCGAGCGCAGCATCGCGGCCAGCACGTGGTCAGGCTCGATCTTCAGGTGATCGGGCTTGAGCTCGATCGGCACATGCCGGTTGCCCAGGTGATAGGCCGCGCGCGTCAGGTCGAAGGGCGTGCCGTGCGCCGTGCAGTACGTGATGACCAGCACCGACTGCGGCGCCGCGATGACGCGCACCAGCGAGCCGTCTTCCGCGACCAGCATATCGCCGCCGCGCACGGCCGTGCCGCGCGGCAGGAACACGCCGATCTGGCGGCCCTGCGAGTCGGTCGCGTCGAAGCGGCTCTTCTGGCGCACGTCCCAGTCGAGTTCGATGGTGGCGGCGCGCCTGAGCAGGACGGGGGCGAGGCCCTTGCCTTGCGGCATCAGTTTGTTGGCGGTGAGCATGGGACTTGATCGATGGGCGGAGGCTGGATAATATAACAACCGTTATAACTTCAGGGGATGCTGGTGTCCGCTCTCAAACTCACGCAAATCGGAAACTCCGTCGGTGTCATCCTGCCGAAGGAAATGCTCGCGTACCTGAAGGTCGAGAAGGGCGACACGCTGTTCGTGAGCGAAGCGCCCAACGGCGGGTACACGCTGACGCCGTACAGTCCGGAATTCGAGGCGCAGATGGGAGCCGCTCGTCGCATCATGAAGAAGCGGCGCAATGTGTTGCGCGAACTCGCCAAGTGAGCGCGGCCAACCAGGGGTGGGTCTGGCTGGATCCCGCTGTGGTACGAGCGGCGCACGACGAGCAACTCACCGAGCATGGTGGCCCTTCCGGCATACGCGATCCGAATCTTCTGGCCTCTGCGCTTGGCCGACCGCAGCAGTTGGCGAACTACGGCGCGCCGGATGTCGCCGATCTTGCTGCCGCATACGGATTCGGTATCGCACGCAATCATCCGTTCATCGATGGAAACAAGCGCACCGCATTCGTGGCCATCGAATTGTTCCTTTGGCTGAATGGCCATGAACTCATCGCGACTGATGCGGAATGCGTCTTGACGATCCTCGATCTGGCAGCGGGTCGGCTCGAAGAGGCTGCGCTTTCCAACTGGATCCGCGAGCACATCGCGCCGCACGCCGGCTGACGCATCGCCGGGCCTCATACCCGGCTGAGCAACTCCGCCTTCTTGCTGGCGAATTCATCGTCGCTGAGGATGCCTTTGGCGCGCAGGTCGGCGAGGCGCTCGATGGTGGCGAAGATGTCCTGCTGGTTGCCCAAGGGGGCACTGTTGTTGAAGCCGTTGCCGTTGCCGAAGCCAGCGCCCGAATTGACCGGCTCGACGTACGCAGGCGCGGGCGGCGCCGCATAAGGTGCCACATAAGGCGCCACGCCATCGACCGAGATCACCGGCAGGCTCGCCACGTCGATCAGCCCGTACTGGCTGTTGAAGCTCAGGCTCCCGCCATAGGACTGCTGCTGCCCGAAGCCGCCGATCTGGTGGTCCAGCGTGTCGTACACCGTCACGCGTCCATTGACCTCGATGGCCAGGCGACGCGCCTGTGCGAAGTACGCATAGCGCACGCCGTTCTGTGCGCCGGTGCTGTTCGGAAAGCGCAGGTCGGAAGGCCACCAGTCGTTGCTGGTGCCGGGCACGAACAGGCTGTTCTGGCCGAAGGCGCCGTTGCCTTGCTGCTGGCTGTTCTGGTTGTAGCCGCCGTAGCTCGTCTGCGCCTGCCCGTTGTTGTAGCCGTTGCCCTGGCTCTGCGACTGGAAGCTGCCGCTGCGCACCAGGTCGGGCTGGCTCGCGACCAGGTTCGACAGGTCGTTGCAAAGGCCGTCGACGCGGCCCTTCAGGTAATTGTTGAACATGTCCGACAGCATGATCATGCCGCCGCGCATCCACTGGCCGGAGCCGGAGAACTCGGGATGGTTGAACTGGGCCTGGCTGCCGTTGCCGTTGATCACCGAGTCCAGCATGCTGAGCGTCGCGTCCACGCTGAAGCCATTGCGCTGCGCGATGTCGTTGATGACCTGCTGGCCGGCGGGGGAGAGTTGTCGCATGACGGTGTCTTGTCGAAAGGAGGGGGCGCGATTGTGGGGCTTCGACAAGACACTGTCGCGGCACGGTCTTTCAGAACAAAAAGTAACGCTGCGTCATCGGCAATGAGACCGCCGGCTCGCAGGTCAGCAGGTTGCCGTCGGCGCGCACCGCATAGGTCTGCGCATCGATCTCCATCCGGGGCACGTAGCCGTTGTGCACCATGTGCTGCTTGCGCACGCCGCGGATGTTTTTCACCGCGCTCAATGTCTTGGACAGGCCATAGCGCTGGCCGATGCCCGCCGCCAAACCGGCCTGCGACACGAAAGTGAGCGAACTGCGTGCCAGCGAGCCGCCATACGCACCGAACATGGGCCGGTAGTGCACCGGTTGGGGCGTCGGGATCGATGCGCTCGGGTCCCCCATCGCGGCCATCGCGATGGTGCCGCCCTTGATGATGGTGAAGGGCTTGACGCCGAAGAAGGCCGGCTTCCACACCACCAGGTCGGCCCACTTGCCGACTTCGATGCTGCCCACCTCATGCGAGATGCCGTGCGAGATCGCCGGGTTGATCGTGTACTTGGCAACATACCGCTTTGCGCGGAAGTTGTCGTTGCGCGTGCCGTCTTCCGGCAGCTTGCCGCGTTGGCCCTTCATCTTGTGCGCCGTCTGCCAGGTCCGGATGATGACTTCGCCGACGCGGCCCATGGCCTGGGAGTCGGAGCTGAACATGCTGATCGCGCCGAGGTCATGCAGGATGTCCTCCGCCGCGATGGTCTCCTTGCGGATGCGCGATTCGGCGAAGGCCAGGTCTTCCGCGATGCCGGCGTCCAGGTGGTGGCAGACCATCAGCATGTCGACGTGCTCGTCGAGCGTGTTGACCGTGTAGGGCATCGTCGGGTTGGTGGAGGAGGGCAGGAAGTTGTCCTCGCCGACCACGCGCAGGATGTCGGGCGCATGGCCGCCGCCCGCGCCTTCGGTGTGGAAGGCGCAGATGCCGCGGCCCTTCACTGCCGCGATGGTGTTCTCGACGAAGCCCGATTCGTTGAGCGTGTCGCTGTGGATGGCGACTTGCGTGTCGGTGGCGTCGGCCACATCGAGGCAGTTGCTGATCGCGGCGGGCGTGGTGCCCCAGTCTTCATGCAGCTTGAGGCCGATGACGCCGGCGTCGATCTGCTCGTGCAGCGCGGCCGGCAGGCTTGCATTGCCCTTGCCGAGGAAGCCGAGGTTCATCGGGAACGCATCGGCCGCTTGCAGCATGCGTTCGATGTGCCACGGTCCTGGCGTTGCGGTGGTGGCGAAGGTGCCCGTCGCCGGGCCGGTGCCGCCGCCGAGCATCGTGGTCACGCCGGAGCTCAGCGCCTCCTCGATCTGCTGCGGGCAGATGAAGTGGATGTGGCTGTCGATGCCACCCGCCGTGACGATGTTGCCTTCGCAACTGATGACCTCGGTGCCTGGCCCGATGACGATGTCGACACCCGGCTGCACGTCGGGATTGCCAGCCTTGCCGATGGCCACGATGCGCCCGCCCTTCAGGCCGATGTCGGCCTTGACGATGCCCCAGTGGTCGAGGATCAGCGCGTTGGTCATGACGGTGTCGACCGCGCCGTCGGCGCGCGTGCGCTGCGACTGGGCCATGCCGTCGCGGATGGTCTTGCCGCCGCCGAACTTCACTTCCTCGCCGTAGCCGCCGGCGCGCAGCGTGTAGTCGGCCTCGACTTCGATGACGAGGTCGGTGTCGGCGAGGCGGACGCGGTCGCCGACGGTGGGGCCGAAGATCTCGGCGTAGGCGCGTCTTCCAATAGTTGCCATTTCAGTTTTCCGCCGTGCTACCGCGCGACCCGCGACGCGTGAAACTGGCGCGGCCAGATACCAGGGATACCGCGGAACCGGCTTTGCCGGGCCGCTGGTATCGCCCCCTTGAGGGGCTGAGGGCCGCGGCTCCAAGCCTGCCTGCGCAGGCTTGGACGGCCCGCAAGAGCAGCCGCCTCTGGCGGCCGCCCGTGGCGCCGCAGGCGCATTCGGGGGTGGGCTTCATCTTCAGACTTTTCCTTGAATAAGGCCGCGAAAGCCGTAGACGATGCGGTCGCCGCTGAAATCACACAGCTCGACCCTGCGTTGCTGTCCGGGCTCGAAACGCACGGCCGTGCCCGATGCGATGTTCAGCCGCATGCCGCGCGCGGCTTCGCGGTCGAAGCCGAGTGCGCCGTTGGTCTCGGCGAAGTGATAATGCGAGCCGACCTGGATCGGGCGGTCTGCGGTGTTCTGCACGACCATCGTCACGGTGCGGCGGCCGGGGTTGAGAACGTGTTCGCCCTCGTCGGTGATGAGTTCGCCGGGAATCATGTTCAGGCCACCTGCGCGAGCAGCGTCACGCCGAACAGCGCGACAGCGGCGCCGGCAATGCGCGGGAGCAAGGTCCCGCGTCGGCGCAGGACCCAGCCGACCGCGATGCCGGCGATGTGCAGCAGAATCGTCGCGAGCACCATGCCGGCGACCGCCGCAGCGGCGCCGGTCTCACCCGACAGTTCGTAGCCATGCGCCACGCCATGGAAGACGGCGAACACCCCGACCACCGCCGCCGCGACCGGACCGGGCAGGCGCAAGCGCGTGGCGACCAGCAGCCCCACCACCAGCAAGGACGCCGCGATCATCGGTTCGACCGCCGGCACCTGCACCCCCGCCAGCCCCAGCAGCGCACCGGCCAGCAGCATCGCCGCAAAGCCCAGCGGCGCCCAGGCCAGGTCGCGCGCGCCGCGTGCGGCCAGCGCGCTCCAGAGACCCACGCCGACCATCGCGGCCAGGTGGTCCATGCCGGTGAACGGATGCAGGAAGCCCTGCGCGAAGCCGGCCGCGTGGTGCGCAGCGCCATCGACGCCGACATGGGCCGCGGCCGCGAGCGGCAGGGCGACGAGCAAGGCAAGGAAAGTGGAACGCGACAACAGGCGCATGAAGTTCTCCGCTGGGGCTGGGTAAAGGGGGGGTCAGACGATCGGCTGGTGCACGGTGACCAACTTGGTGCCGTCGGGGAAGGTGGCTTCGACCTGGATGTCCGGGATCATCTCCGGCACGCCGTCCATCACGTCGGCGCGGGTGAGCACGCTGCGGCCTTCGCTCATCAGCGCGGCCACGCTCTTGCCGTCGCGTGCGCCTTCCATGACGGCCGCCGAGATCAGCGCGACGGCCTCGGGGTAGTTGAGCTTCAGCCCGCGCGCCTGGCGGCGTTCGGCCAGCAGCGCCGCCGTGAAGATCAGCAGCTTGTCTTTTTCGCGGGGAGTCAATTCCATGGTTGGATCTGGCGGCGTGGACGCGGCGGATGATGTGCGGGCAGGTCACATTGCAACAGTCGTGCCGCGCCCCCGGGCACCGTCTTCCCGGTGCTTCCTTCCCAGGAACACCGAGGCTTTGCCGGGCCTCTGGCGTTGCCCCCGGCAGGGGGTGGGGGTCGCGCACGAAGTGCGCAGCGACATGGGGGCGAGCCAAATGTTTTCGGGCATGAAAGCTGCACGGACCCTGCGTGAGTCTCGCCCCGCCCATCCTCCCGCCTGAAGCCGTCACCGCGGAAACCGACGACGATGCCCCCCAGCGCATCGTCAAGGTGCGCCGCGACTACAACAGCTGGGTCGCGAGCGAGACGCTGGAAGACTATGCCCTGCGCTACACCCCGCAGCGCTTCCGCAAGTGGTCGGAATGGCGCGTCGCCAACACGGCCTTCGGCGCCGCCTCCTTCCTGATCCTCGAAGCGGTCGGCGCCACCCTGCTGGTGCAGTACGGTTTCCTCAATGCCTTCTGGGCCATCCTCACGACCGGCCTCATCATCTTTCTCGCAGGCCTGCCGATCAGCGTCTATGCCGCGCGCTACGGCGTCGACATGGACCTGCTCACGCGCGGCGCCGGCTTCGGCTACATCGGCTCGACCATCACCTCGCTGATCTACGCCTCCTTCACCTTCATCTTCTTCGCGCTGGAAGCCGCGGTGATGGCCTATGCGCTGGAGCTGTCGTTGGGCATTCCGCCGGCCTGGGGCTACCTGGTCTGCGCACTGGTGGTCATTCCGCTGGTGACGCATGGGGTGTCTGTCATCAGCCGCCTGCAACTCTGGACGCAGCCGATCTGGTTGATCATGCTGGTGGTGCCCTTCGGCTACGTGCTGGCGCGCGATCCTGGTGCGTTCTCCGGCATTGCGCACTACAGCGGTGTCAAATCGGACATTGCGGGCTTCAACATGCACCTGTTCGGTGCCGGCCTCACGGTGGGCATCGCGCTGATCACGCAGATGGGCGAGCAGGCCGACTACCTGCGCTTCATGCCCGTGCGCACCCCCGCCACGCGCGGGCGCTGGTGGGCAGCCGTGCTGGCGGGCGGGCCGGGCTGGGTGGTGCTCGGCGTCGTCAAGATGCTCGGCGGTGCGCTGCTGGCCTACCTGGCCATCACCCACATGGTGCCGCCCGAGCGCGCGGTCGACCCGAACCAGATGTACCTCGCCGCCTACGAGTACGTGTTTCCCAACTACGTCTGGGCGGTGGTGGCGACGGCGGTGTTCGTGGTGATCTCGCAGCTCAAGATCAACGTCACCAACGCCTACGCCGGCTCGCTGGCCTGGAGCAATTTCTTCTCGCGCGTCACGCACAGCCATCCGGGCCGCGTGGTGTGGGTGGTGTTCAACGCGCTGATCGCCTTCATGCTGATGGAGATGAACGTATTCGAGGCCCTGGGCGACGTGCTCGGCCTGTACGCCAACATCGCCATCGCCTGGATGATGGCCGTGGTCGCCGACCTCGTGATCAACAAGCCGCTGGGCCTGTCGCCGCCGGGCATCGAGTTCAAGCGGGCGCACCTGTGGGACATCAACCCGGTCGGCGTGGGTGCGATGGCGCTGGCCTCGGGCCTGTCGATCAGCGCGCACCTCGGCATGTTCGGCCAGATGGCGCAGGCCTTCTCGGCGCTGATCGCGCTGGGCACCGCCTTCGTCGCGACGCCCTTGCTGGCCTGGGCGACGAAGGGCAAGTACTACCTGGCGCGCGGGCCGGTGCATGCGCAGCGCAGCACGGTGCTGTGGGCGCGTGTGGAGACGCCCCCGGGGTCGGACGCAGGCAGCTATCAACGGCTGACGCTGCAACGCTGCGTCATCTGCGAACGCGAATACGAAGGCCCCGATCTGGCCCACTGCCCGGCCTACCAGGGCGCGATCTGCTCGCTGTGCTGCACGCTCGATGCGCGCTGCGGCGACCTCTGCAAGCCGCATGCGGCGCTCTCCGCGCAATGGTCCGCCGTGCTGCGCTGGCTGCTGCCGCGCCGCAGCTGGCGCTACCTCGACACGGGCCTCGGCCACTTCCTGCTGCTCATGATGATCATCGTGCCGCTGCTGGCCGCGGTGTTCGGCGTGCTGTACCAGCAGGAGCTTCGCGCATTGCTGCTGAGCGACGCGGCCGACGCGAGCGCGCAGTCGCTGCGCGGCGGCTTCCTCAAGGCCTACATGGCGCTGCTGCTCATTGCGGGCATCGTGGCCTGGTGGCTGGTGCTCGCGCACCAGAGCCGCAAGGTGGCGCAGGAAGAATCCAACCGGCAGACCCATCTGCTGCAACGCGAGATCGCGCTGCACCGCGAGACCGACCGCGCGCTGCAGGACGCCAAGCAGACCGCCGAGTTGGCCCGTGGGGCCGCCGAGCGAGCCAGGCTCGCGGCCGACCAGGCCAACCAGGCCAAGAGCCGCTACATCTCCTCCATCAGCCACGAGCTGCGCACGCCGCTGAACAGCATCCTGGGCTATGCGCAATTGATGGGCGAGGATGGCTCGGTGCCGCCGCATCGGCGCCAGGCCGTGGCCGTCATCAAGCGCGGCGGCGAGCACTTGCTGACACTGATCGAGGGCACGCTCGACATCGCGCACATCGAGGCCGGCAAGCTCACGCTCAACCCCCGGCCCATGCCCTTCGCCGAAACGATGCAGGAGCTGGCCGACATGTTCGAGCTGCAGGCGGCGGAGAAGGGCCTGGCCTTCCGCTTCGAGCCGAGCGGCGAGTTGCCCGCCGTGGTGCGCGCGGACGAGAAGCGCGTGCGCCAGATCCTCATCAACCTGCTCGGCAACGCGATCAAGTTCACCCGCAGCGGCCAGGTCAGCCTGCGCCTGCGCTATGCGCGCGAGTTCGCCGCGGTCGAGGTCGAGGACACCGGCCCCGGCATGTCGCAAGCCGAACTCGACGTGATCTTCGAGCCTTTCTCGCGCGGTGAATCGCATGGCGCCACCGGTGTGCCGGGCGCTGGCCTCGGCCTCACCATGGCCAAGATGCTGACCGACCTGATGGGCGGCGAGATGAAGGTCCAGAGCACGCCGGGGCAGGGCTCGGTGTTCCGGCTGCGCCTGTTCCTGCCGCGGGTGCATGACGCCCTGCCCGTTGCCGAGCCGGCGCCCCCGACAACGCCGCGCGTGCGCCGCGGCTATCTAGGCGCCCGGCGGCGACTGCTGGTGGTCGACAACGAGGAGGCCGACCGCGACCTGCTGGCCCATGTGCTCACGCCGCTGGGCTTCGAGCTGCGCACCGCCGCCAGCGGCCACGATGCGCTCGACCTCATCGCGGCCGGCTACCGGCCCGATGCGATGTTCGTCGACCTGGCCATGCCCGGCATCGATGGCTGGGAAACCATCCGCCGCGCACATCGGCTGGGCCTGACGCAGGCATCGGTGGCCATCGTCTCGGCCAACGCCTTCGACAAGCGCTTGCAGAACGACGTGGGCATCACGCCCGAGGATTTCTTCGTCAAGCCGGTGCGCCACAGCGATTTGCTCGACTGGCTCGAGCGCCGGCTTTCGCTTCAATGGACCGACAGCACTGCCGCCGCGCCCAAGGCTGCGCCCGCGGTGGCGGCGGCACGGGTGCGGCCCTCCGACGCGCGCCTCAAGGCGCTCGAGGAAGCCGTCGGCCTCGGCTACTTTCGCGGAATCATGAACCAGTTGGACGACATCGATGCGGCGCAACCCGAATGCGCAAGCTGGACCGAGGCGCAGCGCGCGCTCGCGCGGCAATTCCAGTTCGAGGCCATGGGCCGGGTGATTGCGCAATGAGCGCCGCGGGAACGCTCCAAGTTGCGAAATCCCTCTCGGGGGCAGCGAGGGCACGTAGTGCCGAGCGTGGGGGCTGCAATGAACACTGATTCAAGCGCACTGGCCCGCACGCTGCGCGACAACGCCGCCAACAGCGACCTCGTGCTCATCGTCGACGACGTGCCCGACAACCTTGCCGTGCTGCATGACGCGCTCGACGAATCCGGCTACACCGTGCTGATCGCCACCAACGGCGAGCAGGCCCTGCAGCGTGCGGCGCAGGCGCGGCCCGACATCGTGCTGCTCGACGCGATGATGCCGGGCATCGACGGCTTCGAGGTGGCGCGCCGGCTCAAGGCCGACGCCAGCACCGCCCACATCCCGATCGTGTTCATGACCGGCCTGACCGAGACCGAGCATCTCGTCGCGGCGCTCGAAGCCGGTGGCGTCGACTACGTCACCAAGCCGATCAAGCCGAAGGAAGTGCTGGCCCGCATGAACGTCCACTTGCAGGGCGCGCGGCAGGCGCGGCAGGCGGCGCGGCAGGCCGGCCAGGCCCGCAATGCGCTCGATGCCTTCGGCTACGCCAGCATCACCGTGCGCATGCCGGAGGGCCGGCTGATCTGGCAGACCTCGCTGGCGCGCGACCTGCTGTTGCGCTACTGCGGCACCAGCGCGCCCGAGACCCCTGCGGCCGTGCTCGCGTGGCTGCACCAGCATCTGCCCGCCACCCTCGACCGCATCGAGCCGCCGGTGCTGTCCATCGAGCTCGGCGCGGCCCGGCTCAACCTGCGGCTGCACCAGCAGACCGGCCATGACGACGACGGCGCCGAGTGGATGATCATCATGCGCGAGGTGTCCGACACCGCCGTCATCGAAGCCATGAGCCTCAGCCTGAAGCTCACCGCGCGCGAGGCCGAGGTGCTCTACTGGGTGGTCAAGGGCAAGACCAACCGCGACATCGGCGAGATCCTCGGCAGCAGCCCGGCCACGGCCAAGAAGCACCTGGAGCGCGTCTACGTGAAGCTCGGCGTCGAGACGCGCACGGCGGCCGCCGGCGTGGCCATGAAGCGCATCCGCGAGCTGCAGCCGCAATTCGAGATCTGAAGAAGGTGTGGATCTTTCTACTGCGGCCACCGATCTCGGGTCTGCGGTCCTCACCGCACGAGAGTGCGGTTCCGGTCCTCAACCCGAGCTCGGCGCCCTCGCTACGAAATCTTCACACCGTCTGAATTCGACGTGCCGGCATGCAGAATCGCCGGATGCGAATCCTGTTGGCCGAAGACGAAGCCGGTCTGGCGACCTGGCTGACCCGTGCGCTGGAGCAAAGCGATTTCCGTGTCGACTGGGTCGCGGATGGCCGCATGGTGCGCCGGGCCGTCAGGGACACGCGCTACGACGCCTTGATCCTCGACTTGGGCTTGCCGGGCCTGGGCGGCCACGAGGTGCTCGCCGACCTGCGCGCCGCCGACCAGCGCATGCCGATCCTGATCCTCACGGCGCGCGACTCGCTGATGGAGCGCGTGAGCAGCCTGACCGAAGGCGCGGACGACTTCCTGGCCAAGCCCTTCGAGCTGGCCGAACTGGAGGCCCGGCTGGTCGCGTTGATCCGGCGTTCGCGCGGCAGCGAGCATCCGCGCTTTGCCTGCGGCCCGCTGTCCTACGACGCGGGCGCCAAGCAATTCATGCTGTCGCACGAGGCGTTGACGCTGACGCCACGCGAGCATGCGGTGCTGCGAACGCTGATCCAGCACAGCGGCCAGCCGCTGTCCAAGCAGGAGATCGTCGAACGGGTCTTTTCCGATGAACAGGACGTGAGCCCGGACGCGATCGAGGTGCTGGTGTACCGCCTGCGCAAGCGCCTCGAGGCCAGCCCGGTGCGCATCACCACGCTGCGCGGCCTGGGCTACGTGCTCGAATCCACGCCATGAGGTTCGACGCATGGCACCGGGCCAGCCTGCGGCGCACGCTGCTGATGGTCCTGCTGCCCGGCATGCTGCTGCTGGTGGTGGCCGAGTTGTGGCTCACCTGGCGCACCTCGCTCGATGCCGCGAATGCGGCCTATGACCGATCCCTGCTCGGCGCGATCAAGGCCATCGATGCCAACATCTCCACCGAGAGCGGCGGCCTGTCGGTCGAGTTGCCCTACCGCATGCTCGAGTTCTTCGAGCTCACCGCCAGCGGACAGGTCTACTACCGCGTCGCGACCGACGACGCGCTGGTCGAGATCGGCAACGCGGACTTGCCCGCGCCGGCCGGCACGCTGGTGACTGGCCAGCCGCGCTTCTCGGACTCGCTGTACTTCGACGAGCCGGTGCGCGTCGGCACCTATGCCCGGCTCCTCGCCGAACGCATCGGCGGCAGCCAGCGTGACCAGCGCGTGATCATCCAGGTGGCCGAGACATTAGGCTCACGCAATGCCTTCACCCGCAGCCTCGTGTGGCAGTCGGTGCAGCGCGACCTGCTCCTGATCCTGCTGGCGAGCGTGCTGCTTGCCGCGGCCATCGGCTGGGCGTTGAAGCCGCTGCGACGCCTGCATGACGAGGTGCGCTCACGGGCGCCGCAGGATCTCGCGCCGCTGGACACCGAGCGCATCCCGGCCGACGTGCGGCCGCTGGTCGACGCCATCAATCACCACGTGGTGCGCAATCGCGCGCTCACCGAGGCGCGACGGCGCTTCATCGACGATGCCTCGCACCAGCTGCGCACGCCGCTGGCCACGCTGGCGACGCAGGTCGGCTATGCGCTGCGCGAGCCCGACGCCGGGCGCATGCGCGACGCCTTGTCTGCCGTCAAGACGCAACTGGACGAGGCCGTGCGGCAGACCAACCAGATGCTGTCCCTGGCGCGCACGGACGCGGCCGAACTGGAACTGGAGCGCATCGACCTGGTGGCGCTGGCCAGACAGGTCACGCGGGACTGGTGGCCCGCCGCGCGCGACAGCGGCATCGACCTCGGCTTCGACAGCGGCCTGGAACAACTCGAGTTGCCCGCGCATGCGGCGCTGCTGCGCGAGGCGATGTCGAACCTGCTGCACAACGCGATCCGCTACACGCCCCGCGGCGGGCAAGTCACCGTGGCCGTGCGGAGCATGGATGCCATCGCGTGTATCGATGTCATCGACGCCGGACCGGGCATCCCCGCAGACGAAATGCCGCGCGCCGGCGAGCGCTTCTTCCGGGCCAGCAACATGACGCTGCCGGGCTCCGGCCTCGGCCTTGCGATCGTGCGCTCGATTGCGCAGCGCCACGGTGGCGGCATGCGCCTCGCGGCGGGCGGGGGCGGTCGGGGGCTTGTCGTCTCGATCGAACTGCCGCTGGTTTCCTGACGCGGTTCTGACACGGGTTTTCCCTGAGGTTTTGGCCGATTCCCTGAAAGCGCCCTGACAGCCGCCGCTGGCTACAGTGGGCTCACACCCCGAGACAACGCCGGAACACGAGGCCCCATGAGACACCTGCTGCTACTGCTGATCGCGCTGTGCGCAGGCCCTGCGCCGGCACTCGCCGTCGAGTTCGACAAGACCCAGTGCGTGGCGGGCGCCAAGCCCGGTGGCGGCTTCGACCTGACCTGCAAGCTGGCGCAGGCCGGCCTGCTGGAAGGCAAGTACCTTCCCGCGCCGATGCGCATCAGCTACCTGCCCGGCGGCATCGGTGCACTGGCCTACAACGCCTTCGCAACGCAGCGGCCGGCCGAGGCGCAGACGCTGGTGGCTTTCTCCAGCGGTTCGTTGCTGAACATCGCGCAAGGCAAGTTCGGCCCGCATGACGAAGCCGGCGTGCGCTGGGTCGCGGGCGTGGCTGCCGACTACGGCGTGATCGTGGTGGCAGCGAACTCGCCCTTCAAAACGCTGAACGAGCTGATGGCTGCCATCAAGGCCGACCCTTCCAAGGTCGTGTTCGGCGCCGGCGGCACCGTCGGCAGCCAGGACTGGATCAAGGCCGCGATGACGGCGCGGGCGGCCGGCGTGCATCACCGCAACATGCGCCTGGTCGCCTTCGAGGGCGGGGGCGAGGCGCTGCGGGCCTTGCAGGGCAACCATGTGCAGGTCTACACCGGCGATGCCTCCGAGACGGGGACGCAGCTGAAGGATGGCGCACCGGTGCGCGTGCTGGCCGTGATGTCGGAGCAGCGCCTGCCGGGTCCGCTGGCGCAGGTGCCGACGGCGCGCGAAGCCGGCTTCGACCTGGTGTGGCCGATCATCCGCGGCTTCTATGTCGGGCCGAAGGTCAGCGACGCGGACTACAAGGCCTGGAGCGATTTGTTCGCCCGCATGCTGGCCACCAAGGACTACGAGCGATTGCGCAACGAACGCGGGCTGTACGCCTTCGCGATGACCGGCGCCGAGCTCGAAGCGTATGTGAAGCGCAGCGTCGACGGCTATCGCAAGGTGGCCGAGGAATTCGGCCTCAAGGTCGCCCCGCGATAGACGGCGGCCGCCACTCGACCCACCCCTGATTGCCACTGGCAGGTGCGCCTTGCACCCGCCCGGGCGAAGCCTTGTCTTTTCAACTTCAAAGGAGATTTTTCATGCAACTCACCGGCATGCTGCACGGCGCCAAGCTGCTCGAACACGTGGAGTTCCCGACGTCCGAAGTGCTCGGCCCCGAGGCCTCCGAAGGCCAGATCCAGGACCTCATCAAGCGCCATGGCCAGGTCTTCATCAAGCCGCTGTTTCGCGGCGGCGTGGGCAAGAAGGGCAAGTCGGGCCTCATCGGCAAGGCCGGCGACCTGAAGACCGCGCTGGCCGAGAAGGAGCGCCTCTACTTCGCGGAACACAGGCATGGCAACGTGACGGCCAAGGCCAACGGCGTGACCTTCGAAGGCGGTGTGCCGGCCGAGCACGAGATCTATTTCTCGATCACCGACGACACGCGCTTTCGCGCACCGACGATCACCATCACGCACAAGGGCGGCGTCGACATCGAGGAGCTTGGAAAGGATGACATCCGCACCGTGCCCTTCGATGCGCTCACTGGCCTGAAGGCCTTCGTCATCGCCAACGCGCTCACCGACATCGGCGCGCCCCGCGAAATCATCTCTCCGCTGGTGCAGCACCTGCCCAAGCTGTGGGAGCTGATGCACCACTACGGCATGACCACGCTGGAGCTCAACCCGATCCGCATGCGCGCCGACAAGAACGGCCGCCTCACGCCGGTGGCCTGTGACTTCAAGTGCGGCTTCGACCGCGACGACCCGCGCGTCGCGCGCCTGAACCTGCCCGACCACCTGTTCGCGGCCGACGTCTCCGCCTTCGAACAGGAAGTGAACGAACTGCGCACGCACCAGGGCCAGTCGGACGTGTTCGTCATCAACGAGAAGGGCACCATCCTCGCCCCGACCTTCGGCGGCGGCGCGAACAGCCTGGTGACCGAAGTGCTGGGCGAAGCGGCCAGCATCTCCTCCGACTTCGGCGGCAACCCGCCCTACGAAAAGATGAAGGAGGTTGCGCGCATCTGCTATCGCCACTTCCTCAAGCAGTCGAACGTGCTGTTCATCATCGGCGGCAAGTCGAACAACACCGACATCCACGAGACCTTGCGCGCCATGGGCGATGCCTTGCGCGAGCACTTCTCGCAGCACGGGCCGACGCCCCTCTACGTTGTCGTGGGCCGTGGCGGGCCGAACCTGGTGCGCGGCTTCGGCGCGCTGGCCGAGGCCTGTGACGCGCTCGGCGTGCCCTATCGCTTCTTCGGCTTCGACAGCGCGATCTCCGAGGTCGTGAACTATGCGAAGAAGGTCGACGAATGGATGCGTGCGGAAGGACGCGCGCAGATCGCCGCGCACCTCGGCATTGCCACGCCGGCGCCTGCCACCGCGCACGCCACTGTCCAAGCCACGGGCCAGACCGTCGCCCACCACGCCACCCAAGCCGCCGACGAGGCCACCGAACACCACGCTGCCCGTGCCATCACCCAGCCCGCCGCCTACGCCCCAGTCTGAGAGACACGACACCATGCAAACCCAAACCACCACCGCATCCCCGTACTACCTCGGCATCCACTCCCTCGCCGACCTCGCCACGCGCGGCGATCGCGTCTGCGTGCTCAACATCCTTGGCGGCGAGTCGCGCCAGGTCACGCCCACCAGCCATGCCTTCTCTGGCGGCAACGTCGTGTTCGGCACTTCGCCCGGGCGCAGCGGCCAGTCGCTCAAGACGCCGGTCGGCAACATCCCCGTGTTCAACAACGTGCGCGAAGGGCTGGACGCCGGGCACAGCTTCAACACCGGCGTGGTCTACCTGCCGCCCTCGGGCGTGCGCGATGGCGTGGCCGAGCTGATCCGGGTGAATCCGGACTTGAAGAAGGTCGTGATCATCACCGAGAAGATCTCCGTGCACGATGCGCGCGAGATCCGCGCCATGGCGCAGCAGCGCGGCGTGGACATCATCGGCGGCAACTGCCTTGGCGTAGCCGACTCCTGGAGCCGCACCCGCATCGGCGGCGCGCTCGGCGGCGACCATCCCGACGAATCGCTGGTGCAGGGCACGGTCGCCATCTTCTCGAACTCGGGCGGCTTCACCAGCACCATCGCGCAGTACCTCAGCACCGAAGGGTGGGGGACGACCACGCTGGTCTCCTCCGGCAAGGATGTCTACATCCACTATGCCGCGCGCGATTTCGCCCATGCCTTCCGCAACGACGGCCGCTCGCGCGCCGCCGTGCTGTACGCCGAGCCGGGTGGCTACTACGAGCACGACATCGACTTCGGCAAGCCCGTGGTGGCCTGCGTCGTCGGCCGCTGGAAGTCCAGGCTGAGCCGCGCCGTCGGCCATGCCGGCGCCATGGCCGGTTCGGGCGATCGCGCGGAAGACAAGGAGCGCTGGTTCATGGACGCCTTCGGTGTCGATGGCCTCTACACGCCGGAGAACCCGGTCGTCTCGGGCAAGGGCGCGGTGGTGACCAACATCGCGCACATCCCCGCCGCGTTGACGGCGGTGATGAAGCTCAACGGCGCGCAACCCGATTTCGCGCGGCGCGGCAGCCTGGCCCTGAAGCCGTGGATGGCCAATGACCAGGGCATCACGCTGCCCGAAGCGCTGGCCCTCAAGCCCGTCACCGCGCCCGCGCCCTATGCCGCGCAGATCGCCGACATCGGCGCGCAGGTGGGCGCGGTGATCGCGCGGCAGAACATGAAGGACCGGTCCGGCGCGTCGGTGATGGATGCGAAGACGCAGGTGACCTCGGTGCATGGCCGCTCGGTGCTCGAACTCGCACTGGAGCCGCTGCAGGCCAACTTCGCGCTGCCGCTGGTGCACGAGGTCGCGGGGCCGAATGAGCGGGCCCTGCTCGACATTGCCGTCGCGGCCGAAGTGAACCTGGTGGGCGACCCGATCCTGGTGGCTGCCGATGCGGCGCGCGACGGCGGCAATTCGCCCAACACCGTCATGGCGGCGGCGGTGGCCATCGTCGGACCGCGCCGCGTGCAGCGCACGCTCGCATGCAGTCGCGCGCTGATCGACCTGTTCGCCGGCTCGGGCCTGAAGGATGGCAACGACGAGGGCTTCGACATCGGCCAGCTGAAAGTCGATGCGGCCGTGCGCGAGTTGTTCATGGCCGGACCAGAGGAGGCCGACGACCCGCGTCCCGAGGCAATGCTGCAAGCCGTTCGACAGCGCGGCGCCAAGTCGGCCTTCCTGCGCTTCGTGCAGTCGCTGGGCGGACGTCCCTCGCGCGATGCGCTGCTGGCCGCCATCGCCACGACCATCGCCTGGGGCCCGCTGGTGCGCAAGCGCATCAGCCGCCTCACGGCGGAAACCTTGCCGTGGTACCTGCGCCTCTATGGCGTGATGGTCGGTGCCTCGATCCCGGGCGAACAGCACCAGGCCGGGTCGCTCTGCGGCATCTCGCGCGAGGAACGCTTCGGCCGCTGGACCATGGCCGACCTGTGCTTCCTGGCCATCACCGGCAAGAAGCCGACCGAGGACGAATCGCGGCCCTTGCAGATGCTGATCGGCTTGCTGATCTCCAACGGCCCGGGCTCCATCTCCGCGCAGGGCGCCAAGTGTGCAGTGGCCGCGGACGGTCCGCAGACACCGAGCCGCGTGCAGATCAACAAGGCCATGGCCGGCTTCCTCACGCACACCGGCTACAGCCACGGTGGCAACGGCTTCGAAGGCATGGCCTTCCTGTTGAAGCAGTTCAAGGACAGCGGGCTGACCGACCCGACCGATGCCTCGCACGGCATCGACCTGAAGGCCATGGCGGCGGCCTTCGCCAGGTCGTACAAGGCCGACAAGCGCGCCGCGAAGGAACTGGGCAGCGAGACGCCCGCCTTGCCGGGCGTGCACCACCCCGTGTTCAAGGGCAAGCCGGTCAACCACGACCCGCGCGAACGCTTCATCGCGAGCTACATGGCCAAGCGTGGCGACTACAACATCTTCCACGCCTACTACCTCGAACTGGTACAGGCGCTGCATGCCTGCGGCGCCACGCCCTACGTCTTCTGCGTCAACGTCGACGCGGTCATCGCGGCGCTGTTGCTGGCGCTGCTGTGGAAGGACTACAAGGCCGGCGCGCTGACCGAGCGCGACCTGGAGGCTGCTGCCTTCACGGTCTTCCTCTACGGCCGAATGATCGGCGCCGCCGCCGAGATCGACGACCACCTCAACCGTGGCCGGAACATGGACACGCGCACGCCCGAGGCGTCGTGTTCCTTCGTGATGTGACCGATTCCTGATTGTCTGGAGACTTCGATGAACACCCCTTCCACTCCCTCCGCGCAGCCTGCTGAAAAGTCGGCGCTCGAAAAAGCCACGATGCGGAAGGTCGCCTGGCGCACCTTGCCCTTCCTGATGCTGTGCTACTTCATCGCGTACGTGGACCGCGTGAACGCCGGCTTCGCGGCCCTGCAGATGAACCATGACCTCGGCTTGTCGCAAGCCATGTTCGGACTGGGCGGCAGCCTGTTCTTCATCGCCTACATCCTGTTCGAGATACCCAGCAACCTGGCGATGCAGAAGTTCGGCGCACGGCTGTGGATCGCCCGCATCATGGTCACCTGGGGCGTGGTGGGCGGATTGGCGGCCTTTGCGGTCGGACCGTACAGCTACTACCTGGGGCGCTTCCTGCTCGGCGCCGCCGAGGCGGGCTTCTTCCCGGGCGTCATCCTGTACCTGACCTACTGGTTTCCCAAGGCGTACCGCGGCCGCATCGTGGCCACGTTCATGGTCGCGATCCCGATCTCCAGCCTGCTCGGTTCGCCGATCTCCGCTGCGCTGCTCGGCACGGATGGCTGGCTCGGCCTGCGCGGCTGGCAATGGCTCTTCATCCTGGAGGCGATTCCCGCGGTGGTGCTCGGTGTGGCGGTGTTCTTCATCCTGCCGAACCGCCCGGACAACGCCAGGTGGCTGACCCCCGAGCAACGCGACTGGCTCAAGCAGCGCCTCGAAGCCGAAGCGCGGCAGGCCGGCCCGGTGGCCCACATGTCGGTCCTGCAGATCCTGAAGAACAAGTACGTGCTGGCGCTCGCCGTCGTGTATGCCGGCAGTTCTGCGACCAGCAATGCGCTGTCGCTGTGGCAGCCGCAGATCCTGAAGTCGCTGGGGCTCACCACCATGGAGACCGGCCTCATGAACGGCATTCCCTTTGCCATCGCGTCCATCGTCATGGTGCTGTGGGGCCGCCGCGCCGACAAGTCGGGCGAGCGCATCTGGAACACGGCATTGCCGCTGGCGCTGACTTCCGGCTGCCTGCTCGCGACCCAACTGGTCGGCGGCTCGCTCGCATTCACCATGGTGCTGCTGACCTTCATCCTCGTCGGTACCTATTCGATCAAGGGGCCGTTCTGGGCCCTGTCGACCGAATGGCTGTCGGCCAGCACCGCCGCCGCAGGCATCGCAGCCATCAACATGCTGGCCCACATCGGCACCTCCGGCGCGACATGGATGCTGGGCGCCATCAAGGACGCGACCGGCAGTTATCCGCTCGCCCTGTTGCCGCTGGCGCTCCTGACGGGGCTGGGCGCGGTTATCGTCCCGTGGATGGGACGCAGCCAGTCCCGAGACGCCGCAGCGGCACCTGCCATGCCCTTGCCCGCCGCGACGTCGTCCAGCGTCGCTTGAAGAAAACCAACCCAGGGAGAAATGCATTGAACACTTTCACCATGACCCGCCGCAGCGCCGTGCGCGTGGGTGTCGCACTGCCCGCCGCGTCGATGCTGCCGCTGGCGGCCAGGGCGCAGGCCGCCTGGCCCGCCAAGTCGATCCGCCTCGTGGTGCCCTTCGCGCCGGGCGGCAGTTCGGAGATCGTGGCCCGCGCCGCGGCGAGCGAGATGAGCAAGCTGCTCGGCCAGAGCGTCTACGTCGACAACAAGCCCGGCGGCGCGGGCAACGTCGCGATGAGCGAGGTGGCGCGGGCCGAAGACCAGCACACGATGGTGCTGGGGCACATCGGCACCATCGCCGTGAACCCGTTCATCTTCGCCAAGCTGCCCTACGACCCGGACAAGGCCTTCCGTCCGATCTCGCTGCTGTCCAAAGTGCCCAGCCTCTACGTCGTGCGCAACGACCTCCCCGCCAGGAACCTCACCGAGTTCATCGCGCTCGCCAAGGCCAAACCGGGCACGCTCAACTATGGCTCCGCCGGCAACGGCAGCGCGGGACACCTCGCCTTCGAATACCTGAAGATGGTGAGCAACACCTTCCTCCTGCACGTGCCTTACCGCGGCACCGGTCCGCAACTCGCCGACCTGATGGGCGGCCGCGTCGACGCCGCTTCGGTCGGCGCACCGGCCGTGATGGCCTTCATCAAGGCCGGCAAGCTGCGTTGCATCGCCACCGGCACCAGCCAGCGGCTGGCGCAACTGCCGGACGTGCCGACGGTCGCCGAGCAGGGCTTTCCCGGTTTCGAGATGACGCAGTGGTACGGCCTGCTGGCGCCGGCTTCGCTGCCCCAGGCTCACGCGCACAAGCTCTCCACCGCCGCCGCGCAAGCCATGAAGGAGCCGGCTGCGCAGAAGCTTCTGGAGTCCGAAGCGGCCATTCCGGTGGGCAGCACGGCCGCCGAGTTCGCCCGCTTCATCGAGAGCGAGAAGAAGCGCTGGAAGCCCGTCATCGAACGGGCGAAGATCAAGGCGGATTAAGGGGAACTCTGTCGGACTGACGCGGGGCAGGCCGTTGCTCCGGCCGATCCCCGTCGGCAGCGCCCGGTTTGATGCGCATGACCTCGCGCAAGCTTGCCGCGCGGCCCGTTCGAGCGCACGCGGAATCGGCTCCGCAGGACGCGCCGCCTTTCATCGCTCTGCAATCCTTCCTCCCTAGAATGAAAAAAAACGGAGGCGAAGATTAACTACAAGCGCACGATGATCCGAGGCGGGGCTCTCCTGGTTGGCGGGGGTGTATTGCTGGCGAGCCATGTACAGGCCGGCGGCCACTTCGACGTGGACGACGCCGGCACCTTGGACCCTGGCCAATGCCTGGTCGAGGTCTGGGCCAGCCACACCGACACCAGCCCGGCGCTCAACGGCCAGCACCTGGGGCCGGCCTGCCGGGTCGGCCCGGTCGAGGTGGGGCTGAACCTGGACCGCTTTGCACGCTCCGGCGATCGCAGCCAGGTGTTCGCCGGGCCGCAGGTGAAATGGACGTACTACGGCCAGGCGGCCGATGCGCCGCTGAGCGCCGCCTTGGAGGGCAACCTGGTCTTCGACGTGACGGATGGTGCGCGCACCGGCGGCCAAGTCCTGTTGCCCGTGACCTGGCGTGTCACGGAGCCCTTGCAGTTTCACTTCAACCTTGGCATGGACTGGGCGCCCATCACGGGCAAGCCAACCGCGCGCGGTGGTGCGCAGATCGAATACGCGCTCAACCCCGCCTGGTCCGTGATTGCCGAGCACAACCGGGCTTTCAACCTGTGGACCACGCGCGGCGGCGTGCGCTACAGCTTCACGCCCCTGATCAGCCTCGATGTCACGGCGGCACGCATCGGCACCGGATCGGACCGTGTGCATTCCTTCTTCGTCGGGCTCAACTACGAATTCACGCGGCCCTGAGCTTCAGGGGATCAGGGCCGGCAGGGACTGGTCCGATATGCGTTGCTGCTCGGGCGTCAGGGCCGAATACAGCTTGCCGATCGTGTCGCCCAGCTTCTGCAGGCGTGTGGCGCGGTCCTGTGCGTCGGCGGCGCGTCGTTGCACGGCCAGCAGCGCGGACTGCGCGTCGTCTTCTGCCGGTGCGCGTGCCGGGCCGGCGTGCACGGTCATGTCCCAGATCTGGTCCGACATGCTGTCCCAGAGCTTGCCCTGCTCCGGCGTCAGTTGCATGCGCGTGCGCAGGTCATAGAGCTTGTCGTTGACCTGGCTCGCCCGCGCTTGCGGGCCCGGCGGCGCCTCGCCGGTGCGCGAAGTGCCGGTGGTGTCGGCGCCGTGGCCGCGGCGGCCGCCGCCACCACCACCCATGCCACCGCCGCCCATGCCGCCATACTGCGCCAGCGCCTGGCCACCCAATGCGGCCAGCAAGAGTGCAATGCCGATCGATTTCTGGAAGTTCTTCATCGTCCGGCGATTGGAGAGCGCGAAATGATCGCGCCGGTTGCGCGGCGGTAAAGGCGCGGTAAAGCCCTTGCGCCAAGGGCTTGCCAGGTCGGCCAGCCCGGCTTCATCCCCCGCGGCCGAGGTCGTATCAATCGACCTCGGCGCCCTCCACCAGGAAGCGCACGCGGCGCACGCCCTGCCATTCGTCGGCATCCAGGCGAAAGGCCAGCTTCACCCGCGAGGGCAGCGGCTCGGTATGGCTGAACCACATGCCGTCGACCGGCTGGCCCTGGTGCCGCAGCTTCAACGCCAGGTGCTTCTCGCCCACCAGCCGCTGCGAGATCACTTCCACCTCTTCGCTGAAGGTCGGCGGCGCGAATCCCTGACCCCAGACCTCGCGGTGCAGGGTGTCGACCAGGTCCACGCGCATGTACTCGCGCGCCAGCGGACCGTCGGTCTCGATCTGCCGGGTGAGCGCGGCGGCGGCGAGCCACTCGCGTGCGACCTGCGCCATGCCTTGCTCGAAGGTGCCGAAGTGCTCCCGCGCGATGGTGCAACCGGCCGCCATCGCGTGGCCGCCGAAGCGCAGCAGCACGCCCGGATGCCGCTTGGCCACGAGGTCGAGCGCGTCGCGCAGATGAAAGCCCGGGATCGAGCGGCCGGAGCCCTTGAGTTCATGTGACTTGCCATCGGCCGCGCTGGCTGCGAAGACGAAGGTCGGCCGGTGGAAGCGGTCCTTGAGGCGCGACGCCACGATGCCGACCACGCCTTCGTGGAAACCGGCATCGAAGACGCTGATGGCCGCGGGCGGCAGGGCGCCCTCGTCGATCAGCGACTCGGCCAGGCGCAGCGCCTGGTCGCGCATGTCGCCTTCGATGTCGCGCCGCTGGCGGTTGATGCCGTCGAGCGTGCGGGCCAGCGCGTCGGCGCGGCCGGCGTCGTCGGTGAGCAGGCATTCGATGCCGAGCGTCATGTCGGCCAGTCGGCCGGCCGCGTTGATGCGGGGGCCCAGCGCAAAGCCGAAGTCGAAGGCCGTGGCCACGGCGGAGGCCCGGCCGGCGGCCTTGAACAGCGCGGCCAGCCCCACCGGCATCTGTCCGCCCCGGATGCGGCGCAGGCCTTGGGCGACGAGGCGGCGGTTGTTGGCATCGAGCTTGACGACGTCGGCCACGGTGCCCAGGGCCACCAGCGGCAGCAGCACGTCGAGCTTGGGCTGGGGCACGGCGGGTGCCGCGGCTGCACCCTGGGCCGGCCCGGCGCCGGGCGCCGCATCGAACACGCCACGCGCCCGCAATTCGGCGCGCAGGGCCAGCAGCACGTAGAACATCACGCCGACGCCCGCGATGCTCTTGCTCTCGAAGGCGCAGCCGGGCTGGTTGGGATTGACCAGCACGTCGGCGGCGGGCAGTTCCGGGCCGGGCAGGTGATGGTCGGTGACGAGCACGGCCAGGCCGCGCGCCTTGGCCGCCGCCACGCCCTCCACGCTGGCGATGCCGTTGTCGACCGTGATCAGCATGTCGGCGCCGGTGGCTGCCACGCGCTCGGCGATCGGCGGCGTGAGGCCGTAGCCGTCCACCACGCGATCGGGCACGAGGTAGCTCACATGGGCCGCGCCCAGCAGCCGCAGGCCGCGCACGGCCACGGCGCAGGCGGTCGCGCCGTCGCAGTCGTAGTCGGCCACGATGCACAGGCGCTTGTTGTCGCGGATGGCGTCGGCCAGCAGCACGGCCGCCTCCTGCGTGCCGCGCAGCGTGGCGGGCGGCAGCAGGCGTGCGAGGCCGTCGTCGAGCTCGTCCTTCCCGAGCACGCCGCGCGACGCGTAGAGGCGCGCCAGCAACGGATGCACGCCGGCCTGCTCGAGCGCCCAGACACTGCGCGGCGGGATGTCGCGGGCAATGATCTTCATAGCGCCTCGAGCACCGCGGCCGCGCGTGGACGGCTGCCGAAGGTGCGCTTGACCCAGCCAGAGAAGCCACGCTGCTGCACAGAGAAGCGCTGCGCCGCCGAGTCGCCGCACAGCGTGAGGGCCACGTCGGCGCCGCTTTCGCAAGTGGCCAGCAGTTCGGCGACCGGCCCGGCATCGACAGCCTGCCAGGCTGCGGCCAAGGCGTCGCCGTCGTCACGCAGGGCGGCGTCGCGCAAGGCAGCGACGATGGTCGGTTCGGCGCCGTCCGGCTGCACCGACGCCGGCAACGCGCCCGTACCGCTCAGCCAGAAGGAATTGATGGGCGGCAGTCCACGTGCGGTCCGCTGGTCGTTGACGCGCTCGGTGTAGAGCAGCATCTGGATCTCGTTCTGCAGGCGGCGCAGCGGCCGGCCGGCATCGGTGATGTGCGACCACTGCGCGATCGAGTGGCCGATGGCGCGGTCGAGCGAAGCGGTCGGCAAGGCGCGGAACAGTTCGCCGCTGGCGAGCCATCGGCCCGGCGCCGGCGTGGCATGCAGGCCGATGCCGTCCTCCTCGAACAGCGGACGGGCCGCGTCGAGCAGGGCCTGCGATTCGGCCGCCTCCAGTTGCGTGTGGGCAGGATCGCCCAGCACCACGTCGCTGACATCGACCTGCCAGTTGCAGAGGTCGATCCAGCCCCAGGCGGTATCGCCTTCGCTGCCCGGCAGGCCGAGCCGTCGTGCGTCTTGCGCGGCCCATGGGATGCAGCCGTCCGCGGCCTGCAGGCCCAGTGCGGCGGCCAGGGCGCGTTCGTGCGGTGGTGAAAAAGTGGTGTCGTCCTGCGTGTCGGTGCCGGCCGGCGCGAGTCGCGCGAGCAGGGCTTCGAGCCTGGGCAGGCGGAGGCCGGGCAATGCTGCACGGCAGGCGGGGGAACCGCGGCCGGCAAAGGGAATCAACAAGTGACGCGCTGGAGTGGTTTCGACCATGCCTGCATTGTCCCGCTGAATCGACACCCATCCCGATGCGCCTGCAGGGCCATGGATGACAGGGGCGCCTCATCCGGGATGCCACAATTCCACGATCATCCATCCCCACGCCGGGCATTGCGTGTAACGCCCGGCGCAACACAACCGATATGAGTCTTCCCTACGAACTGCAACTCGGCTGGCGCTACACGCGCGCTGGCCGGGCGACGCGGCGCAACGGTTTCATTTCCTTCATCTCCGGCGTGTCGATGCTCGGCATCGGGCTGGGCGTGGCCGCGCTGATCATCGTGCTGTCGGTGATGAACGGCTTCCAGAAGGAGGTGCGCGATCGCATGCTCGGCGTGGTGTCGCACATCGAGATCCTGTCGCGCGACGGCCAGGGCCTGCAGGGCATCGACCAGATCATGGAGGCCGCGCGCAAGAACCCCGAGGTGATCGGCGTTGCACCCTTCATCGCGACGCAGGCGCTCGTCGCACGTGGCGAGGACATGAAGGGCACGCTGGTGCGCGGCATCGAGCCGAAGCTGGAGCCGCAGGTCACCGACTTCGCGACCACCGCCCAACAGGGCGTGCTCGACAAGCTGGTGCCCGGCGAATTCGGCATCGTGCTCGGCGGTGAACTGGCGCGTTCCTTGTTCGTGCGCGAAGGCGACCAGGTCACGCTGGTGGCGCCCGGTGGCCAGGTCACGCCCGCGGGCGTGGTGCCGCGGCTCAAGCAGTTCACGGTGGTCGGCACCTTCGATTCGGGCCACTACGAATACGACTCGGCGCTGGCCATGATCCACGAGCAGGATGCGCAACGCGTGTTCCGGCTCGAAGGCCCAACCGGCATCCGCATCAAGCTGAAGGACCTGAACAAGGCGCGCGACGTGGCCGACGAGCTTGCGGCCACCTTGCCGGGCAGCTTCCTGGTGCGCGACTGGACGCGGCAGAACAAGACGTGGTTCGCGGCGGTGCAGGTCGAGAAACGCATGATGTTCATCATCCTCACGCTGATCGTCGCGGTGGCCGCGTTCAACCTGGTGTCGACGCTGGTCATGACCGTGACCGACAAGCGCGCCGACATCGCCATCCTGCGCACCTTGGGTTCGAGCCCGCGCAGCATCATGGGCATCTTCGTGGTGCAGGGTGCGATGGTGGGCGTGATGGGCACGCTCGGCGGGCTGCTGCTGGGCCTGGGCATTGCCTACAACATCGACGTGATCGTGCCGTGGCTGGAGCATCTGTTCCACGCGAGCTTCCTGCCGAAGGACATCTACCTCATCAGCAAGATGCCGAGCGACCCGCAGCGCAGCGACATCCTGCCGATCACCATCATCTCGCTGATCCTCGCGTTCGCGGCGACGCTGTACCCGAGCTGGCGCGCGAGCCGCGTCAACCCTGCCGAGGCGCTGCGCTATGAGTGAGACACCGAAGGTCGTGCTGTCCGGCACGAGCCATCCCTACATCCGCCCGGTGCTGCAGGTGCGCGGGCTGACCAAGCGCTTCCATGAAGGCCGCATCGACCTGACCGTGCTGCATGGGGTCAACCTGGACGTGCGCGCGGGCGAGACGCTGGCCATCGTCGGCGCCTCCGGTTCCGGCAAGAGCACGCTGCTACACCTGATGGGCGGGCTCGATGCGCCCACCGATGGCAGCGTGGAACTGCATGGCAAGGACATCGCGAAGGTCGATCCCGCCGAGCAGGGGCGATTGCGCAACCAGCACCTGGGCTTCGTCTACCAGTTCCATCACCTGCTTCCGGAGTTCAGTGCGCTCGACAACGTTGCGATGCCGCTGCGCATCCGGCGCATGGCGCCATCGGCGGCGTATGAATCCGCGTCGAAGATGCTGGCGGCGGTGGGGTTGGCGGAGCGTGTGCAGCATCGGCCGGCGGAGCTGTCCGGCGGCGAGCGCCAACGCGTTGCGATTGCACGTGCCCTCGTCACGCAACCCGATTGCGTGCTGGCCGATGAGCCGACCGGCAACCTGGACCGGGGCACGGCCGATGGCGTGTTCGCGTTGATGCTCGACCTGGCGCGCCGGCACGGCACTGCGTTCGTGATGGTCACGCACGATGAGTCGCTGGCGAAGCGCTGCGACAGGGTGCTTCGACTGGTGCAGGGCCGGCTGGCGTAGCCGCCTCGCTATTCCCAAGGATTCAACAAGCTTACGCCGGTGCCGGCGAAGTCGCCGACATTGCGAGTGACAACAGTGAAGCCGTGCGCAAGCGCGGTGGCCGCGATCATCGAATCCCGATAGCTCTTCGGATCTGGCACGTGCATGCGCGCGCATCTGATCGCAGCGTCCTCTGTAAACGGCAGGATGCGTCCTTCGAAAGCGCGGCGCATGGCATCGAACCACGCCCGCAGCGCGGCACCCGCTGGCGGTGTCTTGCGCTCCAACTGCAAGATGCCTTTCTCGTGTTCCAGGACGGTCACAGCCGAGAGAAAGAACTGACTTTCCGGAATGCTTGCCGCCCAGGCCCGTACGCTGGGTGAAGCATTGGGCTGGCCGGGTCGCAGTTCGGAGAGAACGTTCGTATCGAGCACGAACATCAGTCGAACTCTGCCGCCTTCAGTTGGATGTCGGCGCGCGGGGCTTCGAACTCGATGCCTTCGGTGCCGGGCAGGCTGTCCATCAATTCAAGAAGGGACATTTCGCGCTTGCCGGCGAGTCTGTAGTACTCCTCGATCCGCAACAGCGCAAACGCCGGTCGGCCGCGATCAGTGATGAAGACGGGGCCCTCGGAAGCCGCGCGCTTTGCCGCGCCCACATCGCGTGTGAAATCGCGGCTCGAAAAGGTATGAGGAGTTGACATGAGGCCCCCTGAAATCAACAATGTCTGTATGTTATGACATTGAATGGCTGCGCGCAACCAAGGGGGCGAAAGGCTCAGCCCTTCGGCTTGTACGCAATGCAATCGATCTCGACCTTTGCATCCACCATCAGGCGCGCCTCGGTGGTCGAGCGGGCAGGGCGGCCTTCGCCCTTGAAATAGCTCATGTAGACGCGGTTGAAGGCGCCGAAGTCGCGTGCGTCGTGCAGCCAGCAGGTGGTCTTGCAGACGTCGTCGAGCGTGGCGCCGCCGAGCGCGAGCGCGGCCTTCAGGTTCTCCATCACCTGGCGCGTCTGCGCCTCGATGCCGCCGACCACGATCTCGCCGTCTGCATTGACAGGCACCTGGCCCGACACATAGATGAAATCGCCCGCGCGCACGGCGGGGGAGAGCGGGCGGACCTGGCGGTCGGAGGCGGTGGGCGAACCGCCCAGGAATTCGAGGGGCATGGGAGTCTCCAGTGGATGATTTGAAATTCTATTTCAGAAATATCGTGCGAACATAGGGTAAATCCGCATGATTTGGCACGGATGATGCATCAAAGTCTGCGTCGTGAAAGTTTTTTTCAGAACGACAGCCCCCACCAAGGAGTTCCCGATGTTCGATGCCAGCCTTCTGCGTGCAGTGCACGCGCCCACCAAGCGCGCCTTTGTCGGTGCGTCCCTGCTCGCGGCCCTCTGTGTCGCGATGCCTGCAAAAGCCCAGGCGCCGCGCAACTACGCGACGCTCGCGATGGTCGCGGAGCCGCAGACGCTCGACCCCATGGCATCGACCGCCGACTTGGTGGGCACCATCATGCAGCACGTCTACGAAACGCTCTACACCTTCGATGCCAAGTGGAACGTGGTGCCGATGCTGGCCGAGTCGCTGCCCAAGGTCTCGGCCGACGGCAAGAGCTACTCGATCACGCTGCGCAAGGGCGTCATGCTGCACAACGGCCGCGAACTCAACGCCGACGACGTGGTGGCCAGCCTGCAGCGCTGGATGGAGCAGTCGCCGCGCGGCAAGGCGGTGAGCAAGGAGATCGACAGCATCAAGGCCAAGGGCCCGCAGGGCGTCGAGATCGTGCTGAAGGAGCCCTATGCGCCGCTGGTGTCGCAACTCGCGCTGCCCAGCGGCATGGCCGCGATCATGGCCAAGGACTCGATCGCCACGCCGCTGAAGGACTTCGTCGGCACCGGCCCCTACAAGTTCAAGGAACGCAAGCCCGACCAGTTCGTGCTGCTGTCGCGCTTCGACAAGTACAGCCCGCGCAAGGAGCCGGCCAATGGCTACGGCGGCAAGCGCGAGGCGCTGATCGAGGAACTGCGCTTCGTGCCGGTGCCCAATGCGAGCACGCGCGTCGAAGGCTCGCTGGCCGGCCAGTACGACTTCGCCGACCTGCTGCCGGTGGAAGCGCTGCCGCGCCTGGAGAAGGCCGCCGGCAAGACCGTGCCGATCATGACGCCGGCCTTCGGCTTCCCGTACCTGGTTCTCAACACCAAGGAGGGCGTGGCCGCCAACCTCGGCGTGCGCCAGGCGATCCAGACTGCGCTCGGCGAGGGCGAGATGCTGGCCGCGGGCTTTGGCGACCAGCGCTTCTTCGCCGTCGAGCCGAACCACTTTCCCAAGGGCTCGCCCTTCTTCTCGACGACCGGCGCCGACCAGTACAACCAGCGCAACGCACCCAAGGCCAAGGAAGCCGCGGCCAAGGCCGGCTACAAGGGCGAGCCGATCCGCATCCTCACCAGCCGCCAGTACGACTTCCACTACAACATGGCGCTGCTGATGCAGGAGCAACTCAAGCGCGCCGGCTTCAAGGTGGAGATGAACGTGGTCGACTGGGCCACGCTGGTGCAACGCCGCAATGACCCGAAGCTGTGGGACATCTACGTGACCCATTCGGGCCAGTTCCCGGAGCCGATGCTGTCGCCGCCGCAACTCGGCGACGGCGCGCCGGGCTGGTGGGACACGCCGGCCAAGAAGGCGGCGCTCAACGCCTTCAACACGCAAAGCGATCCGGCCAAGCGCGGCGCGCTCTGGGGCAAGGTGCAGGAAGTGGTCTATGCCGAGGTGCCCTACATCAACGTCGGCAAGTTCAACGGCCTGTCAGCCAAGAGCCCGGCGTTGGACAACTACCAGCCCGCGACCTGGCCGTTCTTCTGGAACGCAAAGATCAAGTAAGCAATGAACGCCCTTCGTTTCATCGCCTCGCGCGCGGCCGGCATGGCCATCGTGCTGGCCATCGTCGCGGTGCTCGTCTTCGTGCTCACGCGCGCCGCCTCGGGCGATCCGGTGTCGGTGCTGCTGGGCGACCAGGCCACCGCCGCCGACATCGCCCGCGTGCAGAAGGAATACGGCCTGGACAAGCCCTTGCCCGTGCAGTTCGGCTACTGGATCCGCGAGGTGCTCCAGGGCAACCTCGGCCAGTCGATCTTCCTGCAGCGGCCGGTGACGCAGGCGCTGGCCGAGCGGGCCGAACCGACCACGCTGCTGTCGCTGATGGCGGTGGCCATCGCGGCGCTGATCGGGCTGCCGTGCGGGATCATCTCCGCGGTGTTCCGCGGCAAGGCGATCGACCAGTTCTTCACCGGCATCGCGATGCTGGGCGCGAGCATCCCGAGCTTCTGGTTCGGCATCGTGCTGATCCAGATCTTCGCGGTGTCGCTGGGGTGGTTCCCGGTGTCGGGCTACGGCGCGCCGGATGCGCCCTTCGCCGAGCGCATCCATGCGCTGATCCTGCCGGCCACGGTGCTGGGCATCCTCAACTCGGCGCTGATCATCCGCTTCACGCGGGCCTCGATGCTCGACGTGCTGGGTGAAGACTATGTGCGAACGGCGCGTTCCAAGGGCCTGTCGGAAAGCACCGTCGTGCTCAAGCATGCGTTGCGCAATGCGCTGGTGCCGATCGTCACGGTGCTGGGTCTCACGGTGGCGCTGATGATCGGCGGCGCCGTCGTCACGGAGACGGTGTTCGGCCTGCCGGGCGTCGGCAGCCTGGTGGTGAATGCGGTGCTGCGCCGCGACTATCCCGTCATCCAGGGCGCGCTGCTTGTCATCGCGGCCATCTACGTGCTCATCAACTTCTCGATCGACCTGCTGTATGCCGTGGTCGATCCGCGCGTGAAAGTCTGACCATGTCCATCAAGCTTCCCCGCATGGTGCGCCAGTTGATGCACCGTCGCATCGTGATGGTGTCGGCCGTGGTGCTGCTCATCATCGCGGTGCTCGCCATCGGCGCGCCGATCTTTGCATCGGCCGACCCGAACGACACCGCTGTGCTCGAACGGCTGAAGGCGCCGAGCGCCGAGCACCTGCTCGGCACCGACGAACTCGGCCGCGACATGTATGCGCGCATCGTGCACGGCGCGCGCTATTCGCTGAGCATCGCGGCGCTCACCGCGCTCGGCGCGGTGGTCTTCGGCACGATCCTCGGCCTGGTCGCGGGCTTCTTCCGCAAGCTCGATGCGCCGCTGATGCGCGTGGTCGACGCGATGATGTCCTTCCCCGACATCCTGCTGGCGATCGCGCTGGTGGCCATCCTCGGCGCCTCGCTGGGCAACGTGGTGCTGGCGCTGGTGCTGGTCTACACGCCGCGCGTGGCACGGGTGGTGCGCGCATCGACGCTGGTGGTGCGTGAGCTGCTGTTCGTCGAGGCGGTGCGCGCGCTGGGCGTGCGCACCTCGCGCATCCTGTGGCGGCACATCCTGCCGAACCTGATGTCGCCGATCCTGGTGCAGGTGTCGTTCATCTTTGCGTACGCCATCCTGGCCGAGGCGGGGCTGTCCTTCCTCGGCGTCGGCGTGCCGCCCGAGATCCCGACCTGGGGCACGATGGTCGCGGGCAGCCAGCAGTATGCGGACAAGGCCTTCTGGGTCGTGTTGTTCCCGGGGCTGGCGATCATCTTCACGGCGTTGTCGCTGCAGCTGCTGGGCGACGGCGTGCGCGACCTGCTCGATCCCAAACTCAAGAAGGCAGCGTGATGAAGCACTTGTTTGCCTGTTCAAGCGGCGTGTCCGGACTGAGGTTGGTGAGGCGTTCGTGGCGAGATCACGCCGACGGCGTACTCCACTCCGCGAATGTCCCCCGCCGTCAGCCTGCGGCCGCCGGCTTCTCCTTTATTTCGCTGCGTGGAGCACACCATCGACGTGATCCAGACGCGCGGTCGTTGTTCAGGCGGGAATTCGGGCGGTGGCACGGCGCGGCGTCACCCGTGCAGAGGGCGCTGGGTGTCCCCTGCAGCGAAATAAAGGAGGAGGCGAAGCCGGGGGACATTCGCGGAAGGGGATACCCAGTGGCCTCTGCGCGCACCCCGGACCATCGCGCCTCCCACGCCCCTCGGAACCAACACGCACCTCGCAACCAACGCGCATTGGAGCCACTGAAATGACAACCGCACCTCGACTCACCGTCAACAACCTCAGCACCGCCTTCCCCACCGAAGACGGCCTGGTGCGCTCGGTCGCCGACGTGAGCTTCTCGATCATGCCGGGCAAGACCACCGCGCTGGTGGGCGAATCGGGCTCGGGCAAGTCGGTCACCAGCCTCACGCTCATGGGCCTGCTGCCGAAGACCGCCAATGCGCAGGTCAGCGGCAAGACCGCCTTCGTCACGCGCAACGGCAGCACGGTCGACCTGCTGTCGCTCGGCACGCAGGACATGCGGCGGCTGCGCGGCAACGAGCTGTCGATGATCTTCCAGGAGCCGATGACCAGCCTCAACCCTGTCTTCCGCATCGGCGAGCAGATCGCCGAGAGCGTGCGCCTGCACAAGGGCGTCGACAAAAAGGCAGCGATGGCGCAGGCGCTGCGCATGCTCGAACTGGTCGAGATCCCGGCTGCCGCGCAACGCGTCCACGAGTATCCGCACCAGCTTTCGGGCGGCATGCGGCAGCGGGTGATGATCGCGCTGGCCATGGCCTGCGACCCGACCTTGCTGATCGCCGACGAGCCGACCACCGCGCTCGACGTGACCATCCAGGCGCAGATCCTGATGCTGATGCGCCGCCTGCAGGCGGAGACCGGCATGAGCATCCTGTTCATCACGCACAACCTCGGCGTGGTCGCGCACCATGCCGACGACGTGGTGGTGATGTATGCGGGGCGCGTGGTCGAGAGCGCTCCCGTGCGGCCGATGTTCGCGCAGCCGGAGCATCCCTACACGCAGGGCCTGCTGGCCTGCCTGCCGGGCAAGGCATCGCATACGCCCGGCCAGCCCAAGCCGAAGCGCCTGTTCGCGATTCGCGGGCAGGTGTCGAGTCCGCTGGCGCCGCCGCCGGGCTGCGCGTTCGAGCCGCGTTGCGACCGGGCCATCGCCGGGTGCAGCGTCGCGATGCCGCCCTTGCTCACCAACCTTCCCGGCCGCCAGGCGCGCTGCATCCGGGTCGCAGAAAACCTCGCCCTGGAGCAAGCCGCATGACCGACTACTCCCTCTCCCCGTCCCTCTCCCTCTCCCGCGCGCGGGAGAGGGCCGGGGTGAGGGCGCTGCGCCAAACCCCCGCCCTCATCCCCCGCCTTCTCCCGCAAGCGGGAGAAGGAGCCAATACAAGAACCTCACGATGACCACCACCGACACCCCCCTCATCGAGGTGCGCAACCTCAAGAAGTACTTCGGCTCCGGCGCGCGTCCGGTGCGCGCGGTGGACGATGTGTCCTTCTCCATCCGCAAGGGCGAGACGCTGGGCCTGGTCGGCGAATCGGGCTCGGGCAAGAGCACCATCGGCCGCACCGTGCTGCGCCTGCTCGAACGCACCGACGGCGCCGTGATGTACCGCGGCGAAGACCTCGGCAAGGCCTCCGGCGAGCACATGCGCAAGCTGCGCAGCAAGCTGCAGATCATCTTCCAGGATCCGTACGCGAGCCTGAATCCGAAGATGCGCATCAGCGCCATCCTGCACGAGGCGCTCTCCACCCACGGCCTGTGCAAGGGCCCGGGCGAGCGCGAGAAGCGCATCGCCGAACTGCTCGAAACCGTGGGCCTGCGCGCGGAGCACGCGAGCCGCTTCCCGCACGAGTTCTCGGGCGGGCAACGTCAGCGCATCGGCGTGGCGCGTGCACTCGCGGTGGAGCCCGAATTCATCGTCGCGGATGAGCCGCTGTCGGCGCTCGACGTGTCTATCCAGGCGCAGGTCATCAACCTGCTGGCCGACCTGCGCGAGCGCCTGTCGCTGACGATGCTCTTCATCTCGCACGACCTCGATGTCGTCGAGTACCTCTGCGACCGCGTCGTGGTGCTGTACCTGGGCAAGGTGATGGAGGTGGCGACCACGGCCGAGTTGTTCGAGCGCCCGCTGCATCCGTACACTCAGGCGCTGCTGGCAGCCAGCCCGAAGCCGGACCCGCTGCAAGCCACCGAGGCCATCGCATTGAAGGGCGACATCCCCAGCCCGATCGCGCCGCCTTCGGGTTGCGTGTTCCGCACCCGTTGCCCGCATGCGATCGACGCTTGCTCGAAGACCGTGCCGCCGCTCGAGGAACTGTCGCCCGGCCATTTTTCCGCCTGCATCCGCAAGGATCTGCTTACCCCGCAAAAGTCATGACGAAACTCCTGGACACGCTGACCGACCCGTTGCTGGACAACGGCTTCAAGGGCTTTCCCCGTACGCAGGCGCCGATGCGTCGCAGTGAGGTGGCCAAGGCGGGATGGAACGTGCTCGCCGGCGACCTGCCACTGCCGCTCGCGGTGCTCAAGCGCGAGGCGATCGAGCACAACCTCGCATGGATGCAGGGGCAGGTGCGCCGCTGGGGCATCGACCTCGCGCCGCACGGCAAGACCACGATGTCGCCGCAGCTCTTCGCCCGCCAGCTCGACGCGGGCGCCTGGGGCATGACCGTGGCGACCGTCACGCAACTGGCCGTGGCAGTGTCTGCCGGTGCGCGTCGCGGCTTGATCGCGAACCAGGTCGTGAGCGACCAGGACCTGGCGGGCATCCAGCAACTGCTGCACGAGCACGTCGACCTGCGCGTGGTGTTCCTCGTCGATTCGCTGGCGCAGCTCGACCTGATCGAAGCCTGGTCGGCGCGGCATCCCGACAGCCTGCCCTTCCAAGTGATGATCGAGATCGGCGTCGACAACGGCCGCACCGGCGTTCGCACGCATGAACAGGCGATCGCCCTGGCCGAACGCGTGCGCGCCGGCAAGGCCGCGAAGCTGGTCGGCATCGAGACCTACGAAGGGCAGGGCGCGACCGGGGAGAGCGGCCCCGATACCGACTACACCAACATCCTGATGGACCGCGTCGACGCTGTCGCGCGCCATTGCGTCACGCGCGGCCTGTTCGAGACCGATGAGGTGCTGGTGTCGGCCGGCGGCTCGGCCATCTACGACCTGGTGGCGCTGCGCCTGAAGCCCTCGCTCGGCATGCCGGTGCGTGGGCTGCTGCGCTCGGGCTGCTACCTCACACACGATCATGGGACGTACCAGCGCTTCCAGAGGCCGCTCGATGCGCGCCTGGGTTGCGCGCCTGGCGAGAGCCTGCGGCCGGCGATGGAGATCTGGGCCACGGTGCAGTCCTGCAACGAGCCCAACCTGGCCATCGTGGCCATGGGCAAGCGCGACATCTCCTTCGACCTGTCGATGCCCACGCCCATCGCACGGGCGGCGCGCGGGGCGATGGTGCCCTCTGGCGTTCCCGCGAGCTGGGAGATCACCGCGCTGAACGACCAGCACGGCTACCTGCGCTGGAGCGATGCGGACGCGGCGCTGGCCCCGGTGGTCGGCGAGCGCATCGCCTTCGGCATCTCGCACCCCTGCACGACCTTCGACAAGTGGCACTGGATGCCGGTAGTCGAGAACGATTACCGCGTCACTGATGCGGTGTTGATGCACTTCTGAACAGCATGACCTCGACCCTTCTTCAGCGCGTCGCGGAGATCCGGGGCAGCGCCCCGACCACCCGCCGCGCCATCCTCGACCTGATGCTGGAAGACCCCGACCGCGTGCTCGAAGAAAGCTTCGAGTCGCTGGCGGAACGCTCGCGCAGTTCGGTGCCCACCATCATGCGCACCGTGCGCGACCTGGGCTTCGCGGGCCTGCGCGAATTCAAGCTTGCGTTGGCGCAGGAACTGGCCGTCGGCGGCTCGCCCCTGCACCGGCGCGTGAGCATCGAGGACGCGGCCACTGACGTCGTGGCCAAGATCTCGCGCAGCGCCGCGGCGACCGTGTCGGGCGTGCGCAACCAGCTCGACATGGACGTGCTCGACGGCGCAGTGCAAGCCATTGCCGCCGCGCCGCACATCGACCTCTATGGGGCGGGCGCCACCTCGTGGTTCATGGCCAGCGACCTGCAGGCGCGGCTGTTCCGGCTGGGCCTCTCGGCCAACGCCTGGTCCGACTATCACCTGCAGCAAGTAGCCGGCGCGGCGCAGCGACCGGGCGGCGTGGTCATCGCGATGTCGCACGTCGGAGGCATGCCCTCGCTGCTCGACGCGGTCGACATCGCGCGCGCCCAGGGCGCCAGGGTCGTCGCGCTGACGCGGCCCGGCACCGCGCTCGCGGCCAAGGCCGACTTCCTGCTCGGCCTGACCGTGCCCGACGATGCGGTTATGCATGTCGGCATCGACGCCTACCTCACGCACCTCACCGTGATCGAGATCATCACGGTGCTGGTCGCGCAGCGCCTCGGCGACCCGGCCATGCAACGCCTGCAACGCGCGCGCGAGGCCTTCCAGCGCCATGGCATTGACGCCGCCACACACCCGCTGCAAAGCTGGGACGGCGGCGGCATCGGCGTCAACAAGAACGCAGCCAACGACACGGGAGCCGCACCATGAGCAAGCCGGTATTGCTGGAATCGGGACTGGTCATCGACGGCTCGGGCGGCCCGTCCTGGCCGGGCGACGTGCTGCTGTCGGGCGACCGCATCGTCGCCCTGGGCGAGGGCCTGCGCACGCGGTTGCCGCAAGGCATGGCGCTCGAAGACATCGAGGTGGTCGACTGCCGCGGCAAGGTCATCGCGCCCGGCTTCATCGACGTGCACACGCACGACGACGCGATCGTGCTGCACGACCCCGAGTGCCTGCCCAAGATATCGCAGGGCATCACCACGGTGGTGACCGGCAACTGCGGTATCTCGCTGGCGCCGTACAAGGTGCCGCAGGCGAAACCGCCGCTGACGCTGCTGGGCGCGGAGTCGTTCCGCCATGCGTCGATGGCGTCGTATCGCGACGCAGTGACCGAAGCCCGCCCGGCCTTGAACGTCGCCGCCCTCGTCGGCCACACCACGCTGCGCTTCGCGGCGATGCAAGCGCTCGATCGCCCGGCCAATGCCGACGAGGCCGCACACATGGCCCGACTGCTCGATGCCTCGATGGCCGAGGGCGCGCATGGCATGTCTTCCGGCCTGTTCTACGAGGAAGCCTTCCCGGCGCCGGCCGAGGAAGTCACAGCGCTGGCACGCATCGTCGCGCGGCACGGCGGCGTGTATGCCACGCACCTGCGCAGCGAAATGGCCGCCATCCTGGAGGCCATGCACGAGGCCGGGGACACGGCCTTCAGCGCCGGCGTGCCGCTCGTGATCTCGCACCACAAGTGCGCCGGCCCGGCCAACTGGGACCGCACGCTGGAGACGCTGCCGCTGGTCGATGCACTGGCCCGGCGCCAGGAGATTTCGATGGACGTGTACCCCTACGTCGCCGGCTCGACCGTGTTGCGCGAAGACCTGGTCGACGGCGTCATCGACGTCATGCTGACCTGGTCCGATCCGCACCCGGAAGTCACCGGCCGCATGCTGTCCGACGTCGCGAAGGAGTGGGGCGTGACGCAGCAGGAGGCCTGCCTGCGCCTGAAGCCCGGCGGCGCCTGCTACTTCCAGATGAAGGAGGAAGACGTCGAACGCGTGATCGCGCACCCGCGCACCATGATCGGCAGCGATGGCCTGCCGCACGACCGCCATCCGCACCCGCGCCTGTGGGGCGCCTTTCCCCGCGTGTTCGCCCGCTACTGGCGCGAGCGGCGCCTGTTCTCGCTGGAGCAGGCGGTGCACAAGATGACCGGGCTGACGGCGCGCAACATGCGCATCGCCGAACGCGGCTTGCTGCGCGTGGGACGGATGGCCGACGTGGTGGTGTTCGATCCGCAGACCATCCGCGACACCGCCACCTACGACAAGCCGCATGGCGTGAGCGAAGGCATCGCGCAGGTGTTCGTGAACGGCGTGTGTGCGTATCGCGGGGATGAGGCGCGGGTGCTGGCGCGGGCGGGGCGGATGTTGACGCGGGCTGCCTGATGGGCAGTGCCGACGGTCGCCAGGCGATACGGACAAGGACTTGCGCCCTCAGCGCGAACACAACTTGCCGAGCAGCCCTGCGTTGTCTGCGCAGACCTGGCGAAATCCGGCGCTGATCCGCTCGTCGGCTGCAGCCATCTCCCAGAAGCCAAGCGCAGCGCGTGCAGCGTCCTGCCACGCGGCTGCTTCGGCCGGAAGCGGCAAGCGCGGCGTGAAGTTGCGAGGCGGCAGTTCGACCCCGCGCACCGGCGCGTAGGCCATCGGCAGCATGTCGTAGATGGGCGCCAACCGCAGCATGTTCACATCGCCCTGCCGGGCTGGCAGGAACGACAGGTTGCCGTCATGCATGTCCGTGTTGGCGATGAGTTGGCCGAACAGCCAGACGCGCAGGGTACGGGCAAGGTCCTCGTCCTCCAGCCAACCCTTCTGCACCAGCGGCTGCACGGCCTCCGCCCAAGGGCGCCCGGCGCTGCCGATGAAAGCGTTGTTCAAGGCAGCCCACGACACCATCGGAGAGCGGCCCAGCGCGCCGTGGCGGTCGAACCGGTCGACCTCGAGGAAGGTGCGTCCCGCATGCGCGCGGACGCGGGAGCGCGCCGTGGCGATGCCGGCATGCGCCTCGAGCGCTCGTCCCGCCAGGTGCTCGCACACGAGCAGGTCCGCCCAGCGCTGCGTGCCCGGCGAATCGTCCGAACCAGAGAACTTGACCAGCACATGCTGCTGCGAGCCGTCGGCTAGCTGACGCAAGGTCGTGAACTTCGGGAACTCGCCGCCCGCCGAGGAGCCAGCGACTCCCGCGGCCAATGCTTGGGACGCCAGCTTCGGGTACTCGCTGGCCAATTGCGAGTCCGCCAATCCTGCAGACGCTTCTCCGGATGCCACCCGCTGCACATGCTCCAGCCACCGGCGGCAAGCCGGCGCGCCGACCAGCAGGTCGCCCGGGACGTCGTCGCCAAGGATCGACAGCGCGTACAGCGCATCGTCATCCGACCAACTCGCTGGGTCTTCCTGCACCTGGAGGACCGCGGCGTGCTGGCGCGCGAAGTTGCGCCCCAGGAAGCCTTGCGGCCGCATGTCCTGCATCGGATAGGGCAAGCCTTCGAACCAGCCGTCCAGCATCTGGTCTTCGAGCGGCCATCCGAATTCACCCTCGTACGCGAGCGCGGTGCCGTCGGGGTAGACCAGTTCCATTTCGGCAATCTGGTGCGGCGCTCCTTCCCTGTCGATGCGAAAAAGGGGCAGGGGCTCCAGCGAACCGCGCAGTGCCCGCCGGGCAGCGTACCGGGTGCGGCGAGCCCGTCCGCGCACGATGAGCGCACCTTCGGCCGCCCGCACGGCCCGGCTCAGCGTGGGTCGGCTCGCCCCCATGCGTTCCACGAGCGCGCTGGCGGCCAGCGGGCCGTTCGCACGCAGAACGGCGATCAAGTCAGCGGGCATGGTGAAACGATCTTTCGGCGATGAATTTACCAGGTTGAAGGGTGAAACTTCATGATCTACGAGCTATTCATGAAACGATTCTTGAAACGATTTTATTCCTTGAATGCCAAGGCCGCAAACTCGGGGCAGAAGGCGTCCCGGCGCCCCTCAAGCCGGCGCCCCTCAAGCCAGCGGCCGCCAGCAGGCGGTGGCCCACTCCGCACCGGCCATTGCGCGCACGTGGGCCGGCATCGCGTTTTCCTGCGCAGGCGTTCGCCCCGTTCTCCATTCCCGATGAGCCTCCTCGCCATTCAAGGCGGCGCGGCCCGCCCGCGACGCCCGATAATCCGCCCCTTCTCAAGGTCGGCCCCGAGCTTCGCCCTTCGCGACGGGTGCCGCTTCATGCCGCGACCCAGCCTCACTCACGACAAGAGAGACACCCCATGATCCGCAAGCTATTCGGCGCCGTCGCCCTCGCGCTCGCCTTCACCGCCGCGCAGGCCCAGCCCTTTCCGGCCAAGCCCATCCACCTGATCGTCCCTTTCCCGCCGGGTGGCGGCACCGACATCCTGTCGCGCCTGGTCGCCACCAAGCTCACCGAGGTGAGCAAGTGGACCGTGGTGCCCGACAACCGCGCCGGCGCGGGCGGCACCATCGGCATCACGGAGGCCGCGCGTGCACCGCACACCGGCTACGAGATGGTGATGGGGCAAAAGGACAACATGGTCGTCGCGCCCTGGCTCTACAAGAACCTCGGCTACGACCCCACCAAGGATCTCGTCGCCGTGGCCCACGTGGCCTACACGCCCGTGGTCATCGTGACCCGCAACGAATCGAAGTTCAAGACACTCAAGGACGTGGTCGCCGCCGCGCGCGCCACGCCCGACAGCATCACCTACGGTTCGCCCGGCAACGGCACCACCATCCACCTCGCGGGCGAGATCTTCGGCCGCGCCGCCGAGGTCAAGCTGCGCCACGTGCCGTACAAGGGCTCGAACCCGGCCATGATGGACGTGCTGGCCGGCAACGTGGACCTGATGGTGTCGTCGATTCCCTCGGCCATGAGCCAGATCAAGTCCGGCAAGCTGCGTGCACTGGCCGTGACCTCGGCCCGGCGCAGCAGCTCGCTGCCCGATGTGCCGACCGTTGCCGAGCTGGGCTACAAGGGCTTCGACGTCAGCACCTGGTACGGCCTCTTCATGCCGGCCGGCACGCCGAAGGAAATCGTTGCCACCGTCAACGCGGAAGTCAACAAGCTGCTGGCCTTGCCCGACATGAAGGACGCGATCATCGCCCAGGGCGCGGAGCCGCAGGCCATGACGACGGAGCAGTTCGACAAGCTGCTGAAGACCGACTACCTGGAATGGCGCGACATCGTGAAGGCCTCCGGCGCGACGATCGAATAGCGCCCCGCTCAACCGGCGATCGAATACCCGCCATCCACCGGTATCGCGGTGCCGGTGACGAAGTCCGAGGCCGCACTCGCCAGGAACACCGCGACGCCCGCGAGGTGCTGCGGCTGGCCCCATCGACCGACCGGCGTGCGCGCCACCACGCGTTCGTGCAGCCCTGCCACCTGCGCTCGCGCGCCCTCGGTCAACTCGGTCTCGATCCATCCCGGCAGCACCGCATTCACCTGGATCCCGTCGAGCGCCCAGGAGGCGGCCAGGGACTTGGTGAGCTGCACGATGCCGCCCTTGCTTGCCGCATAGGCCGGTGCGAAGGACGCGCCGAAGATCGACATCATCGAACCGATGTTGATGATCTTGCCGCCACCCGCAGCCTTGAAATGCGGATACGCCGCGCGGCTGCAGAGGAAGGCGCTGGTGAGGTTGGTGTCCATCACCTGGTTCCATTCGGCCAGCGCCATCTGCTCGACGGGCTTGCGGATGTTGGTGCCCGCGTTGTTGACCAGGATGTCGAGCCGGCCGCAGCGCTCGGCGACTTGCGCGAACAGCGCAGCCACCGAAGCCTCGTCCTTCACGTCCGCAGCGAGCGCCAACGCATCGCTGCCCAGCGCCTTCAGCGCTTCGACGGCCGCGGCCGACTTCTGCGTGTTGCGCGCCGCGATCACCACGCGCGCACCGGCCTGCGCCAGCCCCTTCGCCATGCCGAGGCCGATGCCCCCGTTGCCGCCCGTGACGAGCGCGACCTTGCCTGCCAGATCAAACATCCGATGGTCTCCGAGTCAATGAAAAGAAATGCGGGAGCGGACAGCCGTACGCAGAGGACGCGAAGGTTACGCGAAGGACGCGAAAGGAATACCAGGAACAATCTTGAGAGGGTCAGTGCCCAGCACTGCCCGCCGTCCCGGTGGCCGCTCGTGTTGGCTCGTTCTGTCTTCCTTCGCGTCCTTCGCGGAACCTTCGCGTCCTCTGCGTCCGGAAGTCCGAATTCAGCGGCCTCTGAAGCACTACAGGATCCGGTTGAACCAGAACAGCGACAACCCCGCCGACAGCAGCGCCAGCGCCGCGGCCGCCATCGCGAACAGGGCGGAGATTTCCGTCTCTCGCTTCTCCACCGTCAGCCGCGTGCTCAGCGTGTCGTAGACCTTCTTCAGGTCCGCCGCCGTGCCGGCATAGAAGTAGTCGGCGGAGGTCTTGTTGGCCACGGCCTTGAGCGTTTCCTCGTCCAGCCGCACGCGCATCGACCAGCCTTCGAAGCCGATCGTCTCGCCGTCCACCGTGCCCACGCCCACCGTGTACACACGCACGCCGCGATCGGCCGCGGCCTTGGCCGCGTCGAGCGGGTCGACGCCGGTGGTGCGCTGGCCGTCGGTGAGCATGATGATGGCGGCCGAGGTGTAGGAGCCCGGCGCCACCGGCGTAAAGGGCTTGGGGCCGCCTTCCTTGCCGGCCTGGTCGAGGGAATTGCCGCGCGCCTTGCTCTGCGGGCCGAATTGCGAAACGTCGATGCCCGCATCCGGGAACAGCGTGGCCAGCGAGACCACGATCGCATTGCCCGTGGCCGTGGCCCGCTGCAACTGGAAGGCGTCGATGGCGGTCACCAGGTCTTCGCGATTGACGGTCGGCAACTGCGCCACCTGCGCGCTGCCGGCGAAGGCCACGATGCCGACCTTCACGTTGCGCGGCAGGTCCTTGATGAAGCCCTTGGCCGCTTCCTGCGCGGCTACCAGCCGGTTGGGCAGCACGTCGGTGGCGCGCATGCTGCCCGAGACGTCCATCGCCAGGATGATGGTCTGCTGGTTGGTCGGCAGCATCACCACCGCCAGCGGCCGCGCCGCCGCGACCAGCAGCGCCACCATCGCCAGCAGGAAAAGGAAAGGCGGCACGTGGCGCTTGATGCTCTGCCCCGCGCCCATCGCCTCGCGCACGATCGACAGGCTCGCATAGCGGATCGCGAGCTTCTTCTTGCGCCGCATCAGCCAGACATAGAGCAGCACCAGCACCGGCACAGCGGCCAGCAACCAGAGGAACTGTGGCCATAGGAAAGTCATGCCGCCACCACCTTCACGTTACCTGCGCCACCACTGCGCACACGGCGCTTGCGCATATCGGCAAAGCGCACGATCGATTCGACCAGGTCATCCGCCGTCGACAACTCCAGCGCATCGACGCCAGCCTTGGCCAGCGAGGCGCGCAGCGTGGCCTCGCGCTCGGCCGCGATGCGCGCAAAGCGCTTGCGAAAACCCGCGTCATGCGTGTCCACCCACAACTGCTCGCCGGTCTCGGCATCGGTGAGGGGCACCAGGCCGAGGTCGGGCAGGTTGAGTTCCAGCGGGTCGTACAGGCGCACCGCCAGCACCTCGTGCCGCTGCGCGAGATGGCCGAGCGGTTTCTCCCAGCCGGGCTCGCTGAGGAAGTCCGACACCACGAACACCGTGGAGCGGCGCGGCATCAGCGTCGCCGCCGACTTCAGCATCTCGGCCAGCCGCGTCATGCCCTTGTCCTTGCGCAGTTCGGCCGCGCGCCGTTCCATCGAATGCAGCAGGTGCAGCACATGGCGGCGCCCGCTGCGCGGCGGGATCACGGCTTCCAGGTCGTTGCCATAGAGCAGCGCGCCGACGCGGTTGCCATGCCGCGTCAGCAAGCGCGCGAGCACGCCGACGAAGCCGGCGGAAATCTCGCGCTTGGCCTTCTCGCCCGAGCCGAAGTCGACCGAGCGGCTCAGGTCCAGGATGAACCACGCGGCCATCTCGCGGTCTTCCGTGAACACCCGCACATGCGGCACCTGCAGCCGTGCCGTGACGTTCCAGTCGATGTGGCGCACGTCGTCATGGTGCTGGTACTCGCGCAGGTCGGCCAGGTCGAGTCCGGTGCCGCGCATCAGCGTGCGGTAGTCGCCTTGCAGCAGGCCGTCGAGCCTGCGGATGACCGTCCATTCCAGCCGCCGGAGCGCACGCTCGACCCCCATCGCGGGCGGCCCGTCGTTGGCCGCCTGCGTGGTGGGTTCCTGCTTGCGCCACCAACTCTTCATTTCAGTGTTCCATGGCGTTGCCCGCCGCCGGCGACGCATGAAATCCCGCCGAGCACGGCGAGGGGGAGGCGCCGCAGGCGCGTTCGGGCCTGGGCTTCATTCACGCCACCAGCTTTTCATGTTCGAGCGGCTTGGGCGGCGCGGGCACGGCCCGCATGATCTTGTCGACCAGGCTGTCCGGCGTCATGCCTTCCGACAAGCCTTCGTAAGACAGCGTGACGCGATGGCGCAGCACGTCGGGCACCAGCGCGGTCATGTCCTCGGGCAGGGCGTAGCTGCGGCCGCGCAGCAGCGCCAATGCGCGCGCGCCCTCGGTGAGGTTGATGCTTGCGCGCGGGCTGGCGCCGAAGGTGATGAAGCGGCGGATGTCCTTCAGGCCGTGCTTTTCCGGGTTGCGCGTGGCCGACACGAGCTTCACCGCATAGGAAATCAGTGAAGGATCCACGTACACGCGGCGCGCCTCGGCCTGGAGCATCGCCAACTGCTCGGTGGTGGCCACCGGCTGGGCCGTTACCGGCGGGCCGATCACACGCTCCACGATCACGAATTCCTCTTCATCGCTCGGGTAGTCGACCAGCACCTTCATCATGAAGCGGTCGACCTGCGCCTCGGGCAGCGGATAGGTTCCTTCGGTCTCGATCGGGTTCTGCGTCGCCATCACAAGGAAGGGGCTGGGCACCTTGTGCGTCTCGCCGGCGATGGTCACCTGCCGCTCCTGCATCACCTCGAGCAGCGCGCTCTGCACCTTGGCCGGCGCGCGGTTGATTTCGTCGGCCAGCAGCAGATTGGTGAACACCGGCCCCAGGGAGGTGCTGAAGTCGCCGGTCTTCTGGTTGTAGATGCGCGTGCCCACCAGGTCCGCCGGCACCAGGTCGGGCGTGAACTGGATGCGCTTGAACTGGCCCTGCACCGTGTCGGCCAGCGTCTTCACGGTGAGCGTCTTGGCCAGGCCCGGCACGCCCTCCACCAGCAAGTGCCCGCCCGCGAGCATCCCGACCATCACGCGTTCCAGGAAGCGGTCCTGCCCGACCACCACGCGCTTGACCTGGTAGAGGATCTGTTCCATCAACTCGGCGGTATTGCTCTCTGTGCTCATGCTGTTGCTCGCCTTTCAGAAGGGTGAAGTGCCCACGGCCGAGGCCGCGTTCTCGATGGGCACCGCGAAGCCGATGCCGATGAAGGTGCGCGCCTGGGTCGGGTTCAGGATGGCGGTGACGATGCCGAGGACCTCGCCGTCCATGTTGACCAGCGGCCCGCCCGAATTGCCGGGGTTGGCCGCGGCGTCGAACTGGATCAGGTTGCTTAGTTCCTGCTTGCCCTCCGGCGAGCGGAATGCGCGTTTCAGGCCGGACACCACGCCCGCGGACACCGAGGGCCCGATGCCGAAGGGAAAGCCGACCGCCACCACCTGGTCGCCGGACTGCAGGTCGTCGGTGGAACGCATCGTGGCGGGAATCAGGTCGTCCGGGATCTTCTTGGCCTGCAACACCGCGAGGTCGTTCTCGGGCTGCACGCTGACGACGGTGGCCTCGGCCTCGAGCCCGTCGTAGAAGGTGACCTTGATCTTCTCCGAGCCGGCGACCACGTGCAGGTTGGTCAGGATCAGGCCCTTGTCGACGATCACCACGCCGGTTCCCACGCCGCGCTCCACCTCGCCCGGCGGGTCCGGCGCTTCCGGTGGCTTGCCCTTGGCCAGGTTGCGGCCGCGCTTCTCGGTCTTGGCCTCTGGCGTCGCCTTCTCGGGGCCGTAGCCGACCACGCGCACCACCGACGGCCGGATGATCTCGGCCGCCTTGGCGGAGGCGGAGGGCAGGGTGTTGGTCTGCAAGGTGCGCAGTACCGCCGAATCGATGTCCTTCTGCGTCAGCTTCTGCGGGGTGTGGCGCACGCCGTACAGGTAGGACCCGCTGACCAGGCCAGCGCTCAACAACACCAGCACTGCGAAACTGCGCGCGCCGGGTTGCCAGCGGGGCTTGGGTGGCGCTGCGACGGCCGTCGCGGTCGGCTGCGCGTCGGCGCCGGGTGCATCGGCAGCGGGGGGCTCGCCTGCAGATTGGGGCGCACGGGGCGAACTGCTGTAGAGAGCGGGCCTGCGCATCGGTACACCTCCGGCAAAGATGACGCGTGGAAGGTTTCACGGTAGCACGCTTTGTGCCGTCGTGCATCCCTTCGGGTATCGTGCCGCGATGCCCGCCTACATCGACACCCACTGCCACCTCGACGCGGCTGAGTTCGGCACGGAGATGCCGGCCGTGCGCGCCCGGGCTGCGCGTGCGGGGGTGGGAATGTGTGTCATCCCGGCCGTGGCCCCATTCAATTTCGACACAGTGCGCGATCTGGCACACCGGCAGGGCGACGCCTACGCGCTGGGCATCCATCCGCTGTGCACCGGCCAGGCGTCCGAGGCCGACCTGCAGACGCTGGCCGATGCGTTGCAGGCACGCCATGATGATCCGCGGCTGGTGGCCGTCGGCGAGATCGGCCTCGACTTCTTCGTCGCCGGCCTCGACCCTGAAAAGCAGGCGCACTTCTTTCACACCCAGTTGCAGTTGGCGCGCCAGCATGAACTGCCGGTGGTCATCCATGTCCGGCGCTCTGTCGACCAGGTGCTGAAGCATCTGCGGCAGGTGGGCGGCCCCGATGGGCGCTGGCGCGGCATCGCGCATGCCTTCAACGGCAGCGAACAGCAGGCACGCGCCTGCATCGCGCTGGGCCTGAAACTCGGCTTCGGCGGGGCGGTGACCTTCGAGCGGGCGCTGCAGTTGCGGCGGCTGGCGGGCACCTTGCCCCTGGAGTCAATAGTGCTGGAGACGGATGCACCCGACATTCCGCCGCACTGGCTCTACCGGACCCAGTCCGAGCGTGACTCCGGCCGGGCCCAGGGCCGCAACGAGCCGGCCGAATTGCCTCGCATCGCCGGCGTCATGGCCGCGCTGCGTGACATCGAGCCCGAGGCGCTGGCGCTGGCGACGACCCGCAATGCGCTCGACGCGCTACCTCGTCTGCAAACGCTGACCAGAGGCTGATCAAACGACCAGTGACTCCGTTGGTAGTGTGAACAGCCCCCAGTTCGTAGGCTTGCGCTGACGGCCGGGTAGGCCGAGTACCCGATTTGCCACAGGCGGGTTACAAGGCATGTTTTTGGTGTCATCCTCGGGTTCTCGGAGACCGTTGCTGCCGTGTGGCAACCGTCACGTGAATGCACGATCCAACATCGAAGGAGCTTTTGAAATGAACACCACCTCCATCCGCCTGCTGCCTGCTGCACTGGTCATCGCCGTGGCATCGGTGTGCGTGCCGGCCGTTGCGCAGACGGCTGCCCCGAGCACCACTGAGAAGGTCGAAGACGCCAGCAAGAAGGCCTACGACTCGACCAAGGAAGGCACGGTCAAGGCCTACGACGCGACCAAGGAAGGCACCGTCAAGGCATACGACGCGACGAAGAAGGGCACGGTCAAGGCCTATGACGCGACCAAGGAAGGCACCGTGAAGGCATACGACGCCACCAAGGAAGGCACGGTCAAAGCCTACGACTCCACGAAGACGGGCAGCAAGAAGGCCTGGAACAAGACCAAGAAGACCACGGCCTCGGGCTGGGACGCCACCAAGAAGACGACCGAAAAGGGCTGGGATGCGACGAAGTCTGGCACCAGCAAGGCCGTGGACGCGACCGGCAACGCAGCGAGCGCCACCGGGAAGGCTGTGAGCAACGCCGGTACCTCGGCCGCGGACGCCACCCGCAAGGTCGGCGACAAGATCGGTTCGGAGCTTCCGGCGCAAAAGCCCTGAGCTTCCGCCTCGGCGCAGCGAACGGACAAGACCCGCCGCCGGCGGGTCTTGTCGTTACTGGGCTTTGAGCTCCGCGGGCGGCACCGGCGGCACGATGCTGCGCCGCACGATGGGCGTTTCCGGTGTCGGATAGCCCGCCGCGCCGAAGGTCTGCACGATGGCGCGGTGCGTGTCGAAGTAGACCTGCCAGTAGTGGTCGGTGTGCGTGTAGGGCCGCACTGCCAGCAGTGGCCCTTCGGGCGTGAACTGCAGGATCTCGACATCCGGCACCTGGTCCGGAGAGATGTTGGGAATCTTGCCGACCGCCGCCTTCAGCAATTCGATGGCCTGGTTCACGTCCACGCCGTTGGCGATCTTGGCCGTCACGTCCACGCGGCGGAACTTGAGGCGGCTGAAGTTCTGCACGGTATCGGACAGCACCTTGTTGTTGCCGATCACGCAAATGGTGTTGTCGGGCGTGATCACGGTGGTGCCGAACAGGCCCAGTTCGCTGACCGTGCCGGTGACCCCGCCGATGGTCACGAAGTCGCCCACGCCGTAGGGCCGCAAAACCTGCAGGAACACGCCGGCCGCGAAGTGCGTGAGCAAGCCGCCCCACGCCGTGCCGATGGCCAGGCCCGCGCCTGCAAGAAGCACGGCGAAGGACGTGGTCTTGATGCCGAACATGTCCAGGATCGAGAGGATCAGCAGGATGTTCAGCATCACGCCGACAATCGAGACGATGTAGTTGCTCAGCGTGGCATCCATGCGCTTGCCCCGCTCCAGCGCCTTGCCGAGCAGCCGTTGGGCCAGCTGGATCAGCCAGCGCCCGATGCCCCAGGCAACGATGGCACCGATGACTTTCAGGCCAAAATCCACCCCTTGCGTCGTCAGGAACACCCAGATCGCTTCCGAATTCATCATGTCCTTCATGTCCGTTTCCTTGAGGGCGCCAAAGCCGACTGACCGGCAGGCGTTATGAACAAGCTGGCACCACGACGCAACGACGAAACCGGCGCCATGCTCACGGGGCTGGCGCCGCTCGTCTCGAGCGACACCGCCGTCCTCATCTTAGGCAGCTTTCCCGGTGCGCGGTCAATAGCGCGTCAGCAGTACTATGCGCACCCGCAGAACCATTTCTGGAAGATCCTGCAAGCCGTGTGGCCCGCCCATCCGCTGCCGGACGGCGCCGATGGCTATGCAGCGCGCGGGGCATGGCTGCTCGATCGCGGCCTCGGCCTCTGGGACGTCTACGCCGCATGCCGCCGCGAAGGCAGCCTCGACACTGCGATCCGCGATGCGGTCGTCAACGACATCGCCAGCCTCGAATTGCCCAGGCTCGCGGCCATCGTCCATAACGGCGGCGAGAGCTTCCGTCATTCCCGCCACACGTCGCAACTCGGCGTGCCCGTCTACAAGCTGCCGTCCACCAGCCCGGCCAATGCGAGCTGGAGCTTCCAGCGCAAGCTCGATGCCTGGCGCGAGGTGTTCGTGCACCATGGCATAGCGCCACCATCTTCATGAAAACCAAACCCATCGAACTCCCCGAGGTCAATTTCTCTGACTGGGGCGACATCCGCTACCTGCACCTGGGCACCGAATGGGTCCAGGGCTCGATGAAGCTCGACGCGCCCTTCGAGATCGAGCTCGAGTACGTGCAGCGCATGATGGCCTGGCTGCTGTTCGTCGAGCCATCCAGCGTGATGAACCGGCATGCGATGCAGCTCGGCCTCGGCGCCGCGACGCTCACCAAGTTCAGCCGCAAGACCCTGCGCATGCGCACCACGGCGATCGAGCTCAACCCGCAGGTGGTCGCGGCCTGCCGCGGCTGGTTCAAGCTGCCGGCCGACGACCTGAAGCTGAGCGTCGTCATCGCCGAAGCCGGCGCCGAGATCCGCAAGCCGCAGTGGCTCGGCACGGTGGATGCCCTGCAGGTCGACCTGTACGACCATGAAGCCGCCGCGCCGGTGCTCGACAGCGAAGCCTTCTACGCCGATTGCCGCCACCTCCTCACCGAAGACGGCGCGATGACGGTCAACCTGTTCGGCCGCTCGTCGAGCTACGCGCGCAGCCTGGAGCAGATCGTCGGTGCCTTCGGCGCCGATGCAGTCTGGACCTTCAAGCCGACGCGCGAAGGCAACACCGTGGTGCTCGCGCATCGCACGCCGCAACGTCCGAAGCGCCCGCTGCTTGCCGAGCGGGCACAAACCATCCAGACTCGCTGGAGCCTGCCCGCGCCCAAGTGGCTGCGGGTGTTCAAACCCCTGAATCCATGAGCGTCGCCCGGCCGCCCGAAGGCGCTCGCACCGTAGCGCGGAGGTTGTCCAATGAGCGCCGCCAGGCCGCCCGAGTCACTCGTATCGCAGTGCGCAGCATGAAGGTTTTCCAATGAGCGCAGTCACGCCGTTGCATCCCACGAATCCCGCGTCGGTCCCGCACGAGGGTCCGCTCGAACTGCGCCAGCTCATCGAATGGCTGGCGCTGGACGGCGTCATCTCGCGCGAGGAGGCCAAGCGCACCATCGCACGCTGCGCCCAGGCCGAGAGCAAGCAGGCGCCCATCGTGCGGCTCGCCAATGTCGCGATGACGCGCGAGCAGGACGGCAAGCCGCTCGATCTTGAAATGCTGACGCAGTGGCTGGCCGGTCGCGCGGGCCTCGCCTACCTGCGCATCGATCCGCTCAAGGTCGACGTGGGCAAGGTGGCCGACACCATGAGCGCAGCCTATGCCGAGCGGCACAAGGTGTTGCCGGTGCAGGTCTCGCCCACCGAGCTGGTGGTCGCCACGGCGGAGCCCTTCATCACCGACTGGGTTCCCGAGGTCGAGCGCCAGGCCCGCCGCAAGGTGCGCCGCGTGGTGGCCAACCCGGCCGACATCCAGCGCTTCCGGGCCGAGTTCTTCGCGCTGGCCAAGTCGGTGCGGGCCGCGCAGAAGGCCGGCAGCGGCGGCGCCAGCGCGAGCGCCAGCTTCGAGCAACTGGTGGAACTGGGCAAGAGCAACAAGCAGCTCGACGCGAACGACCAGAGCGTGGTGCAGGTGGTGGACTGGCTCTGGCAATACGCCTTCGACCAGCGTGCCAGCGACATCCACCTGGAGCCGCGCCGCGAGCAGGGCGTGATCCGCTTCCGCATCGACGGCGTGCTGCATCCGGCCTACCAGATGCCGATGGGCGTGATGAACGCGATGGTCGCGCGCATCAAGCTGCTCGGCCGCATGGACGTGGTCGAGAAGCGGCGCCCGCTGGACGGCCGCATCAAGACCCGCAACATGCGCGGCGATGAAGTCGAAATGCGCCTGTCCACCTTGCCGACCGCCTTCGGCGAGAAGATGGTGATGCGGATCTTCGATCCCGACACCGCGGTCAAGGACCTCGACGCGCTCGGCTTCGCGCAGCACGATGCGCAACGCTGGCAGCAACTGGTGACGCGGCCGCACGGCATCATCCTGGTGACGGGGCCGACCGGCTCGGGCAAGACCACCACGCTCTATTCGACGCTCAAGCGCGTGGCGACCGAGGAGGTCAACGTCAGCACCATCGAGGACCCGATCGAAATGATCGAGCCCTCGTTCAACCAGACCCAGGTGCAGCCGCAACTCGACTTCGGCTTCACCGAGGGCCTGCGCGCCCTGATGCGGCAGGACCCGGACATCATCATGGTCGGCGAGATCCGCGACCTGCCCACCGCCGACATGGCCGTGCAGGCCGCGCTCACCGGCCACCTGGTGTTCAGCACGCTGCACACCAACGATGCACCCAGCGCCATCACACGCCTCATGGAGCTGGGCGTGCCCTCGTACCTCATCAACGCGGTGATGCTCGGCGTGCTGGCGCAGCGGCTGGTGCGCACGCTGTGCCCGCATTGCAAGAAGCCCGACGAGGAGATGACGCGCGAGAAGCTCGCCGAGTTCGTCGCGCCCTGGCAGATCAGCGGCTCGATGCGCCCCTGCAAGGCGGTCGGCTGCGTCGATTGCCGCATGACCGGCTACATGGGGCGCATGGGCCTCTACGAACTGCTCTCCGTCAGCGAGACCTTCAAGGGTCTGGTCAACAAGGAGCCCAACCTGCAGGGCCTGCGCCGCCAGGCGGTGGCCGACGGCATGCGGCCCTTGCGACTGGCCGGCGCGCTGCGCGTGGCCGAAGGCGTGACCACCATCGAGGAAGTATTGGCCGCGACACCGCCGCTCGAGTGAGAGGCTGCGAATCTTTCCACTGCGGCCACCGACCTCGGGCCTGCGCTGCGAACTTTTCACACCTTCTGCGCGCCCTGCGCGTCTCGGGTAATCCCTAGCCTGTCGGTTAGTGAAATCCACATCAAGCTGACCGGAAGCTGACCGGACAATGTCTGCTCGATTCATTCGAGGAGACCGTTCGTGAAAATCAAGAGTCAAAAAGACTTTTTCTCTGGGCTGATGTTTGCCGTGATGGGTGCGGCATTCGCATGGGGGGCCAGCACCTACAACGTCGGCAACGGCGCGCGCATGGGGCCAGGCTACTTTCCGCTGATGCTGGGCATCGTCATGGGGCTGATCGGCCTCGTGATCATGTTCACCAGCATGACGGCCGAGACCGAGGACGGCGATCCCATCGGGTCATGGGCCTGGCGGCAGATCGTCTTCATCATCGGCGCCAACCTCGCGTTCGGCGTGCTGCTCGGCGGCCTGCCGAGCATCGGCATCCCGGCGATGGGCATGATCGTCGCGATCTATGCGCTGGTCATCATCGCCAGCCTGGCCGGCCACGAGTTCGACCTGAAGAAGGTCCTCGTGCTGGCCACCGTGCTCGCCATCGGCAGCTACATCGCATTCATCTGGGCGCTCAAGCTCCAGATCCAGGTCTGGCCGACCTTCATCACGGGTTGAGAGAAAGCAGACCATGGATTTGATCAACAACCTGTCGCTGGGCTTCGGCGTCGCGTTCACTTTCACCAACCTGCTGTATTGCCTGGTTGGTTGCATCCTGGGCACGCTGATCGGCGTGCTGCCGGGCATCGGCCCCGTCGCGACCATCGCGATGCTGCTGCCCGCCACCTATGCATTGCCACCCGTGTCGGCGCTGATCATGCTGGCCGGCATCTACTACGGGGCGCAATACGGCGGCTCCACCACCGCCATCCTGGTCAACCTGCCGGGGGAATCGTCATCGGTGGTGACCGTGATCGACGGCTACCAGATGGCGCGAAAGGGGCGGGCCGGGCCAGCGCTGGCTGCCGCCGGCCTGGGCTCCTTCTTCGCGGGCTGCGTGGGCACCTTGATCCTGGCCGCCTTTGCGCCGCCGCTGACCGAACTGGCCTTCAAGTTCGGCCCGGCCGAATACTTCTCGCTGATGATCCTGGGCCTGATCGGCGCGGTGGTGCTGGCTTCAGGCTCGCTGCTCAAGGCCATTGCGATGATCGTGTTGGGCTTGTGCCTGGGCCTGGTCGGCACCGACGTGAATTCGGGCGTGGCGCGCTTCAGCTTCGACATCCCTGAACTGACCGACGGCATCGGCTTCGTCGCCATCGCGATGGGCGTGTTCGGCTACGGCGAAATCATTGCCAACCTCTCGCGTCCGGAGCATGAGCGCGAGGTGTTCACCGCCAAGGTGTCGGGCCTGATGCCGACCGCCGAAGACTTCAAGCGCATGACGCCTGCGGTCTTGCGCGGCACGGCATTGGGTGCGGCCCTGGGCATCCTGCCCGGCGGCGGTGCGCTGCTGGCGGCTTTCGCGGCCTACACGATCGAGAAGAAGACCAAGCTGCAACCGGGCGAAGTGCCGTTCGGCAAGGGCAACATCCGTGGCGTGGCGGCGCCGGAAGCGGCCAACAACGCCGGCGCACAAACCTCGTTCATCCCGCTGCTGACGCTGGGCATTCCGCCCAACGCCGTGATGGCGCTGATGGTGGGTGCGATGACCATCCACAACATCCAGCCTGGCCCGCAGGTGATGACCAGCAACCCGGAGCTGTTCTGGGGCCTGATCGCCTCGATGTGGATCGGCAACGCGATGCTGATCATCCTGAACCTGCCGCTGATCGGCATGTGGATCAAGCTGCTGTCGGTGCCCTACAAGTTCCTGTTCCCGGCGATCGTGCTGTTCTGCGCGATCGGCGTGTACTCGACCAACAACAACACCTTCGACATCTGGATGGTGGGCGGCTTCGGCTTCATCGGCTACCTGTTCTACAAGCTGGGTTGCGAGCCTGCGCCTCTGTTGCTGGGCTTCATCCTCGGGCCGATGATGGAAGAGAACCTGCGCCGCGCGCTGCTGCTGTCGCGCGGCGACTGGAGCGTGTTCGTGCTGCGTCCGATCTCGGCGGTGCTGCTGGCTGCTGCCGCGCTGCTGCTGATCATCGTGCTGATGCCGTCGATCAAGGCGAAGCGCGAAGAGGCGTTCCACGAAGAAGAGGACTAAGCTCGCCCCCAGGTCGCTGCGCCACTTCGTGTCGCGACTCCCACCCCCTACCGGGGGCAACACCAGTGGCCCGGCAAAGCCGGTTCCACGGTGTTTCTGGAATGGGCTCGTGACCTCTGGATGAATACGGCGGCGCCTTTGGCGCCGTTTTCTATGGGGCGGGGCGGGTCTCGGCGGCGGTGTCCCGGATCAGGCTCCACACGCGTTGCGCCAGCGGGGCGGGGGCACGGTTGCGGCGGTGGACCAGCATCACGGCGCGCTCGACGCGCGGGATGAGTTGCACCACCTGCAGGTTGCGAAAGCCCGCGGGCGGCACCGCCAGCGATGGCATCACGCTGATGCCGAGGCCGGCCTCGATCATGCGGAAGGCGGTCGTCGGATGGCCGACCTGCTGGCGCACCGTGCAATTGGCGCCGTGACGCAGCAACGCCTGGTCGATCAGGCGGCGGCTGCCAGAGGCATGGTCGAGCAGTACCAGCGCCTCGCCGTCGAGCGCCGACCAGCGCAGTTGCTTGCGCTCCGCATGCCGATGGCCGGGCGGCACGACGAGGCAGAAGGGGTCGGACAGGATGGTCTCGCACTGGAGATCGTCCTGTGAGGCGGGCTCGATGACCACGCCGAAGTCGACCTCGCCGGCGCGCACGCTGTCGAGCACATCCTGCTGGATGCGGTCGAGCAGCACGAGTTCGATGTCCGGCTCCATGCGCGCACAGGCCGCAATGCAGGCCGGCATGAGGTTGGCCGACAGCGTCGGGCTGCTGGCCACGCGCACCTTGCCGCGGCGTGCGTTCGACATGCCCTGCACGTCGAGCAGGGTTTGCTCCAGTTCGTCGAGCACCCGGTCGAGCCGCGCCGCCAGTGTTTGCCCAGCCTCGGTGAGCGAGACTTCACGCGTGGTGCGATCCAGCAGCTTGAGACCGAACTGCGCTTCGAATTCCAGGATCGACCGGCTGACCGCAGGCTGCGTCAAGCCGATCTGGTCACCCGCGCGGCTGAAGTTGCGGGTCTCGGCCACGGCCAGGAAAACCCGAAGTTGGCGCAGCGTCACATTCATGCGGGACGATCATATATCTATCAGATAAATCCATTTCCCGTTTGAATCGGCGGCGTGTCCAATCGGAGCCTGCGGCTCGCGGGGAGGCGAGCGCGCCATGCCCTCCAGATGTCCATGAAAGAACCGATTCCAATGAAACGTAGAAGCTTCGCGCTGGCGGCCACGCTGCTCATGTCGACCCTGCCCGCATGGGCGCAGAACTATCCGTCGAGGCCGATTCGCCTGATCGTGCCCTTCCCGGCGGCCGGCGCCACCGACCTGTTCGCGCGCACGCTGACCCACAAGATGGGCGAGAAGCTGGGCGCCACCTTCGTCATCGACAACAAGCCGGGCGCCGGCGGCGCCATCGGATCCGACGCTGCCGCCAAGGCGCCGGCCGACGGCTACACGCTGCTGCTGGCCACCACCAGCACGCATGCCATCGGTCCCGCGCTGCCCAACAAGCTGCCCTACGACACGGTGGCCGACTTCACGCCCATCGCCCACGTCGGCAATGCGCCGAGCATCATGCTGGTGCCAACCAGCTCGCCCGCGAAGACGGTGAAGGAATTCATCGACTACGCGAAGAAGAACCCCGACAAGCTCAACTACGCGTCCAGCGGCCCCGGCACCATCGTGCAGCTCTCGGCAGAGCTGTTCAAGGCGCAGGCCGGCGTGCAGGTCACGCACATCCCGTACAAGGGCACCGCACTCGCCATGCCCGACCTGATGAGCGGAAAGATCGACCTGCTGTTCGATTCATTGCCCACCGGCCTGCCTTATGTGCGCGACGGGCGCATTCGCGCGCTGGGCGTCACGTCGCTCAAGCGCAGTCCGCTCGCGCCTGACCTGCCGGCGGTGGCCGACACGCTGCCCGGCTACGAGTCCAACACCGTGTTCGGCCTGTACGGTCCCAAGGGCATGCCGCCCGAGATGGTGGCGCGCATCAACGCCGCTGCCAACGCGGCGCTGGCGGATCCCGACATGAAGGACAAGCTCTCGCGCCTGGGCATCGAACCGGTCACCAGCACGCCGGCGCAACTGGCCAAGACCATGGCCGACGACACAGCCAAGTGGAAGAAGATCATTGTCGAACGCAAGATCACGAGCGAATAAGTAGGCTCGCCCCAGGTCGCTGCGCACTGCGTGCGCGACTCCCACCCCGACCGGGGGCAACCCCAGCGGCTCAGCGAAGCCGGTTCCGCGGTAAGAACAGTTGCTCCTCCCCAGGTTGGCCTCACTTCGTGTAGGCCGCCCACCCCCCACCGGGGGCAACACCGGTGGCCCGGCAAAGCCGGTTCTACGGTGTTTCCCGAATAATCAGTTGCTCATCGACGAGGCCCTGCATGAAATTCGACTACGCCAATCCGTATCCTTCCACCCGCATCCCGGTGTTCGCGCGCAACGTGGTGTCGACTTCGCATCCGCTCGCCGCGCAGGCCGGCCTGCGCATCCTCTACCAGGGCGGCAATGCGGTGGACGCGGCGATCGCCGCAGCCGCCGTGATGACGCTGGTCGAGCCGGTGAGCAATGGCCTGGGCAGCGACGCCTTCTGCATCCTCTGGGACGGCCAGCAGTTGCATGGCCTCAACGCCTCCGGCCCCGCGCCCAAGGCCTGGACACCCGACTACTTCATCAACAAGTACGGCACCGACAAGACCGCGCCGCCGCAGCGCGGCATCGACTCGGTGACGGTGCCGGGCGCGGTGCGGGGCTGGGTCGCGATGAGCGACCGCTTCGGCAAGCTGCCGTTTGCCGACCTGATGGCGCCGGCCATCGACATCGCCGAGCGCGGCTACCTGATGCCGCCCGTGGTGCAGCAGAAGTGGGCGGCCGCCACGCCACTGCTGCAATCGCAGCCCGGCTTCGCGCAGGCTTTCCTGCCGTGGGGCCGCGCGCCCGAAGTGGGCGAACTGTTCCGCTTTGCCGCCGCCGCGCGCGCCCTCAAGGCGATTGCGCGAACCAAGGGCGAGGCCTACTACAGCGGCGAAATCGCCGAGGCCATCGCCAGGTTTTCCAGGGAGCACGGCGGCGCACTCACCGTGGCCGACCTCGCGGCCTACCAGCCCGAATGGGTCACGCCGATCTCGCGCGACTACCGCGGCTACACGCTGCATGAGATCCCGCCCAACGGCCAGGGAATCGCGGCGTTGATCGCGCTCGGCATCCTCGAGAAGTTCGACATCGCCTCGCTGCCGGTCGACTCGGTCGCGTCGCAGCACCTGCAGATCGAGGCGATGAAACTGGCCTTCGCCGATGTCTACCGCTATGTGTCGGAGCCATCGTCGATGACGGTGACCCCCGCGCAAATGCTCGATGACGCGTACCTGGCTTCGCGTGCCAGACTGATCGACGTGAACAAGGCACAGGACTTCAAGGCGGGCAACCCTGTCAAGGGCGGCACCATCTACCTCACCGCGGCGGACGAGAGCGGCATGATGGTCAGCTTCATCCAGAGCAACTACATGGGCTTCGGCTCGGGTTGCGTGGAGCCGGAGTTCGGCATCAGCCTGCAGAACCGCGGCCACGGCTTCAGCCTCAAGGCGGACAGCCCCAACGTCGTGGCGCCGGGCAAGCGGCCGTTCCACACGATCATCCCGGCCTTCCTCACGAAGGACGGCCAGCCGGTGATGAGCTTCGGCGTGATGGGCGGCAACATGCAGCCGCAAGGGCACATGCAGACCCTGGTGCGCATGATCGACTACAGGCAGAACCTGCAGGCGGCATGCGACGCACCGCGCTGGCGCTTCAATGCGGGCCTCAACATCAACGTCGAGTCCGCGATGAACGCGCAGACCATCCAGGGCCTGAGCAACCTCGGGCACGAGATGGACGTGATCAACGATTCGTACCAGGACTTCGGCGCCGGCCAGTTCATCTGGCGCAAGGGCGATCCCGGCGTTGAAGGGTATGTGGCGGCCAGCGACCCGCGGCGCGACGGCCTCGCCGCCGGTTACTAGGCCCACCCACAGGATCCGCGCCCTTCGTGTCGCTCCCCCAAAGCCCTTCGAGGGGGCCACACCCGCAGACTGACGCAGTCGGCCTTGCGTTCCCCGCACAGCCCAGGAGCGCCGGCCGCGCAGCCGGCCTGGTGCTTGCGACAGTGGGCGCGATCGCGTTCAGCGGCAAGGCGATCATCGTCAAGCTCGCGTACCGCCATGGGGTGGACGCGGTCACGCTGATCATGCTGCGCATGCTGTTCGCACTGCCGCTGTTCGCGCTCATGGCCTGGTGGGCGGGGCGCGGCAAGCCCGCGCTCACGACGCGCGACTGGCTCGGCGTGCTGGGCCTTGGCTTCTCCGGCTACTACCTCGCCAGCTTCCTCGACTTTGCGGGGCTCGCGTACATCAGCGCCGGCTTCGAGCGGCTCATCCTGTATCTCAATCCGACGCTGGTCCTGCTGTTCGGCTGGGTGCTGTACCGGCGCCGCGCATCGCGCGCGCAACTCGTCGGCATGGCCATCAGCTACACCGGTGTCGCGCTGGTGTTCGGCCACGAGATCTGGGGCGGCACGGGCGCGGGCGGCGGAACGGCGGCGTGGGGCGCGTTCCTTTGCTTCCTCAGTGCGGTGAGCTATGCCGGCTACCTCGTGTACAGCGGCGAATTCGTCAAGCGGCTGGCGTCGCTGCGCCTGGTGGGCCTGGCGACCAGCGTGGCGTGCCTCTTCTGCATCGCGCAGTTCGCCGTGTTGCGGCCGGTGAGCGCGGCCTTTGCGGTGGCGCCCGAGGTGATCTGGCTGTCGGTGCTCAACGCCACCGCTTGCACCGCGGTGCCGGTGCTGATGGTGATGATGGCCGTCGAACGCATCGGCGCCGCGGTGGCGGCACAGACCGGCATGATCGGGCCGATGTCGACCATCCTGATGGGCATCGTCATCCTGGGCGAGCCCTTCACCGTCTGGATCGCGGCGGGCACGGTGCTGGTGATCGCTGGCATCTTCGTGTTCACGCGCACCGGTCGCTAGACGGTACGAATCTTTCTACTGCGGCCACCGATCCCGGGCCTCCGGTGTTGACTCCGGCATAACAAGCGCTTCGCGCAATTGTTAGCCTTTGCCGCAACTTCGTTGTCACCGTACCTGAGTACGGTTCCGCTCCTCAACCCGAGCTCGGCGCCCTCGCTACGAAATCTTCGCACCTTCTTGGCACGTTGGTCATTTCAGTGCGACCAACTGGGCCAGCAGGCGCGCGACCTCGGCGGGCCTGGGGAAATCAACGGTGCGCAGCACCAGCCGGGCCTGGCGATCGAAGAAGTAGACCTGGGCCGTGTGCTTGTCGGGGCCCACGCTGCGGCCGGCCAGGAAGTCCAGCCAGCGGTCGAGCGACGCGGGCGCGGGCGAAAAAGCGCTCCAGCGCGGACCCGCCCCGAAGCGGCCCAGCCATGCGGTCAATGCCCTGGGGTCGTCGCCCAGCGGGTCGATGCTGGCCGACAGCAATTGCAGCGGCGCATCGCCGCGCGGCAATGCGGCTTGCACTTGCGCGAACAACGCGCCCTGGATCGGACACACCGAACTGCAACCCGTGAACATCAATTGCAGCGCAGTGGCCCGGCCTGCGAGCAGGTCCCGCAGCTGCGACTTGCTGCCGCCATTCGATGTCACCTGGATGTCGGGCGCCGGCAGCGGCGGGCGCACTTCGCCGGCCGCGTTGTGCGCGCGCGCCGTCCCGAAGCACAGCGCGGGGAGCGCGGCCATGCTGGCGCGCAGGATGGCGCGGCGCTTCATTGCGAACTCAGGTGCGCCCACAAGTCGTCGCATCCCTGGGGCGAGATGTCGTAGCGCGGCATGGCGGTGTTGACCATCACGCCGGCCGGGTCGAGGCCCTCGCGCAGCAGCCGGCAGAACGAGGCGGGGTCATAGCGGCTGCCGGGGCCGCCGCGCCGGGAGCGCAACTCATTGAGATACCTGGAGGTGAGGAGCGGTGCGAATGCCGTCTGCCCGGTGGTGCCGGTGGAGGGCGCGTGGCAGTTGATGCATCGCACGGCTTCTGCCGGCAGGTCGAAGGTGTGGCCCGGCAGGCGCGCCACCAGCGGCTTTTCGCCGACGAATGCGCTGCGCCCCGCGGTGGCGACACCGGATGGCAACGGCGCATCGGCTCCTGACGACAGTCCGCTCGCCACGGCGATCATCGCCAGCACCACGACCGGGAGGATCAGGCCGCGCTTCATGACGGATGCCCGTCGACGCCGTGCCGGACAAGCCCTGTCACTGCGCAAGGCCACACCCGCCCCCTGCCAATTGAACGTAGCTTCACTTCTTCCTCTCCCTGATTTTCTTGTTCATCCCACCTTCGGCATCGCTGGCCGATGCAACGCGCGGCAAACGAAAGGATGACTTTTCATCGTAACAAGACCTGCAGGGCTGCCACCGACTGGCGGTGCGACTTGCGTGACGAACTTGGGCCGGGGCACGAAGGATCTCGCCCCGGCAGTCTCACCGCGCGGTGCTCAGCCTGGATAAAGGCGTTCGGCAGGCGTCGTCGAAAACGCGCCCGCGCCGGGCGGCTTCCATTCCAGGCGCATCGACGCGCCGTGCGTCCATTCGAAGTACTCGACGCGTATGCGGTAGAGGCGACCGGCCACCAGGTTCAGCGGCGCGGTGGTGTCGTAGTCCGGGTGGTACGTCCAGTGGTCGATCATCAGCTTGTCGTCGATCCACAGCCGCACGCCGTCGTCCAGCAGCGTACGGAACTGGTAGCTGCCCGTGGCGGGCGCCTCGATCATGCCGGTCCAGCGTGCCGAGAAGAAGTCGACGCCGATCGGCGCGCCGGGCGAGCCCAGGCCCCAGTCGAAGTCCACCGGTTCGACGCGCACGAGCGCCGGCTGCCCGCTCAACGTGATGTTGTTGAAGTAGCTGCCCAACAGCCCGGTGCCGCTGCCCGGGACGTGGGGCGCGCGGGTCTCCTCGTTGCCGATCTGCTTGACGAAGGCGCTGACGGCGAGCAGGTCCGCGTCGCTCAGGCTCAGGTTTGCGTGGGCGCGCACGGCGTCCTCGACAGTGGCCGCCGTGCCATCGTGCAGGTACGGCGCGGTGGCCCAGACGTCGCGCAGCGTGGGCGTGTCGAGCCCGTTGAGTGGTGCCCCGAGGCGCTTGCCGCTGCCCGGCTTGAGGGTCCCGACGTTGTGCAGGCGATTGGTCGCGCTGTCGGTGAAGGCGGGGCCGCCGTGGCATGTGGCGCACTGCGCGGCGAACACTGTCTTGCCATTGACGGCCTGCGCGGTGAGGCTGCCGTCTGCACTGCGCAGCGGGCTCGCGCTGAATGCGTTGAGCGAGCGCAGGTAGGCCGCCAGCGCATCCAGGTCCGCGCTTTGACCCTCCTTCGGGTCGCCCAGCGGCTGGCTGCGGGTGCCGGCGTTGAATGCGGCATCGGTCATGAGCCCGGTGCCGCGGGCGAGGTTGCGGATCTGGCCTTCGAAGTCCTGTGGCTCGTCGAAGTTGCCGCTCCAGTGCAGCCGGCCCTGGCCGCCGGCCCGGCCGCGCAGCGAGATCGTGTTGCGCAGGCCTTCCCCAAGGCTGGTGAAGTCCCAGGTGCGGCCGTCATGGCTCGCGTCGTTGTGGCAGCTTGCGCAACTCAGGTAGGCGTCGCGGGCCAGGCGCGGGTCCCTGGCGTCGTAGAAGAACTGCTTGCCGCGCAGGACCTCGGGCGCCAGCCTTTCGGTGGTCGTGCCAGGCACGGCGCCGATCAGGCCGATGGTGGGCTCGCCGTATTGCAGCAGCCGACCCAGGTCGTAGGCGCCGACCGTGCGGTCCATGAAGTTGCTGACGTAGAGGCGCATGCCGTCGGTCGACACTGCCACGCCCTGCGGCGCCCGGCCCACCGCCAGGCGCATCAGCTCGCGCTTGCCGGCGGCGTCGAGCACAGCGACTTCTCGCGAGCTTTCGAGCGCCACGAAAATGTAGGCGCCGTTGGGGTGGTAGACGGCGGCGCTGGCCACGCCGCTGTTGTCGTGGTCGACGCGGCCGGGATAGTCCTCGGTGTTCGTCGCCAGGTCCAGGCGGGAGGAAATGGCACGCACGGTGCTCTCGAAGCTCAGTGGCTGGCCGTCGCGCAGGCCGCCGCGCCGGATGTTGTCCTGCTTGGACGGGATCCACGCGCTCTGGCCGTCGGGTGCGATGGCGGGCGCGCCGAGGTAGTTGGGCACGCCGCGCGCCTGCACCGAGCCGTCCGCCTTGTCGCTGTGCTGCAGCACGAAGCGGCGGACCACGGCCAGCGTGGCGGGGTCGAATTCGGTGACCTCGCCGCCGGTCTTCATGCCGTCGACGTCGCCGCGCACGCTGGCCGTGCCTTCGCCGGGCTGTGGTGCGGTGATGAAGCGCGTGGCCAGCAGGCGCTTGCCGTCAGCTGACAGGGCGAGGTGGCGCACGCCGGGGGCGGCCACGTCGGCAGTCTGGGTCCAGGCATTGTCGAACTTGAGCAGGCGACCGGTAGCTTCGAGCGCCACATAGGTGCTGCCGTCGGGCGCGACGAGCACGCCGTACGGCTGCGACCCGCGCGGCAAGTCCACCGTTCGCACTGCCTTCAGCGTGCCGGTGCCCAGCACGCTGAGGCTGGCCGCTCCCTTGTTGGCAACGACGGCAATGCCTTTGCCGAGGCTCACGCTGCGCGGCTGGACCCCGACCGCGATCTCGGCCACCAGATAGCCGTCGCTGGAGTCGAAGACGGATACGGTGTCCGCATCCTGGTTGAGCACCCAGACGCGCTCGCTGGCGCCCGCGCGTGGCTCCACCGCCAGGATGGAACTGGCAATGGCGCTGGTGGCGCCGGTGCCGGCGGGTGGGCCCCCCGGCGCGCCCGCCGGTGGGCCTTCCCTGCCGATGACGGCCTGCATGAAGCTGCGTGTCACGACCGTGCCGTCCGCGCTGCGGGCCGAGACGGTGACGTTGTAGACCCCCGGCGCCGCGAAGGCATGGGTCGTGTCGGCGCCGCCGTCGGCGATCCAGCCTGTGGAAGGGCTGCCATCGCCGAACACCCAGCTGTATTGGAGGCTGCCGTCAGCGCCCGCGCTGGCCGTGTAGCTTGCGCTTCGGCCCGCGCCCACCGCGGGTGCGGCAATGGGCTCGATCACCGGCAGCGGGTTCAGGATGCGCCAGTCGAAACGGCTGGAGGCGGTGCCGCCGTGGCCGTCGCTGACGGTGGCGGTCACGCTGAAGTTTCCGCTCTGCGATGGGTAGCCGGCGATCATGCCGCTGGCGGCGTCGTAGTTGACGCCAGCGGGGAGGCCGCTCACTTCGAAGGCGAGCGGGTCGCCATCGGGGTCGCTGGCGGCGAGTGCGAAGGCGGCTTGCTCGCCCTGGTGCGTGGCGGGGGGAGCCACCGCGCCCAGCGATGGCGGTCGATTGGCCGCCGGTACGCCGAACACCTCGACCTCCGCAAGGCTCAGGGCGCCAGTGCCGGCAAGCTGCACGCGCACATAGCGCCCGGTCGCGCCGGGGGTCAAGGTGGTCAGGCGTTCGGCAGTGCCCGGCACCAGCGTCTTGCCCACGCTGTCGTCGGCCATCAATGCCTCGTAGCTCCTGCCGGACATCGGCGCAGACGAGACCATCACCTGGAAGTTGCCCAGTTGGTCGGCACAGCAATCGGTGCGGTTCCACAGTCGCAACGCGTGGATGCGGAAGTCGGCGCCGAGGTCCACTTCCCACCACGGGTTTGCGCTGCTCCCGGTCTGGGTGGTGGAGCCGGAAGCCCAGTTGCCGTCGTTCACGCCGTCGACGGCGCGCGTGGCGGCGCCGCCTGCCTGTTCGGACGACGCGCTGGCCGGCCTGCCGCGTGCGACGTTGTTGAAGTGCACCGTCTTGCGCCCGGGGTTCGGTCCGTAGTCGCGGAGGTCCCCTTGCGAGACGGGCGGGCCCCAGTTCACGCCGTCGGCGCTCACGTAGAAGTCGTAGCGGGCGATCGTCGAGTTGTCGCTGTTCTGGCGCGGTCGATAGGCGAATCCGCCGATGCGCTGCATCGAGCCCATGTCGATCACGAAGGAATGCGGCTGCACCGCCAGCGGATCGGACCATTGCGAGAGCCAGTAGGAATCGGGGTTCCCATCGATCGCGAATGCCGCGGGCGCGTATTCGCCGCGGGTCTCGGCACTGCTGGCGGTGGCCTTCCAGAGGCCGCGGGGCAGGACGGCGCCTTCCTCGTTCAACAGATCGAGGTCGGCGATCGAGGCCAGCGGGCTGTCGTTGAAAGAACTGTTCGACACCAGCTTGACGTAGCGCGACGCTGGATTGGAATCGTTGACGACCCATTGGAACTGCCAGCTCACCGTGCTGCCGGAGGCGGCTGCCGCCACCTTGACCACGTAGGTGCCGATGCGGCCCGGGCTGCCGCTGATGACGCCCGTGGCGGCGTCGATGTGCAGGCCGTCGGGCAAGCCGTCGGCGCTGTAGCTGATGGGCGCGCCGCCGGGATTCGTCGCGCGAACCGGCAGGGTCAGGGTCGAGCCGACCGCGCTCAGTTGATCGTCGGGCGCGGCCAGTTGCGGTGCACCACTGCCGTCGATGGTGACCATCTTCGCCACCGAAGGCGTCCCGTTCGCGTTCATCGCAAACAGCATGTAGACGCCCGGAAGCGCCCAGCCGGGATTGCTCGGCACGTCGATCCTGTAGTTGTTGGCGCCGAGGCTGGTGAAGGCCAGCGACAGCCGGCGCTGGTCGTTGTTGACCGTGTGGGTGGTCGAGGACATGCGCACCAGCGAGAACGCCGCGACCGGGCTGTCGGTGCTCACGTTCACCGTGCTGCCGTACACGGCGCGTGCGGGGGCGCCCAGCAGCACCGGGCGGGTGGCGGTGCTGCCGTCCGCATTGAACAGGTAGGGCGGGGAGAGGATCTGGAGGTCGGCGTGGTTGGCCGCGCAGCCTTCGCCGCACACGCCGCCGCCGGCGGACATCACGCGGCCGTCCTGCAGCAGCACCGCGACGCTGTGGTAGTTGCGCGGCACCGACATCGCGGGCATGGGCGTGAAGGTCTCGGTGATCGGATCGAACAGTTCCGGCACCATCACCGCATTGCTGTCGCTGAAGCCGAGCGCGATGGTCTGGCCGCCGATCACGACCACTTGCCCGTTCGGCAGCACCACCGCGTTGTGGTAGGCGCGCGGGTAGGCCATCGGATTGATCTTGCGCACCGACACGCCGGCGTTGAGGTCGATCACGTAACTCTGGTTGCTGGACTTGTCCGTCGTGGCCATGTCGACGCCGCCGGCCTTCAGGATCCTGCCGGTGTCGTACATGACCGCGCTGCCGGTGATGCTGAACGCATCGTCGGCGCGCGGGCCGACGGCTTCGACGGAGCCCTCGCCACGCGTGTCGAGCCAGTGCATCTGCCGGCCCGGACCGGCATGAAACACCTTGCCGTTGCCGGCCGGGTGCAGCCAGAAGTGGCTGTCGGACACCCAGTATTCCGCGCCGCCGGGCGAAAGCATGGAATCGATCTTCAGCCCTGGAACCTTGCGCCATCCGGTGGCCGCGTTCCACACCTCGCCATCCTTGCCGCCGGCGTTGCCGAGGTCCCAGGAGCCGCCGATGGTCAGCACGGAGCCGTCCGACAGGATCGTGTTGGCGTTGTAGGCGCGGCTGATCTTCAGTGCCGGGCCGGTGGTCCACTGGGCGGTGCCGGGGTTGTAGATGCTGGTGTTCGATTCGCCGCTGCCGCCGGCCACGAGCAGGCTGCCGTCGGCCAGGGTGGTCGTGCCCGAGCAGAACATGTTGTGCCCGGTCTCGCTGACCAGGCGGTCGGTCGCGGTCATGGCGACCGGATCGAACAGGGTCGAATAGGTGCGGCTGCTGTCGCTCGACACGGCGAAGCGGCTTTCACCGGCCCACAGCAAGACCTTGCCGTCGGGCAGGGCGGAGGCCGAGGCTGGCACCAGGGAGAGGTCGGTCACGGCGGACCACTGGGCCTGCGCAGGGGCGGCGATCTTGCGGCGGAGTTCGCGCTGCTTCTCGAAGGTCGCGGCAAAATCCGCGGAAGCCGGCTGCCCGGTGATTCCGCCGAACTGGCCGCTCTCCCGGTCCGACGAGCCCCCGCAGGAGCCCAACAACAATGCCGCGGCCACGCCGGCGCCCAAGCCTACCCATCGCAAATTCACGCTTTCTCCCTGAGTCTTTTAGTTAGCACCAAACCGGCGGGCCTGTTCAATCAAAGGCCGCGATTCGTGACTAATTTCACATGCTATCGAATCAATGCGCGGACAACCAATACGTTTCGCACGTATTGCGGTGTTCATCGATTGAGTGTCGACACAGAACCACGTTAGGACGATCATCACCGCTCTTTTGCGTGTCCAAGGCTTCGGCGCGCGGAACTATTCCCTTCAACGAGCAAGAGGATTTCAACAATGGATTTCGGGATTGCGGGCAAGACGGCCCTGGTGTGTGGCGCGAGCAAGGGCCTGGGCCTGGGATGCGCGCAAGCGCTGGTGCGCGAGGGCGTGAACGTGGTGATCGTGGCGCGCGGCGCCGACGCGTTGCAGGCGGCAGCGGCGCAACTGTCCGCGCTGCGAGCCGCCGGGACGGGCGCCGCCGCGCCCTTCGTCAAGCATGTGGCGGCCGACATCACCACGGTCGAAGGACGCGCCGCAGCCTTCGCCGCGCATGCCGACTACGACATCGTCGTCACGAACGCGGGCGGACCGCCGCCGGGTGACTTCCGCGATTGGGACCGCGACGCGTGGATCAAGGCCGTGGACGCCAACATGCTCACGCCGATCGAACTCATCAAGGCCACGGTCGACGGCATGGCCGCGCGCGGCTATGGGCGCATCGTCAACATCACTTCCAGTTCGGTGAAGTCGCCGATCGACATCCTCGGCCTGTCGAACGGCGCGCGCTGCGGGCTCACAGGCTTCGTCGCCGGCGTGGCGCGCACCTCCATCGCCGCCAAGGGCGTGACCATCAACAACCTGCTACCGGGCGCCTTCGACACCGACCGCCTGAAGGGCACGATGCAAGGCACCGCGAAGAAGACCGGCCAGGACATCGACACCATCCGCGCCGCCCGGGCCCGGACCATTCCGGCGGGTCGCTTCGGTACCGCGGAGGAGTTTGGGGCGACTTGCGCCTTCCTCTGCAGCATGCAGGCCGCATACATCACCGGCCAGAACGTGCTGACGGATGGCGGGGCGTATCCCGGGACGTACTGAACGCCTGCGACTGCGCTCCGTGTCTTGCTCCTTCTCCCTCCGGGAGAAGGTTGGGATGAGGGCGCGGCGGCGTCACCATTCAAGCGCCGCATGCCCTCACGCCAACCCTCTCCGACGATCTGCTGCGATGTCGGATTCAACAACGTCGCCAACTTCAATCGCCGCTTCCTCGACGTGAAGGGCATGACGCCTTCCGCGTTTCGCAAGAAGTTCGGCGGCGATCGCTGACGCGCTTGCAGGCGGGGAGAACGAGGCTCAGGACCATGCGGCACGTGGTCGGCGCGCGACTTCGTGGCGACGATGAGCCGGGCGTTCGGCGCGTCGGTACTGGCCACCAAGGCCAGTGCGGCCTAGGCGCTGCGGCCGAACTGTCGATGGCGGCTCACCAGGCGCTGTTCGCGAACGGCGTCGTCGATGTCGACATACCAGGTCTCGTCGAGAAGGCGCGCCGCACCCGTCCAGGGCCCCACGTCATGCAGCAGGTAGTTGCCTTCGGTGATGACCAGTTGCGTGGAAGGCAGCACTGCGATGGCGCCGCTGTCAGGCGCGCCCTTGCGCCCGGCGCGGCCGAGGCGCTGGAGTTCGACGTTCGCGAGGTGGAAGCCATCCATCGGCACGACCTGGGCCCGGTCCGTTCCGACCGCCTGGAGCAGTGCCGCCGCCAACGTGGACTTGCCCCGAGCCCGGTGCGCCGATCAAGCCCAGCAATTTGCGCTGGCCGCTGGCCAGCAGGGTGTCCAGGCGCAGCAGGGCATCCGCGGGAACGGAGGGCAGGGTCGGCAGGGTGTTCATCGACGCAGCGTACAGGCTGCGCCGCGGCAGGCTTCGCCGAAATCGCCGTCGTTCTTCGCTTTTTGTGCGCGCGCCGTGAAGCTCTTGTACGGACGGGGCGCGTGGCCGTGCGCCGCCGTGGCGGAAGCAAGGACTTTCCCGCAGGCCTGTCTCGCTGCTGCGACATTGGTTTTCATTTCGTGGCACGATCCATCCCCCGTTCACCTGACCACTGCGAGGACTCCCGCACATGCAGAGCAAAGCCGTCCGTATCGACCGCCATGGCGGCCCGGAAGAACTGAAGATCGTCGAGGTCGATGTGGGCGATCCGGGCCCAGGCCAGATCCGCATTCGCCACAAGGCGGTGGGCCTGAACTTCATCGATACCTACCAACGCAGCGGGCTCTATCCGTTCCAGATGCCGCTGCTGCTGGGCATGGAGGCTTCCGGCGTGGTCGAGGCGGTGGGCGAGGGCGTCACGCACCTGAAGGCGGGCGACCGCGCCGCCTACGCGAGCCAGCCCCCGGGCGCGTATTGCGAGCTACGCGTGATGCCGGCCAAGAGCGTCTGCAAGTTGCCCGACAGCATCTCCTTCGAGACTGGCGCGGCCATGATGCTGAAGGGCCTGACCGCGCAATACCTGCTGAAGAAGACCTTGCCCGCGGAAGGATTGCAGGCCGGAGACCACATCCTCTTCCACGCGGCCGCAGGCGGCGTGGGCCTGATTGCCTGCCAGTGGGCGAGGGCGCTCGGGCTGAAACTCATCGGCACCGCCGGCACCGACGCCAAGTGCAAGCTGGCGCTGGACCATGGCGCCGCCCATGCGATCAACTACAGCACCGGCAACTTTGCCGAGCAGGTCAGGGAGGTCACCGGCGGCAAGGGCGTGAAGGTGGTCTATGACTCGGTCGGCAAGGACACTTTCGAGGGCTCGATCGACTGCCTGCGACCGTTCGGCCTGCTGGCTGTGTTCGGCAACGGGTCCGGGCCGGTGCCGCCAGTCAGCCTGGGCCTGCTGGCGTCCAAGGGATCGCTTTATGTAACGCGGCCGACGCTTTTCACCCACATTGCCACGCGCGAGACCACGCAAGCCATGGCGGACGACCTGTTCGCCGTGGTCGAGAGCGGAGCCGTGAAGATTCCGGTCGAGCAACGCTACCCGCTGGCGGATGTGCAGCAGGCGCATCGCGACCTCGAAGCGCGCAAGACCACCGGTTGCACCGTACTGACACTTTGACAGCGTAGTCTCGAGCACGGGGAGTTCTCCTACTTTCGGTAGCGCGCAGGGACGGCGTATCGCTGTGCGACCGAGTCATAGCCTCCCGCCCGATAAGGAGACCCATGGCTGCAGTCAGAGCATTCATCGTCGAGGACAACGCGACGATTCGTCATCACCTCGTCGAGACGCTGCGCGTGGTGGCGCATGTCGACCCCGTCGGCACGGCCGATTCGGAGGAGGACGGCGCGCGCTGGCTCCTAGCGCACGCTGACGAGTGGGACTTGGCCATCGTGGACCTGTTCCTGAAACAAGGCACCGGCCTGCGCATCCTCGAGGCCTGCCGCGACCGCGATCCGGCGCAAAAGATCGTCGTGCTGAGCAACCACGCCTCGACCGACATGCGCCGCAAGTGCGCCCAACTCGGCGCCGACGCCGTGTTCGACAAGGCCAGCGAACTCGACGACCTCATCGACTTCTGCCTGCGCCGCCGTGAGGAGCCGCAAAGCGCCTATTGATGCGGGCGATAAATATATCTATCAGATAAATCCATTTCACTTTTGAATGGCGCGCGTTTCCAATTGCGCCCATGGCCCGATCACGCTTCCTCCCCGACAACTTCACGCTCGCCCTGGTGACCACGGTGGTGCTTGCCAGCCTGCTGCCGGCCAGCGGGGCGACGGCCAGCTTCTTCGAAGGACTGACCACCTTCGCGATCGGCCTGCTGTTCTTCCTGCACGGCGCCAAGTTGTCGCGCGAGGCCATCCTGGCTGGCATCGCGCACTGGCGGCTGCACCTGCTGGTGTTCGCCTGCACCTTCGCGCTGTTCCCGCTCCTCGGCTTTGCGCTCAAGCCGGTGCTGTCCCCGCTGGTCACGCCCGAGATCTACACCGGCGTGCTGTTCCTCTGCGTCTTGCCGGCCACGGTGCAGTCGGCCATCGCCTTCACGTCGATGGCGCGCGGCAACATCCCGGCGGCTGTGTGCAGCGCTTCGGCGTCCACGCTGCTGGGCGTGTTCGTCACGCCGATCCTGGTCAACCTGCTCGTCGTTCCGCACGGCGGCGGTGGTGCCGGCGGCGCGCTCGACGCCATCGGCCGCATCCTGCTGCAACTGATGCTGCCTTTTGCGGTCGGCCATTTCGCGCGTCCATGGATCGGCGGCTTCACCAAGAAGCATGCACACGTGCTCAAGTTCGTCGACCAGGGTTCGATCCTGCTGGTGGTCTACACCGCGTTCAGCGCGGCCGTGATCGAAGGCCTGTGGAAGCAGGTGCCCCTGAGCGCACTGGCCGGCCTGGTCGTCGTGTGCGCGGTGCTGCTCGCGGTGGTGCTCGCCAGCACCACCTGGATCGCACGCAAGCTCGGCTTCGACAAGGCCGACGAGATCACCATCGTTTTCTGCGGGTCCAAGAAGAGCCTGGCCAGCGGCGTCCCCATGGCCAAGGTGCTGTTCGCGTCGCACGCGGTCGGCGCCATCGTGCTGCCGCTGATGCTGTTCCACCAGATCCAGCTGATGGTGTGCGCGGTGCTGGCGCAGCGCTATGCCCGGCGTGTCGAGCCGGCGGCTGGTTCAGCGGCGCCGCTTGTCAGCCCGGCGGAAGCGGCTGAAGAGGCCACGGCTGATTAAGGCCCATTGATGGCGTGACATAGGCCCTCGGCCACTCGCACGAAATCCCGGTCGGTGTCACCGGCGAAGGCATCGCGAAAATTCCGCGCCCCTCAGGACTCCTCCAGCTCGCCCAGCCGCGACGTCCGCAGCCGGCTCGGCGTCAGCGCCCCGACCAGATCGAGGATGGGATAGGCGATCGAGCAGATGTGCGAGTTGATGCGCTTGAGATCGCTGATCAGGTCGATGTGCAGCGAACTGGTCTCGATGCTCAGCGCGGTCTGTTCCGACAGCCGGTCCAGGTGGGTGGACGCATAGGCGCGCTCCAGGTCGCGGAAGCGCGCCTTTTCCTGCAGCAGCTTCTGCGCGTCGCGCACATTGCCGTTCAGGAACACGCTCATGCCCAGCCGCAGGTTGGCCACCAGCCGCTGGTGCAGCTCCGCGATCTCGGCCATCCCGGCCTCGGAGAAATTGCGCTGCGGCTTGATCTTCTTGTCCTCGATGTCGATGATCACGCGCTCGATGATGTCGCCGATCTGCTCCATGTTGATCGTGAAGCTGATGATGTCGGTCCAGCGCCGGCTCTCGTCCTCGCCGAGCGCCTCGCGCGAGATCTTCGTCATGTAGTACTTGATGGACGAATACAGCTCGTCCACCGTGTCGTCGAGCTTGCGCAGCTCCTGCGCCAGTTGCAGGTCGTTGTGCCGGATCACGTTGAGCATGCCGATAAGCATGGTCTCGACGATGTCGGCCTGGTGCAGCGCCTCGCGCGCCGCGTTCGAGATGGCGAGGCTGGGCGTCGACAGCGCGGAAGGGTCCAGGTGGTGCTGCCGCTGCCTGGCGACGGACTCCACCGGCACCGGCATCAGCCGCGTCACCAGCGTGGCCACGCGGCTTGTCAGCCCGATGAAGCCGATGCTCACCACCACGTTGAAGGCCAGGTGGTACAGCACCACCAGGTGCGTCGCGTCCGACACATAGGGCCGCACGTGCTTGAGATACAACCCGACAAACGGCGCCGCGACAGCCACGCCGAGCAGCTTGAACATCAGGTTGCCGACGGTCACGTGCCGGACCGGAACGCTGGACTTCGCCGTCGTCAGCACCGCCAGAATGCCGCTGCCGAGATTGGCGCCGAGCACGAGCCCCAGCGCGACGTCGAGCGGCACCAGGTTCGAACTGGCCATGGCCGCGACCAGCAACACCACCGCCAGGCTCGAATAGGCCACCACCGCGAACGCCGCGCCGATGGTGATCTCCAGCAGCACGTCGCTGTTGAGCGAGGCGAGCAGTGCACGCACCGCGGGCGCGGAGAACAGCGGACCCGTGGCCTGCACCACCAGTTGCAGCGCCAGCAGCATCAAGCCGAGCCCGATCAGCACACGCCCGATGCGCCCCGCCGCGCTGGCCGATCGGGTGATGAACAGCACCACGCCCACGAAGATGAACAGCGGCGACAGCCACGACAGGTCGGTGGAGAACAGCACCGCCATCAAGGCCGTGCCGACATCGGCGCCACGCATCACGGCCAGCGCGGCGGGCAGTGTCACCAGCCCCTGCCCGACGAAGGACGATGTCATCAGTGAAGTGGCCGTGCTCGACTGCACCAGCGCCGTGACCGCGATGCCCGACAAGGCGGAAGTGAAGCGGTTGCGCATGCTGCGCGCGAGGAACTTGCGCAGGTTGGCCCCGAACACCCGCAGCACGCCGGTGCGAACGAGTTGGGTCCCCCAGACCAGCAGCGCAACCGCTGCCAACAAGTTCAACAAATGTTTCATGTAGCAGGGCCACTATAGGGCACGCCTGCCCCGTGCTCGCGTCTTGCCGCCCCCGGGCGCCTGACGCGATGCTGCAAGTGGCCTGGCGACAACGCTTCGGCGTGGCCTGCGCGGGCGGGAGCGGGCCGGGCCTGGCCCGGCCTCTCGGGCTCAGGTCTTCCTGACGCGCCGCAATTCGTCCAGCACCAGGCACACCGCGCCGATGGTGATCGCGCTGTCGGCCACGTTGAAGGCGGGGAAGTGCTTGCCGCCCAGGTGGAAGTCGAGGAAGTCGACCACGTAGCCGTGCATCATGCGGTCGATCACATTGCCGATGGCGCCGCCGAGGATGCAGGCCATCGCAAAGGAGAACAGCTTCTGGCCCGCGTGCTTCTTGAGCATCCAGAAAATGAACACGGCGGCCGCCACCCCGATGGCGGTGAACATCCATCGCTGCCAGCCCGCCGCATCGGCCAGGAACGAGAACGCAGCGCCCGTGTTGTGCGCCCGAACGATGTTGAAGAAGCCCGTGACCTCGGTCACGCCGCCGTACTGGTAGTAGCCGAGGATCAGCGTCTTGGTGAACTGGTCGACGATCAGGATGATCGCGGCCAGTCCCAGCCAGGGCCAGACGCCGGCGCCGAAGGCGGAGGCGGAGGAAGTAGAACGCTTACCGGCCATCAGGCATAGCTCCGTGCTTCGCCGGCGCCATGCAGGTTGCTGGTGCAGCGGCCGCAGATCGTCGGGTAGGCCGCATCGTGGCCGACGTCGGCGCGGTAGTGCCAGCAGCGCTCGCACTTGGTGTCGGTGCTGACCATCACCTTCGTCAGCACGGCGCTGCCCGCCACCAGCGTGATGGCCGAGGTGATGAACACGAACTTTAGGTCATCGCCCAGGCTCGCCAGCAGCGCATGGTCTTCCGGCCCCGCGGTGAGTTCGATGTTGGCCTGCAAGGACGAACCGACCTTGCCGTCGGCCCGCACTGCCTCGATCTGCTTGTTGACGTCGTCGCGGATCTCGCGGAGGCGGTTCCACTTGGCCAGCAGCGCTTCGTCGGGCGCGTCGAAGCGGCTGAACACCTGCGCGAAGATCGACTTGCCGTCGCCCACCAGCGCCCAGGCCTCTTCGGCCGTGAAGCTCAGGAACGGCGCCATCCAGCGCAGCATGGCTTGCGAGATGTGCCACAGCGCGGTCTGCGCGCTGCGTCGCGCATGCGAGCCGGCGGCAGTCGTGTAGAGGCGGTCCTTCAGGATGTCGAGGTAGAACGCACCCAGGTCTTCCGAGCAGTACACCTGCAGCTTGGCCACGACCGGATGGAACTCGTAGACCTTGTAGTGCGCCAGGATCTCGGCCTGGAACTGCGCGGCGCGGCTCAAGGCATAGCGGTCGATCTCCAGCAACTGGTCGAGCGGCACGGCATCCTTCACGATGTCGAAGTCGCTGGTGTTCGCCAGCAGGAAGCGCAGCGTGTTGCGGATGCGCCGATACGCATCGACCACCCGCGCGAGGATCTTGTCGTCGCCGGCGATGTCGCCCGAATAGTCGCTGGCTGCGACCCACAGTCGGATGATTTCCGCGCCCAGCTTCTTGCTGACCTCCTGCGGGTCGATGCCGTTGCCGAGCGACTTGCTCATCTTGCGGCCCTGGCTGTCGACGGTGAAGCCGTGCGTCAGCAGGCCGCGGTAGGGCGCGCGATCTTCCAATGCGCAGGCGATCAAGAGCGAGGAATGGAACCAGCCGCGATGCTGGTCATGCCCTTCGAGGTACAGGTCGGCTTCGGGGCCCGTCGCGTGATGCACCGTCGGATGCGTGCCGCGCAGCACGTGCCAGAAGGTCGAGCCGGAGTCGAACCACACTTCGAGGATGTCGGTGCTCTTCGTGTAGTGGGGCGCGTCCTCGGCGCCGAGGATCTCCTCGGTCGTCACGCGGCTCCAGGCCTCGATGCCGCCTTCTTCCACGATGTCGGCGGCCTGGTCGAGGATCTCCATCGTGCGCGGATGCAGCTCGCCCGAATCCTTGTGCAGGAAGAAGGGGATCGGCACGCCCCAGCTGCGCTGGCGCGAGATGCACCAGTCGGGCCGGTTGGCGATCATGTCGTGCAGGCGCGCCTTGCCGTTCTCGGGGTAGAAGCTGGTCTGCTCGATGGCTTCGAGTGCGGTCTGGCGAAGGGTCTTGGGCGCCTTGTCCTTGGTGAACACGCCTTCGCCCTCGTCCATGCGCACGAACCATTGCGCCGCCGCGCGGTAGATCACCGGCGTCTTGTGGCGCCAGCAGTGCGGGTAGCTGTGGCTGATGGTCTCGGTCGACATCAGGCGATCCGCATCGCGCAGTGCCTGGATGATGACCGGCACGGCCTTCCAGATGTGCTGCCCGCCGAACAGCGGGAAGTCGGGCGCGTAGCTGCCGTTGCCTTGCACCGGATTCAGGATGTCGTCATAGGCAACGCCATGTGCGATGCAGGAGTTGAAGTCATCCACGCCATAGGCCGGCGAGGAGTGAACCAGGCCGGTGCCGTCGTCGGCGGTGGCGTAGTCGGCCAGGTAAACCGGCGACAGGCGCCTGTAGCCGGCATCGACGTCGTACAGCGGATGCTCGAACTCGAGCCCACCGAGCTTCTCGCCCTTGACGGTCGCCAGCACCTCGCCGTCGAGCGCCCAGCGGTTCATGCACATCTCGACCAGCGAGGCGGCCAGCACCAGCAGGCCGCGCGAGGTGTCGACCAGCGCGTAGTCCAACTCGGGGTTCAGGTTGATCGCCTGATTGGCGGGGATCGTCCATGCCGTCGTCGTCCAGATGACCGCGAAGGCGTCCTTGGTCAGCGCGGGCAGGTCGAAAGCGGCTGCCAGCTTCGCGGGGTCATGCGCCTTGAAGGCCACGTCGACGGTCTGCGACTTCTTGTCCGCATACTCGATCTCGAACTCGGCCAGCGACGAGCCGCAATCGAAGCACCAATACACCGGCTTCAACCCGCGATACACGAATCCGCGCTCGATCACGCGCTTGAACGCACGCAGTTCGCCGGCCTCGTTGGCGAAGTCCATCGTCTTGTACGGATGGTCCCATTCGCCCAGCACGCCCAGGCGCTTGAAGTCGACCATCTGCTGCGCGATCTGCTCGGTCGCAAAGGCACGGCTCTTGGCCTGCATGTCGTCGCGGCTCAGGTTGCGGCCGTACTTCTTCTCGATCGCGTTCTCGATCGGCAGGCCGTGGCAGTCCCAGCCCGGCACGTAGAGCGCGTCGAAGCCTTCGAGTTGCCGCTCCTTGGTGATCATGTCCTTCAGGATCTTGTTGACCGCATGGCCCATGTGGATCTGTCCGTTGGCGTACGGCGGGCCGTCGTGCAGGATGAACTTGGGCGCGCCGACGCGTGCGTCGCGCAGGCGGTGGTAGCGGCCTTCGTCTTCCCATTGCTTGACCCAGCCCGGCTCGCGCTTGGCCATGTCGCCGCGCATCGGGAAGGGGGTGTCGGGCAGGTTGAGGGTGGCGCGGTAGTCGGTGGCGCCAGCGGTTTTGTTGTCGGACATGGGGGTTCCAGAAATCTGCGCTGCACATGCAACGCTCGAAGAATCGATGGGGCGTGAGGCGCGTCTGATCAAGGCGCGCGCCGCACGCGGCGGAAGCGAAGGTTCCGCTTTAAATTCGGTCGCGCGTGGTCTGGCGATGGGTGGAGGCGAAGAACGCGCGCGCATCGTCGCCATCCTTGGCGATGCCCGACATCAGGGCCTCGAGGCTGGGATAGCGCAATTCGTCGTGCAGTTTGTGCAGCAGTTCCACGCGGACGATTTTACCGTAGGCCCCCTGGCTGCCAAGTTCAGCAGCGAGCTCTGCGGGCCATTCGAGGCAATGTGTCTCCAGCAGCACCCGGCCGGCGTTCACGTCGTTGGCGTCGAGCGAAGGACGCACGCCCAGGTTGGCCACGCCCTGGATCGGCCGGTCGACCAGCCCGTGCACCAGCACCGCGAAGATCCCGTTGGCGGCTGGCTTCCAGTGCTTGAAGCGCAAGTTGAGCGTGGGAAAACCGAGGGTACGGCCCAGCTTGCGCCCATGCACGACATGGCCGCTGATGCTGTAGGGCCGGCCCAGCAGCGATTGAACCTCGGCCATGCGGCCCTTGCCCAACGCTTCCCGAACCGCGGAACTCGACACGCGCATGCCGTGCACCTCGTAGCTCTGCATGCGCGCCACGTCGAAGCCCCGGAGGTCGCCGGCCGTATCGAGCGTCCCGTAGTCACCGGCCCGCTTGGCGCCGAAGCGGAAATCGTCTCCCACCAGCACATAGCGCGCACCCAGGCCCTTGACCAGCACGCGGTCGACGAACTCGTCTGGCGTCTGGCCGGCCAGGCGGGCATCGAAGGGCAGCACCACGGTCTGCGCCACGCCGCAGGCGGCCAGCTCGGTGAGCTTGTCGCGCAGCGTGCCGACGCGGGCCGGCGCCAGGTCCGGCTTTTTCATGATCGCGGCAAAGTAGTCGCGCGGATGGGGTTCGAAGGTCAGCACGCAACTGGGCAGGCCGCGATGACGCGCCTCGGTGTCGAGCAGCGCCAGCATGGCCTGGTGGCCACGGTGGACGCCGTCGAAATTGCCGATGGTAAGGGCGCATGCCGGCGCGATGCCGGGATGCCGGAACCCGCGGAAAACCTGCATGGTTGGTATCTTTTTGATAGCACGCTGCGCCCGCGGAATGGGCACACACGGGGCATATTGTCATAAAGCCGGTATATTGTGACGCAGTGCAACGAAAGCGGGCTGTCGCGGCCCGTTCCTTGCACCGGTCTCTCTGGTCTCTCCGTGGTTCGTCTTTCTGGAGGCGTGTGTGGTGAAGGTCTTGAAGCTGTCGGCCCAAGGGCTGCCCCAATCGTGGATTTCGCTCGAACAGGCGGTGACGCACTACGCCGCCGACGAAGTGCGCTGGGAAGCCGGCGGCGAGATCGCGTTGTTCCGCGGCGGGCACAACGCCGTCACGGGGAAGCAGTCGCAGATCGTCATCAACAGCATCATCGGCACCAAGGGCGTGCCGCGCATCAATCCCTTCAAGCAGCGCCCGGGCCTCACCAACAGCAAGCTCTTCGCCCGCGACCGCAACATCTGTGCGTACTGCGGCGGCCACTTCCATGAAGACGACCTGACGCGCGAGCACATCATTCCCTTCGCCCAGAACGGCGTCGACGTGTGGATGAACGTGGTCACGGCCTGCAAGCCCTGCAACCATCGCAAGAGCAGCCGCACGCCCGAGCAGGCCAACATGCCGCTTCTCTACGCGCCTTATGTGCCCAGCCTGTGGGAAGACTTCATCCTGCGCAACCGCCGCATCCTGGCGGACCAGATGGAATTTCTCATGGCGCACTTGCCGCAGTCTTCGCGCCTGCACGGGTAGTCAGTAGGTCAGCTCCAAAAGCGTCATGTGACCTTGCGCTGCTGGCCACGTCAGGCCCGTGACGCGCTCGCCGTTGAACTCGCCTTTGATGGCGCGTTGCGCGCCGTTGTCGAGCTTGATCTTTGAACTGGAGACGCCTGCGCCCCTGGGCGGCACGCCGGGAAGCACAGTCTGTCCGTCGAAGCGCATGGTGTCGCGCTGCGCGTCAAAGTAGCCGCGCGGGCGGGTCAGGATGACGATGGCCTGGGCGTCGCGGTCCGCGGGCAGGATGCGGTCCGGGCGCAGATTGACTACGCTGCTGCTGCGGGGGAACGGGCTGCGGTAGATGTGCGTCGTGGCATAGCCGGGGGCGATGACCTCGAATTCGTAGGCCGTGCCGGGCTGTGACGCGAACGGCCCCCACCGGCCATCCGTGCCGACGGTCTTGCGATGCACGGCATCACCTCGGCGCACGCCCGTGATCGGGTCGGTGGCGTAGACCGCGACCTGTGCGCCGACCAGCGGCAGGTTGTTCGTGAACTGGCCGCTGGCCGGGTCAGTGCTGGAAAGGCCGAAGCCGGTCACGCGCCCGTCGAGCGTCAGGGCGGATTCCGGCGCGATGTCCATGGACTTCGGTGGCGCGCCCGTGAGGAACTGCCAGGTCGCGGCGAAGGCGGCCGGCGAGAAGGAGGTCTCGCGGTGGTCCACGCGCTGCAGCACCTGGTTGGTCGCGCCCTTCAGAGCGGGGCCGTCGTAGGGCACGTTGGTCGGCTTGCCCGGTGCGCCGATCCAGACACCGTCGGGCTGCGCGAACTTGTCGTTGTTGTCGGAGCGCAGCGTCAGCCATTTCACGCCGGGCGTGACCTCGTCCCCGTTCGGGCCCTTCGGAGCGTTAAGTCGCAGGATGAACGTCGACAGCGAAGAAAACTCGCTTTGTTCGTTGAAGCCCGGGATCGCCCAGATGCCATGCGCCGGGTTGCCGCCCAGCACGACCTGGCTCACCTTGCTCGCGCCGCCACCGTTCTGCACATAGTTGCGGATCGTGTTGCCGCCGCGCGAATTGCCGATCAGGATGACCTTGCTGGCGCCGGTTGCCTTCAGCACGCGATCGACTTCGCCCTGCAGGAAAGCCATCGACTCGGCTGGCGAAGAGCGACCCGCCTGCGGCACGTTGTCGTTGTCGCGCGCCAGCGGCATCGGCTGGTCGAGCGCGATGAGCCGGTCGCGCGGCCAGCCATTTGTTTCAAAGCGCCAGATCGTCGTCTGCCACAGCGCCGCTGAATCGCCGTTGCCGTGGACGAAGACGATGGGCGGTCGGTCAGCGGACGAAGGCATGGTGGAGCAGGCGGCAAGCAAGGACGTGACCAGGCCGGTGGCGAGGATGTGACGGCGAGTGTGCATGGTGTTCCTCAAGTGCAAACAACAACGCCCGTCAGCATTTGCCAACGGGCGTTGATTCATTTTGACGGTGCAGCGGAACCGGTTTGCCGGCGCGCTGGTCTTGCCCTTCCCGAGGAGCGAAAGCGGCACGCAATACCGCGATCCTCGGGGCGATCAAAGGCCTCAGGCGAAGACGCCAGCGGTGTCGTTCATGCGTGCCGACACCTCGCCCAGGTGATGCATCGAATCGCCGAAGGTCATCTCCATTTGCGTCAGCTTGCGGAAGTAGTGGCTGCCGATGTACTCGTCCGTCACCCCGATGCCGCCGTGCAACTGAACCGAGTTGGCGCCGACGAAGCGCATGGCCACGCCAAGCTGGTACTTCGCCCGCGCCATCGCCTGGCGGCGTTCGGCCGTGGGGGCGTTGAGCTTGAGCGTGGCGTAGTAGCTCATCGAGCGCGCCAGTTCCAGCTGCATCTTCATGTCCGCGACGCGGTGGCGCAGGGCCTGGAAGCTGCCGATCGTCACCCCGAACTGCTTGCGCTGGTTCAGGTATTCGACGGTGATGTCCATCGTCTTGTCCAGCACGCCGACCGCTTCGGCGCAGGTGGCGGCGATGCCGACGTCCACGGCGTGTTCGAGGGCCGCGAGGCCGTCCCTGGTGATCAGGGTGGCTGCCGCCTTGTCGAACACGACTTCAGCGCCACGGCTGCCGTCCTGCAATCCGTAGCCGCGTGCCTCGACGCCGCTGGCCGAGCGCTCGACCAGGAAGAGGGCGATCTTGCCGTCGAGTTGCGCGGGCACGAGGTACGCGTCGGCTTCGTCGCCGACCGGCACGATGCTCTTCTCGCCGGTCACCGTGTAGCCGCTGCCGGCCGCAGTGGCCTGGGCGGCGCACTGGTCGAGCTTGTAGCGGGCCTTGCGCTCCTGGTAGGCGAGCACCACGATGGCCTGGCCGCCGGCGATGCGCGGCAACCAGTTTTCCTTCAGGGCTTCGTCGCCGTGGGCGGCCAGCACCGCGCCGGAAATCAGCGCCTGGGCCAGGGGCTCAAGCACGATGCCGCGGCCCAGTTCTTCCATCACGACCATGCCTTCGACCGGACCCATGCCCATGCCACCATCGTCTTCGGGAATGTAGAGGCCGGCCAACCCGAGGCCGGCCAGTTCCTCGTAGGCTTCGCGGGAGAAGCCGCCCGCTGCTTCGGTGGCACTGCGGCGTGCGAAATCGTAGCCCTTGTCGACCCACTTGCGAACGGCGTCGCGCAGTTGTTCCTGGTCGTCAGAAAAATTGAAATCCATTGTTTTGGTCTCCTCAGCCCAGGACGGTTTGCGCCACGATGTTGCGCTGCACTTCGTTGCTGCCACCGTAGATGGTGGTCTTGCGCATGTTGAAGAAGGTCGATGCCAGCGGCGCCAGGTTTGGATGGCCGCCCGGGAAGTTGCCTTGCCAGCCGGCTTCCATCGCTTCGCGGATGAGCGGCAGCGAGTACGGGCCGCCGGCGAGCATCATGAGTTCGCTGTAGCGCTGCTGGATCTCGCTGCCACGGATCTTCAGCAGGCCAGCCACGTCGAGCGAGTTCTTGCCGGAGGTTGCGGCCGACAGCACGCGCAGCACCATCATCTCGAGCGCGACGACGTCGATTTCGAGCTTGGCGACCTCGTCGCGGAAGCGCTGGTCTTCCCACACGCCTTCCTGCTTCGCGATGCGCTTGAGGCGCTCCAGCTCGCGCTTGGCGCGGTTCACGTCGGCGATGTTGGTGCGCTCGTGCGAGAGCAGGTGCTTGGCATAGGTCCAGCCCTTGTTCTCCTCGCCGATCAGGTTCTCGACCGGCACTTCGACGTTGTCGAAGAACACTTCGTTCACTTCGACGCTGCCGTCGATCAGCTTGATCGGGCGCACCGTCACGCCGGGCGACTTCATGTCGAGCAGCAGGAAGCTGATGCCGGTCTGCGGCTTGCCTTCGCTGCTGGTGCGCACGAGGTTGAACATCCAGTCGCCATGCTGGCCGAGGGTGGTCCAGGTCTTCTGGCCGTTGACGATGTACTTGTCGCCCTTGCGCTCGGCCTTGGTCTTGACGGATGCCAGGTCGGAACCGGAGCCCGGTTCGCTGTAGCCCTGGCTCCACCAGACTTCGCCGCTGGCGATGCCGGGCAGGAAGCGTTTTTGCTGCTCCTCATTGCCGAAAGCCTGGATCACCGGCGCGACCATGACCGGGCCGAAGGGAATGATGCGGGGCGCGCCAGCCAGCGCGCACTCTTCCTCGAACAAGTGCCGTTGCACCGCGGTCCAGCCCGGGCCGCCGAACTTGGCGGGCCAGCCGTAGCCCAGCCAGCCCTTCTTGCCAAGGATCTTGGCCCAGTTCTGCAGATCGTCGCGCGTCAATTCCAACGCGTTGTGGACCTTGTGGGCGGTCTCCTTCGGAAGGTTTTCCTTGACCCAGGCGCGAATCTCTTCGCGGAACTTCTGTTCTTCGGGCGTGAAGCTCAAATCCATGCTTGCCTCTCCAATTTGTCCGGTGCCGCCGAAGGGCGGCTGTCTCCGTGCCGGCCAGCGTTTTAGCACGAGCGTGCGAATGCGAGGTGTCCGCGCGGCGACAAGGACCGGCAGTTTAGGCCGGGGCTTCGCCCGAGGCCGTGCCGGGATAATCCGGGCCCAATGCAGAAGAACATCGTGATCCTGATTTCCGGCGGCGGCTCCAACATGGCGGCCATCGTGCGCGCGGCCACTCGGGGTCGCTGGGCTGAGCGATTCGATGCGCGCGTGGCGGCGGTGATCAGCAACAAGCCGGCGGCCGGCGGCTTGCAGTTCGCAAAAGACCTGGGCGTCGTCACTGCAGCGGTGGACCATCGTGGCTTCGCAGCGCGCGAGGATTTCGACGCCGCGCTCTCCAGGGAAATCGACCAGCACGCACCGGCGCTCGTCGTGCTCGCGGGCTTCATGCGGATTCTCACGCCGGGCTTCGTCAACCACTACGCCGGACGACTCATCAACATCCATCCGTCCTTGCTGCCGGCGTTTCCCGGCCTGCACACGCATCGGCGCGCCCTCGAGGCTGGCTGCAAGGTGGCCGGCGTGACGGTGCACCAGGTGACGACGGAACTGGACCACGGACCGATCCTCGCGCAGGCGGTGGTGCCCGTCCTGCCAGACGACGATGCCGCGACACTGGCCGCGCGCGTGCTCACCCAGGAGCACCGCATCTACCCTCACGCGATCGAGGGATGGCTCGCTACCCGGTAATGTGACAAAATGTTTCAACTACGGTGGGCCGACTGGGCTCACCGGGTGTTGACCGGGAAACATCGAGATCGCATCCCTGGAAGATCATGGCCGGATTCGCCTGCACCGACGGGCGTCCCGGCCGCGCCTTCACGGGATCCTGGCGAAGCGCGCTTGCGCGACGCCGTTGATTTCGACCGTCTCGCCGAACATCGCCGCCGGTCGCACCCAGAGGCCATGGCTGCCGTAGAGGGCGCGGTAGAGCGTCATGGGCTCCAGCGTCTCGCTGTGGCGCACGGTGCCGAGGACCTCGTATTCGCCGCCCTTGTAGTGGCGGTAGCGGCCGGGCGGGGTTTCAATGAACGGCGGCAGGTCGGCGTCTTGCATGTAGCTTCGTGAAAGTGGTTTGTGGAACGGGCAGATTTCATTCACCTCGTCCGGCTGAGCGAGCATGCCAGCGCGGAAGACAGTGTGCGCTACCGGCGCGGCGTGGCGCTGTTCGCGGCGCTCGGCTACCTGTGGGTCATCGCCTGCCTGGTGCTCGCCTTGGCCGTGTTCGCCTGGGCGCTCGGCTCGGTGGTCCATGGAAGATTCCACGTCGGCCGACTGTGGGCGCTGGCGTTTGGCGCGGGCCTGTTCTGGGTCACCTTGCGTGCGCTGTGGGTGCGTTTCGACGCGCCGGACGGAATGCGACTCGAACGCGCGGATGCCCCAGGCTTGTTCGAGGCGCTCGATCGCATCCGCCACAAGATCGGCGGCCCGCCGATCCACGAGGTCTACGTCGACGACCAGTTCAACGCCAGCATCCGCCAGACGCCGCGCTACGGGATCTTTGGCGGCGCGGTCAACTGCCTGTGCGTCGGGTTGCCGCTGCTGATGGCGCTGGACCGGCGCCGGGTGCTGTCGGTGCTGGCCCACGAATACGGCCACCTGCGCGGCAACCACGGTCGCCTCAGCGCGTGGATCTACCGAACGCGCCTGTCGTGGCTGAAACTCGACGCCAGCCTGCAACGCGACGAAGGCGTGATGGCGCTGGCATCGCAGGCCTTTTTCCGCTGGTACTTCCCGCGCTTTGCGGCGCGCACCTTCGCGCTCGCCCGCCAGGACGAGTATGAAGCCGACCGCATCTCCTCCTGGCTGCTGGGCAGCAAGGTCGCGGCCTATGCGCTGACGGAGATCGCCATCAAGGGCCAGTGGTATGCCGATCACTTCTGGGCCGAGCACTGGGCACGCGCTGCGAAGGACGACGTCGTGGTCGGACCCTTCGTCGCGCTGCGCGAGCGCATGGCCGGGGCGCCGGCGCCCGCTTTTGCGAGCCAGGCCCTGCGCAATGTATTGAGCCGCGTGAGCGACATCGACGACACGCACCCGGCACTGCGCGACCGCCTGGAAGCCTTCGACCGGCGGCCGGAACTGCCGTCGTGGTCGGCCAAGTCCGCGCTGCACCTGCTTGCGGACCCGGAACGCTGGATCGCCCATTTCGATCGCCAATGGTGCCTGCGCCATGCAGAAGACTGGAAGCAGCACCGCGCCTGGCTGGGTCGCATCCGCGAGCGCGTCGCGGTGCTGGCCGCCGGTGCGGCACGTCACAGCGCCGACGAGATGGTCGAATGGGCCGACCTGGAACGCCGGCTCGACCGCAACGCACCGGTGCGCGACCGCTACGAACGCGCACTGGCCCTCACGCCCAACCATGCCGGCGCGCTGCGCGGGCTGATCCAGCTTCTGCCGGTGCATGACCGGGAAGGCGGCCTGCGGCTGCTCGAGGAACTGCATGCCGCCGACGCGCCCAGCCGCTGGTGGGCCGCGCAACACGCGGTCGGCCTGCTGGAGAACCCCGACGGTGGGCCGCACGATGCCATCGCGCTGAAGCATTGGCGCGCCCGCCGCAAGGATGCGGAAGATGCCGAGACGCGCGCGTGGGAAGAGGTCGTCGATACGCAGTACTTCAGCCAGATCGCGCGGCACGACCTCAGCGATTTCGAGCTGGGAGAGCTGCGCGCCGACTTCGTGCGCTGCAAACCGATCCAGACGGCATGGGTGGTGCGCAAGAACCTGCGCGAGTTCCCCTGGCGGCGCTGCTACATCGTGTTCCTCCAACTGCCCGAAGAGATGGACGACAGCGATCGCTACGACCTGTGCCGCTCCCTCGAACGCACGGCCAGCCTTCCCGGAACGGCGCTGGTGCTCTGGGCCGGCCACTCGCCCACGCTCGACGAGATCGAGCGCCAGGCCTTCGAACCTGTCTGGGCCCGCGGCCTCTGACATCACCCATCCGCGGAAAGCGGGGCGAACGGGTCGCAATGGGACAATCGCCCCATGCATCCCAAAGCCCTGTTGGAGGCGACCGCCGATCTGGTCGGCCTCGTCCTCAAGTTCGATCATCCCGCTGACGCTGTCGTCTCGCGCTTCTTTCGCGAGCACCGGGAGTTTGGTCCGCGCGAGCGCGCCACACTGGCCGAAACCGTCTACACCGTGCTGCGCAAGAAGCTTCTGTTCGACCACCTGTCGCCTTCGGGCAGTGGCGCCAAGGAGCGCCGCATGGCCATCCTCGGCTTTCATGGACCGCGCGATTTCCTGAAAAGCGCGCTCAACGACACCGAGAAGCGCTGGCTCGACAACTGCGACGCGGTCAACGAGGCGGACCTGCTCGAGCGCCATCGTCACAACCTGCCGGAATGGCTCGTGAACCCGCTGAAAGCGCAACTCGGCGACGGCTTCTGGCCGTTGGTGCAAAGCCTCCAGCAACCTGCGCCGCTGGACCTGCGCGTCAACATGCTCAACGACAAGCGCGCCGATGTGCAGAAGGAACTCAAGCTGGCTGGCATTGCCGCGAAGCCCACGCACTTTTCCCCCTGGGGCCTGCGCATCGACGGCAAGCCGGCCATCAACAAGATCGACGCTTTTGCCCGCGGCGCCATCGAGGTGCAGGACGAAGGTTCCCAGTTGCTCGCCCTGCTGCTCGACGCGCACCGCGGCGAGATGGTCGTGGATTTCTGCGCTGGCGCCGGTGGCAAGACGCTGGCCATCGGCGCCTCCATGCGCAACACCGGTCGCCTCTATGCCTTTGACACCTCGGCCCACCGTCTCGACGCGCTCAAGCCGCGGCTGGCACGCAGCAAGCTGTCGAACGTCCACCCGGCAGCGATCGCGCACGAGCGCGACGATCGGATCAAGCGCCTCGCCGGCAAGATCGATCGCGTGTTGGTCGATGCGCCGTGTTCCGGGCTTGGAACCCTGCGTCGCAATCCCGACCTCAAATGGCGTCAATCGGTCAAGTCGGTGGCTGAATTGACGGCCAAGCAGACAGCGATCCTGCAAAGCGCATCCCGACTGCTCAAACCTGGCGGCCGGCTGATCTATGCCACCTGCAGCGTACTGCCGGAGGAAAACGAGGCCATCGCCGAGGCGTTCTCCGCGGCCAACCCGGATTTCATGGTGCAGGAGGCAGGTGAACTGCTCGCCGGCCTCAAGGTGGAAAACGCGGCCAACCTGTGCTCAGGTGGCGACTCCGGCCTGCGTTACCTGCGCCTTTGGCCGCACGTTCATTCGACGGACGGCTTCTTTGCGGCGGTGTGGGAGCGCAAGTAGCCGTGTTAGGGAAGTAACCCCAAAGACGCGGGAAACGTCTGACAGATCAAGGATTTAGCCCCTTTTTTGGGCACAAACCCTTAAAATAGGAGGCTACCAAGCAAGCCGCACCTTCGTGTGGCTACGGAGTAATTAAATCAATGATGCTTCCTGACTCTGCCGTTCTGAGCGCGGCCATCGACTGGCTCGGACACGGATTGTGGGACCTCACATGGTGGCAAATCGTGTTGTACACGCTCGCCACCACGCACATCACCATTGCCGCGGTCACCATCTTCCTGCATCGCACGCAAACCCATCGCGCCATGGATCTGGGTCCGATCCCGTCGCACTTCTTCCGCTTCTGGCTGTGGATCGGCACCGGCATGGTGACCAAGGAATGGGTCGCCATCCACCGCAAGCACCACGCCAAATGCGAAACCGTGGACGATCCGCACAGCCCGCAAGTCAAGGGCATCGACGAAGTGTTCTGGCGCGGCGCCGAACTGTATCGCGCGGAATCGAAGAACAAGGAAACCATCGACCGTTATGGCCATGGCACGCCGGACGACTGGATCGAGCGCAACCTCTACAGCCGCTACAGCTGGCAGGGCGTCGGCCTGATGCTGGTGCTCAACCTGGCGCTCTTCGGTGCGCTCGGCATGGCGGTGTGGGCGGTCCAGATGCTCTGGATCCCGGTCACGGCCGCCGGCGTCATCAACGGCATCGGCCACTATTGGGGCTATCGCAACTTCGAGGCGCCTGACGCCAGCCGTAACATCTCGCCATGGGGCTTGCTGATCGGCGGCGAAGAGCTGCATAACAACCATCACACCTACCCGACCTCGGCCAAGTTCTCGGTCAAGAAGTACGAGTTCGACATCGGCTGGGTCTACATCCAGATGATGCAGAAGATCGGCTGGGCCAAGGTCAAGAAGGTTCCGCCGAAGATGCTGATTGGCGACATCCAGCCCGTGGCCGACGAGAAGACGCTTGAGGCAGTCATCGCCAACCGATACGAAGTCATGGCCGGCTATGCCAGCCAGATGCGTCGTACCGTCAACGATGAACTGGCCCAGCTCAAGGCCAAGGGCGCCGACCTGTCGGTGCTGAAGGCGGCCAATCGCTGGCTGCATCGCGACGACGACAAGGTGCCGGCGGATGCCCGTCCGAACCTGGTGCAGGCCCGTGCCGCGTCTCCGGTGATCGACAAGATGGTCACGATGCGCGAAGAGTTGCGCCAGCTCTGGCTCAACACCACGCAGTCTCGTGAGCAACTCGCGGCTGACCTGGCAGGCTGGTGCCGCCGTGCGGAAGCCAGTGGCATCGCTGCCCTGCGCGAGTTCTCGATTCGCCTGCGCGCTGCGCGCGGCTGACAGGCGAGAAGACACGCAAGCGAAGCGGCACGACCGCTGCCCTTGCCCAGAAAAGCCGGCCCAGCGCCGGCTTTTTGCTGCGCGCCATTTACCTTGCTTTCAAGCCGCGGCCCGGCCCCGGCCCCAGTCGCTCCGCGGATCAAGCAATCAAGCGAACAAGTCGACAAGGCAATGCCTTGTCGACCGGAGCTGGAGTCAAGAAAGTCGAGCGTTGCTTCATGGGACGGCGAAAAGGCCTGGGCAACAAAAAACCCGCTGGATCACAGCGGGCTTTTGGGAAACAAACAGGCCGAATTACTTCAGCTTGATTTCCTTGTATTCGACGTGCTTGCGCGCCTTGGGGTCGAACTTCATGATCGACATCTTTTCAGGCATCGTCTTCTTGTTCTTGCTGGTCGTGTAGAAGTGGCCGGTACCCGCGGTGGATTCCAGCTTGATCTTTTCGCGTCCGCCTTTGCTCGTTGCCATGATTCAGCTCCTTAAGCTTGGCCGCGTGCGCGCAGGTCTGCGAGCACGGCGTCGATGCCGTTCTTGTCGATCAGGCGCAGGGCAGCGCTCGAAACACGCAGGCGAACCCAGCGGTTTTCCGTTTCGACCCAGAAACGACGGTATTGCAGGTTCGGCAGGAACCGGCGCTTGGTTTTGTTGTTGGCGTGGGAAACGTTGTTCCCGACCATCGGGCCCTTGCCCGTTACGTCACATACGCGTGCCATGTGGACACTCTTTCATGAACAGCTGGCACCCAATGAACCGGGAGGCTCTCGCAACAGGGCGTCGCGGGGTGTTTTGCAGCTTGACCTCGCCAAGAATCGGGTGGCGGTACCCCGGCTTGCCGCAACGACGCCAAGGCGTCAAATTCAGCAAAGCCAAAGATTATAGCGCGAAACCCCCGGCGATGCTGGGCGCTCGCAGGCCTCGTGCCTTCCGCGGGCCCGCGAATTTGCCGGAAACACCGCAGAACTATGCCGGGCTGCTGGTATTGCCCACGATAGGGGTGGGAGACGCGTAGCGAAGTGACGCGCAGTCCTGGCGGGGCGCGCAATTACTCTTGTTCGAGAAAGCGTTGCGCGTCCAGCGCCGCCATGCAGCCCGTGCCGGCACTCGTGATGGCCTGGCGGTAGATGTTGTCCTGCACGTCGCCCGCCGCAAACACGCCGGGCACGCTGGTCATCGTGGCAAAGCCCTGCAGTCCGGAACGCGTCACGATGTAGCCACCTTTCATGTCGAGTTGGCCTTCGAAGATGTCGGTGTTCGGATGGTGGCCGATCGCGATGAAGCAGCCCTTGAGGTCGATGTCCTCGGTGGCGCCGCTCAGCGTGCTCTTCACGCGGATGCCGGTCACGCCGGAGGCATCACCCAGCACCTCGTCGAGGGTGTTGTGCACCTTGAGCTCGATCTTGCCCTCGGCGACTTTCTCGTTGAGTTTGTCGACCAGGATCGGCTCGGCCTTGAACTTGTCGCGGCGGTGGACCAGCGTGACCTTGCTCGCGATGTTGGAGAGGTAGAGCGCTTCCTCGACGGCGGTGTTGCCACCACCGACCACGCAGACTTCCTGTTCGCGGTAGAAGAAGCCGTCGCAGGTGGCGCAACCCGAAACGCCTCGGCCCATGAACGTCTCTTCCGAGGGCAGGCCCAGGTACTTGGCGGACGCGCCGGTGGCGATGATGAGCGCGTCGCAGGTGTAGGTGCCGCTATCGCCGGTCAGGGTGAACGGGCGCTTGCTGAAATCGACCTTGTTGATGTGGTCGAACACCACCTGCGTCTTGAAGCGCTCCGCATGTTCCAGGAAGCGCTGCATGAGTTCCGGGCCTTGCACGCCGTGCACGTCGGCGGGCCAGTTGTCGACCTCGGTGGTGGTCATGAGTTGTCCGCCCTGTGCGATGCCCGTGATCAGCATGGGCTGCAGGTTGGCGCGGGCCGCGTAGACGGCCGCTGTGTAGCCGGCAGGGCCGGAGCCAAGGATCAGGACCTTGGCGTGTTGAGTGGAAGACATGATAGAAAGCCTATGAATTACACGGTCTTAGCGTGTACATTTTGGGGTGATAAACAAAAGTACCACCGTTCGGACTCACCGCGCGGGATGGTGTTTTCAATGCGCGCGATTGTATGAATCCATGGAATTGGGGATGCGACGCGGGCCTACGGGGGTTAATGAATGTCGATGCTTTCGAATCTTGAATTGTTGAGGCGAGTGCCGCTTTTCGCCGCGCTCACGCCCACGCAATCGGCAAGCATTGCGGATGCGATCATCAAGAAGCGCTTCAAGCGTGCCGAGGTGGTAGTGGAGCAGGGCAAGAAATCCGATGCGCTCTACATCATCCTTACCGGCAGGGCACGGGTCATGAGCACCGACAGCCGTGGCCGTGAAGTGATCCTGGCCACCTTGCACCCGGGCGACTATATCGGCGAAATGAGCCTGATCGACGACGAGCCCCATTCCGCGACCGTGCGCACTGAAGTGCAAACCGACGTGCTCACGCTGGGACGTGAGGCCTTCTCGCGTTGCCTCCCGGAAAACGCCTCGATGTCATACAACATCATGCGCGGCCTGGTCGGGCGGCTGCGCCATGCGGACCGCAAGATCGAATCCCTGGCGCTGATGGACGTCTACGGCCGTGTCGCCCGCTCCTTGCTGGAGTTCGCAGTCGACGACGGTGCCGGCAACCTGAAGGTGCGCGACAAGATCTCGCGCCAGGACTTGGCCAAGATGGTCGGCGCGTCGCGCGAGATGGTCAGCCGCGTCATGAAGGATCTGGAAGAGCGGGGCTTCGTCCAGACACAGCCAGATGGCTCGATGATCGTCAAGGACCGTCTCTCTTCGCTCACCTGATGGTGTTGCGGGCGCCGGACTGACAACGCAGCCGCGCCAGTTTCCGTTATCGTCATGGGTTGCTGCCTGCGTGCTGGTGCGGCGCAGGCGCTCTCTACTGCATGACCTATTCGTTGAACACACTCCACTCTTCGTCGGCGGCCGACAGCCAGCCGGTTCGCCTGCGCGCCATGCGCTTCGCGCAAGAAATCAGCCTGATCGCCGGCTTTGCCGTCCTGCTGTTCTGGTTGCTGTCGATGTTCAGCTACACCTCGTCCGATGCGGCCTGGTCCACATCGGGCACGGGTGGCGACATCAAGAACTGGGGCGGCCGCTTCGGCGCGTGGCTGGCCGACGGCAGCTATTTCCTTGCGGGCTTCACCATCTGGTGGTGCTTTGCCGCCGGGGTACGCGTCTGGCTTTCGTCGCTGGCCTCCTGGCTGCGCGGCGGCGAGGCGGGGGCGCCCGATGCACCGCCGCCGGGGCGTTTCAATCGCAGCCGCATCGCCTTCTGGGTGGGCTTGGTGCTCCTGCTGGCGGCCAGCGCGGTGCTCGAATGGTCGCGCCTGTACTCGCAGGAATTCCGGCTGCCGGGCGGCCACGGCGGTGGCGTGCTGGGCACCGTACTGGGGCCGTTCTTCGTCAAGTGGGTCGGCTTCACGGGTTCGGCGCTGATCGCGATCGCCGTGCTCGTGATCGGCACGGCGCTCGTGTTCCGCTTCTCGTGGAGCCAGTTGGCCGAACGCATCGGCGCGAGGGTCTACTCACTCTTTGAATCGCGCCGCGAAAAGCGCGAGATTGCCGAAGACATCGCACTGGGCAAGAAGGCCGTGCGCGAGCGGCGCGAACTGACGTCCGACGAGCGCGCGCTACAACCCGATGGCGTGGAAGCGCCCGACGAGGAATTGCGGATCGAGCCGAGACCGAAGCGCCGGGCGGCGTCGCCACCGGTGAAGATCGAGCCGGCCGTAGCCGACGTCCCCAAGAGCGATCGCGTGGCCAAGGAGCGCCAGAAGCCCCTGTTTCGCGAACTGCCTGACAGCAAGCTGCCGCAGGTCGATCTGCTCGACGCGGCGCTGGTGCGCCAGGAGACTGTCTCGGCCGACACGCTGGAGATGACCTCGCGCATGATCGAGAAGAAGTTGAAGGACTTTGGCGTGGAGGTGCGCGTCGTGCTGGCCTCGCCGGGGCCGGTGATCACGCGCTACGAAATCGAACCGGCGACGGGCGTAAAAGGTTCGCAGATCGTCGGGTTGGCGAAGGACCTGGCGCGATCGCTGTCGCTGATCTCGATCCGTGTGGTCGAGACGATTCCGGGCAAGAACTACATGGCGCTCGAATTGCCGAACGCCAAGCGCCAGTCGATCAAGCTCAGCGAGATCCTGGGCTCACAGATCTACAACGACGGCAAGTCCTTCCTGACCATGGGTCTGGGCAAGGACATCATCGGCAATCCGGTGGTGGCCGACCTGGCCAAGATGCCGCACGTGCTGGTGGCCGGTACCACCGGTTCGGGCAAGTCGGTGGGTATCAACGCGATGATCCTGAGCCTGCTCTACAAGGCTGAGGCGCGCGACGTGCGCCTGCTGATGATCGACCCGAAGATGCTTGAAATGTCGGTCTACGAAGGCATTCCGCATCTGCTCGCGCCCGTGGTGACCGACATGCGGCAGGCAGCGCACGGCCTGAACTGGTGCGTGGCCGAGATGGAGCGCCGCTACAAGCTCATGAGCAAGCTGGGCGTGCGCAATCTTGCAGGCTACAACACCAAGATCGACGAGGCCAAGGCGCGCGAGGAGTTCGTCTACAACCCGTTCAGCCTGACACCCGAATCGCCGGAGCCACTGCAGCGCGAGCCGCACATCGTGGTGGTCATCGACGAACTCGCCGACCTGATGATGGTGGTCGGCAAGAAGATCGAGGAGTTGATCGCCCGCCTGGCGCAGAAGGCGCGTGCGGCCGGCATCCACTTGATCCTGGCGACGCAACGTCCCAGCGTGGACGTGATCACCGGCCTGATCAAGGCCAACATCCCGACGCGTATCGCGTTCCAGGTGTCGAGCAAGATCGACTCGCGCACCATCCTCGACCAGATGGGTGCCGAGGCCCTGCTGGGCATGGGTGACATGCTTTACATGCCGAGTGGTACGGGCTTGCCAATTCGCGTGCATGGTGCGTTCGTGAGCGACGAGGAAGTGCACCGCGTGGTGGCCTACCTGAAGTCGCAGGGTGAGCCGGACTACATCGATGGCGTGCTGGAAGGCGGAACCGTCGATGGCGAGGACGGTTTCATGGGCGAGGGCGGCGGCGATGCGGAGAAGGACCCGATGTACGACCAGGCGGTCGAGGTCGTGCTCAAGAACCGCAAGGCCAGCATTTCGCTGGTGCAGCGCCACCTGAAGATCGGCTACAACCGCGCCGCGCGCCTGGTCGAGGACATGGAAAAGGCCGGCTTGGTGAGCGCGATGAGCGGCGCCGGCCAGCGCGAGATCCTGGTGCCGGCGCGCGCCGAGTGATCGCCGATTGATCGCCGAGTTGGCGAACAGGAAAGTCGAATGAAGAAACAGTTGGCAGTGGCGTTGGGCTGGATGTTGGCGGCAGGCGCCGCGTGGGCCGGCGGCATGGAAAGCCTCGAAGCGTTCGTGAAGGGCGTGAAGTCCGGCCGCGCCGAGTTCACGCAGACCGTGACTTCACCGTCCAAGGACGGCGCGGCCCCGCGCAGCAAGACCTCGACCGGGACTTTCGAATTCCAGCGTCCCGGCAAATTCAAGTTCGATTACCAGAAGCCCTTTGCGCAATTGATCGTGGCCGATGGCAAGACGCTGTGGCTCTACGACGCCGACTTGAACCAGGTGACGCAGCGGGCGCAGGCCCAGGCGCTGGGTTCGACACCCGCGGCCGTGATCGCGGCTGCACCGGACCTTCGCGCATTGCAGGCGGACTTCATGCTCGAAGGCGCGCCTGCACATGACGGGCTTGAATGGGTCAAGGCCACGCCAAAGAACAAGGATGGCCAGTTGCAGAGCGTGATCGTCGGTTTCGATGGGCAAAGCCTCTCGGCGCTGGAGATCCTTGACAGCTTCGGTCAGCGCTCGGTGCTGAAGTTCAGCAAGGTCGAAGTCAATCCGGCATTGAGCGCCGACACCTTCAACTTCAAGGTGCCCAAAGGCGCGGACGTGCTGAAGCAGTAGTCCGCGCTATCGGTCTCACACGACTTCGCAATCAAACGCACAACTGCGCTGGATCGCCTTGCCGTGCTACAGCACTGTCTGCGGCGCTGCGCCTTGTTCTGCGCTTGATCGCGAAGTTGTATCAGCCGCCTTCCTCGCGCGGCACCTTCTCGAAGTAGCGTTCGCGCACGTAGCGCGAGATGAAGGTGCTGAGGCCGCGACCTCTTCGCGCCAGCGCCTGCATCTGTTCCACTGTGGCGCGACCCGTGCTCGCATCCGTGTAGATGTAGACATCGCCATCGGTGAAGCGGACCGCGATCGCACCCGGCGCGCATTCGTACGCGACGACGCCGGAAGTTCCTTCGAGGTTCTTGTAGCGCGGCATCGCAAAATGATCCCATGGCCGTCAATTCCAGAGCCGCTGCTGCGGCATCGCATCAACCTCTCGCCGAGCGCCTGCGCCCGAAAACCCTGGGCGCGGTGATCGGCCAGCAGCATCTGCTCGGCCCGGGCATGTCGCTGCGCATTGCATTCGAGTCGGGGCAACCGCATTCCTGCATCCTCTGGGGGCCGCCGGGCACCGGCAAGACCACGATCGCCCGGCTCATGGCCGATGCCTTCGACGCCCAATTCCTCAGCATCAGCGCGGTGCTCGGCGGCGTGAAGGACATTCGCGAGGCCGTCGAGCGCGCCGTTGCCGCCCGCGACGGACTGGAGCAGCAACGCACCATCGTCTTCGTCGACGAAGTACACCGTTTCAACAAGAGCCAGCAGGATGCCTTCCTGCCGCATGTGGAGTCGGGGCTGTTCACCTTCATCGGCGCGACGACGGAGAACCCGTCCTTCGAGGTGAATTCGGCGCTGCTCTCGCGTGCCGCTGTCTACGTGCTGCAGCCGCTCAACGACAACGACCTGAAGCAGATCATTGCGCGGGCGCAGCAGATCAATGCGGTGCCGGGCATCGACGACACGGCGATCGATCGGCTCGTGGCCTACGCCGACGGTGATGCGCGGCGCCTGCTCAACACGCTCGAAACCCTGGCTGTGGCGGCGTCCGCCGAGAAGATGGCGCAGATCAGCGATGAATGGCTCTTGCGCGTGCTCGGCGAGCGCATGCGCCGCTATGACAAGGGTGGCGAGCAGTTCTACGACACCATCAGCGCGCTGCACAAGTCGGTGCGCGGCAGCGACCCGGATGCATCGCTGTACTGGTTCGTGCGCATGCTCGATGGCGGTGCGGATCCGCGCTACATGGCGCGCCGGCTCGTGCGCATGGCGAGCGAGGACATCGGGCTGGCCGATCCGCGAGCGCTGCGGCTGGCGCTGGATGCCGCCGAGGTCTATGAGCGACTTGGCACGCCGGAAGGCGAACTGGCGCTGGCCGAATGCGTCATCTATCTCGCGATGGCGCCCAAGTCGAATGCGGTCTACAAGGCCTACAACGCGGTGCGCGCGTTGATCAAGCAAGACACCACACGGCCGGTGCCCATGCACCTGCGCAATGCGCCGACCAAGCTCATGAAGCAGCTCGACTACGGCAAGGGATACCGCTATGCCCATGACGAGGAGGGCGGTTTCGCGGCCGGTGAGCGCTACCTGCCCGAGGGATTGCAAGGCCAGCGTTTCTACGAGCCCGTCGAGCGCGGGCTTGAGATTCGGATTGGCGAGAAGCTGCGCGAATTGCGCCGTCTCAACGACGGCCAGGCTGATTGAAAGCTGACCGGATGGCCGTCTTCCAGCGCCGCGCGCAGATTGCGAAGTAAATCCCGACCAAGGTGCAGGGACATCCGCGGGTAAGCGCGCACCGATTCGGGGAATGAGCGTGACTAAAATCCCGCCCACTCCGTCGCCAACTCATTAGGCTGGCTGACTTTTTGCTAGTCGTGCATGGCACCTGATCGGTGCAGCGCAATACGAGCGGCGCTGACAACAGGCGCTTTAAAAAAGGGATTCTTTATGGAAATATTGCTGCAGCAGATCATCAACGGTCTGGTTCTCGGCAGCATGTACGCCTTGATAGCCCTGGGCTATACGATGGTGTACGGCATCATCAACCTCATCAATTTCGCCCACGGCGAAGTGCTGATGGTTGGTGCGTTGACGAGTTGGACGATCATTGGCCTGATCCGAGACGCCACGCCCGGAATGCCGGGTTGGCTGATCTTGCTCATCGCGCTGATCATTGCCTGCGTGGTCGCCGCCACGCTCAACTTCGTGATCGAAAAGGTGGCCTACCGGCCGCTGCGCAACAGCCCCAAGCTGGCGCCGCTGATCACGGCCATCGGCATGTCGATCCTGCTGCAGACGATCGCGATGATCGTCTGGCGGCCGACCAACAAGGCCTACCCGACCTTGCTGCCGAGCGACCCGATCATCATCGGCGGCGCCTCGATATCGCCGACGCAGATCATGATCCTGGTGCTCACCGCGATCTCGCTGGCGATCCTGACCTGGCTGGTCAACTACACCAAGCTGGGCCGCGCGATGCGCGCCACTGCCGAGAACCCCCGCGTGGCATCGCTGATGGGCATCCGGCCCGACATGGTGATCTCCGCGACCTTCATCATCGGCGCCGTGCTGGCTGCGCTCGCCGGCGTGATGTATGCGTCCAACTACGGCATTGCGCAGCATGCCATGGGCTTCGGCCCCGGCCTCAAGGCCTTCACGGCCGCGGTGTTCGGCGGCATCGGCAACCTCGCCGGTGCGGTGGTGGGCGGCATCCTGCTCGGCCTCATCGAAGCCATCGGCGCCGGCTATCTCGGTACCGTCACCGGCGGCGTGCTGGGCAGCCAGCACAGCGACATCTTTGCCTTTGTCATCCTGATCCTGACGCTCACCGTGCGGCCTGCTGGCCTGCTTGGCGAACGTGTGGCGGACCGCGCATAAGGAGCCGCCATCATGAAAAACAAGAACTTCATCTGGTTCCTGGTCGCTGGGCTCGGCCTGCTGATCCTGCCTTTGCTGCTGCAGACGCAGGGCAATGCCTGGGTCCGCATCGTCGACATCGCGCTGCTGTACGTGTTGCTGTCGCTGGGCCTCAACATCGTGGTGGGCTATGCCGGCCTGCTCGACCTGGGGTACGTGGCCTTCTTCGCCATCGGTGCCTACATGTACGCGCTGCTGGCTTCGCCGCACCTGACCGATACCTTCCCGGCCATCAAGGCCATGTTCCCTGGCGGGTTGCACGTCTCGTTGTTTGCCGTGATACCGATGGCGCTGGTGCTGGCCGCCTTGTTCGGGGTGCTGCTCGGTGCGCCGACCTTGCGCCTGCGCGGCGACTACCTGGCCATCGTGACGCTCGGCTTCGGTGAAATCATCCGTGTGTTCCTGAACACGCTGGACAATCCAGTCAATGTGACCAACGGTCCCAAGGGCATCGACGCGATCGATCCGGTGGGCATCCTGGGCTTCAGCTTCGGCAAGCCGCACAAGCTGTTCGGCGACTTCTCGATCTCGTCGGTGTCGCTCTACTACTACCTGTTCCTGATCCTCGTGATCTTCACGGTGATCATCTCGCATCGCCTGCAATTGTCGCGCGTGGGCCGCGCCTGGATGGCGATTCGCGAGGATGAAATCGCAGCCAAGGCGATGGGTATCAACACGCGCAACATGAAGTTGCTGGCCTTCGGCATGGGCGCGAGCTTTGGCGGCGTGTCGGGTGCGATGTTCGCGTCGTTCCAGAACTTCGTCTCGCCGGAGTCCTTCAGCCTGATGGAGTCGGTGATGATCGTCGCGATGGTCGTGCTTGGCGGCATCGGGCACTTGCCGGGCGTGATCCTGGGCGCCGTGCTGCTGTCGGCCCTGCCGGAAGTACTGCGCTACGTGGCGGGACCGTTGCAGCAAATGACCGGCGGGCGGCTCGATTCGTCGATCCTGCGGCAGCTGTTCATCGCGCTGGCGATGATCGTGATCATGCTGGTCCGCCCGCGCGGCCTCTGGCCCTCGCCGGAGCATGGCAAGGTGCGCAAGAACGGCAATGGCGGCGGCGGCGCGGCCCCACCACCGGCCCATCACCACGCCGGCGTGATCCTGGACGCACCCGCCGACGAGGTGCCGGGCGAACCCGGCCGTCCGATGTCGATCAACCCTTGAGCGGCACGAGAAAACACTTATGACAGACACCATCCTCGATGTCCGCGGCATCTCCAAGCGCTTCGGCGGCCTGCAGGCGCTTTCGGACGTCGGCATCACCATCAAGCGCGGCCAGGTGTATGGCCTGATCGGGCCGAACGGCGCCGGCAAGACCACCTTCTTCAACGTCATCACCGGGCTCTACACGCCCGACAGCGGCACCTTCGAACTGGCCGGCAAGCCCTACCGTCCGACGGCGGTGCACGAGGTTGCCAAGGCTGGCATCGCGCGCACGTTCCAGAACATCCGCCTCTTCCAGGACATGACGGCGCTCGAGAACGTCATGGTCGGGCGCCACATCCGCACGCATTCGGGTGTGGTCGGCGCGATCCTGCGCACGGGTGCGTTCAAGGCCGAGGAGGCCGCGATCAAGAAGCGCGCGCAGGAACTGCTCGACTATGTGGGCGTGGGCAAGTACGCCGACTTCAAGGCGCGCACGCTGAGCTACGGCGACCAGCGCCGCCTCGAGATTGCGCGCGCGCTGGCCACCGACCCGCAGCTCATCGCGCTGGACGAGCCGGCCGCGGGCATGAACCAGACCGAGAAGCTGCAGCTGCGCGAATTGATCAGCCGCATCCGCGCCGACAACCGCACGGTGCTGATCATCGAGCACGACGTGAAGCTCGTCATGGGCCTGTGCGACCGCCTCACGGTGCTCGACTACGGCAAGCAGATTGCAGAAGGCGTACCCGCCGACGTGCAGAAGAATGAAAAGGTGATCGAGGCTTACCTCGGCACCGGAGGGCATTGAGATGACGACCGCAGAAATGACAGCGCCGACGGCCACCCCCGCTCGCAGCACCGGCAAGGTACTGCTGCAGGTCAAGGGCCTGAAGGTGGCCTATGGCGGGATCCAGGCCGTCAAGGGCGTGGATTTCGAAGTGCGCGAAGGAGAGCTGGTCTCGTTGATCGGCTCCAACGGCGCCGGCAAGACGACCACCATGAAGGCCGTCACCGGCACGCAGCCTGCCGTGGCCGGCGAGATCGAATTCCTCGGCCGCAGCATCAAGGGCCGTGGCGCGTGGGACCTGGTGGGCGAAGGCCTGGTCATGGTGCCGGAAGGCCGTGGCGTGTTCACGCGCATGACGATCACCGAGAACCTGCAGATCGGCGCCTACCTGCGCAGCGACAAGGCGGCCATTGCCGAGGACATGGAGCAGGTCTTCGTGACCTTCCCGCGCCTGCGTGAACGCAAGGATCAACTGTCGGGCACGATGTCCGGCGGCGAGCAGCAGATGCTGGCCATGGGCCGCGCGCTGATGGCGCGACCCAAGGTCCTGCTGCTGGACGAGCCGACCATGGGCCTGTCGCCGATCATGTGCGACAAGATCTTCGAGGTGGTGCAGACGGTGGCGGCGCAAGGCGTGACCATCATGCTGGTGGAACAGAACGCGAACCGCGCCTTGCAACTGGCCGACTGGGGCTATGTGATGGAGTCGGGCGTGATCTCGATGAACGGCAACGCGCGGGTCATGCTGACCGACCCCAAGGTTCGCGCGGCGTACCTCGGGGAATAGAGGCTCGTCACCAGGTTCTGCGGCACTTCGTGCCGCTCCTCACGCCTTCTGGTCAGTCGACTTGGGCGCCGGTGGCCTTGACGACCTTTTCGTACTTGCCGAGTTCGCTCTTCATGAAAGCGCCGAACTGTTCAGGCGTGGTGGGCACCGGCTCTGCCAGCAGGACTGCGAAACGGGTCTTGGTCTCCGGCGCGTTGAGTGCGGCCACGAAGGCCTGATTCAGCTTCATGACCACCTCGCGTGGCGTGCCCGCGGGTGCGACCAGGCCCCACCAGGTGTCGATCGAAAATCCCTTGAGCGTGTCGGCCATGGGCGGCACGTCCGGCAGCGCGGCGTTGCGCTGCACGGTGGTCACGGCAATCGCCTTCAGCTTGCCGGATCGGATGTTCGGCGCGGCGGTGGCGAGGTTGTCGAAGTTGAAATCCACCTGGCCCGACAGCAGCGCAAGCTGCGCCGGATTGCCGCCGTTGTACGGGATGTGCAGCGCGAAGATGCCGGCTTCCTTCTTGAACATTTCGCCTGCCAGGTGGCCGGCGCTGCCGTTGCCGCCGCTGCCGTAGTTGAGCTTGCCGGGATTCTTCTTCGCGTAGGCGATCAGCTCGGGCAGGTTGTGGATGTTCAGGCGCTCGGCTGTTTGCGCGTTCATCACGAGCACATTGGGCACGCGGACCATCTGCGTGATGGGCGCGAAGTCGGTCGCCGCGTTGAACGGCATCTTCTTGTAGAGCCACGGATTGACTGCGTTGGTGGCGGTGGCCGCAATGCCGATCGTCAATCCGTCCGGCGCCGCCTTGGCAACCATGTCGGCCCCGATGTTGCCGCCCGCGCCCGGCTTGTTGTCGATGATCACCGTGCCCAGCGAATCGTGCACGCGCTCCGCGAGCGCACGCGCCGTGACGTCGATGGGACCACCCGCCGCGTAAGGGACGATCAGCCGTATCGGCTTCTGCTGCGCCAAGGCGTGCCCGCCGCCGAGCAAAGCGAAGGCGGCAAATGTCGAAAGAAGAATCTGTCTGGTTTTCATAAGCGGCGGCAGAAGTGGCGAAGAAACCGTAGCGAGCGACCCGAGGTCGCGTCGAGGAGCGGAACCGCACTCACGTACGGTGAGCACCGCAGGCGCGAGATCGGGTCGCGCAGTAGGTTTATTCACCACTTCTAGGGGAGGGCCTTGTCGGCTTCGGTGGTAAATGCGTCGGCAAAGAACTCTTCCTCAGGCAAGCCGGCCTCTGCCACATAGTCATGCTTGGCCGAATCCACCACGATGGGTGCGCCGCATGCGTAGACCTGATAGCCCGAGAGATCCTTGATGTCTTCCAGCACGGCGCGGTGGACGAAGCCGGTGCGGCCGGTCCAGTTGTCCTCGGGCACGGCATTGGACACCACCGGCACATAGCGCAGGTTCGGCAACTCGGCCAGATGGTCGCGCACCCAGTCGTCCATGTAGAGGTCTTCGGGGCGGCGGCCGCCCCAGTAGAGCGTGGCCGGCCGATCGACGCCCTTGAACTTCATGTGCTCGAGCAGCGCCTTGATCGGCGCGAAGCCAGTGCCGGAGGCCAGCAGCACGATCGGCTTGGGGGAATCCTCGCGCAGGAAGAAGCTGCCGTAGGGCCCCTCGATGCGGAGGATCTCCTTCTCCTTCATGGCGCCGAAGACGTGGTCGGTGAACTTGCCACCGGGCAGGTGGCGGATATGCAGTTCGAGCCCGGTTCCGGGCGTGGCCAGGGTGTGCGGTGCGTTGGCCATCGAGTAGCTGCGGCGCGCGCCATCGCGCAAGATGAACTCGACGTACTGCCCCGCATGGAACTGAAGCGGCTCGCCGGCCGGCAACTGAAGTCGCAGCAGCACCACGTCGTGCGATTTCTTCTGCAGGGCCAAGACGCGGGCCGGCATCTTGCGGATCGGATGCGCGCCGGCCTCGGTGACCTGGCGGGACTCCAGCACGACGTCGGTCTTCGCGTGGGCGCGGCAGGTCAGGATGTAGCCCTTGAGCTCTTCCTCGGCGCTCAGAGCCTTGCTCTGGTGCGCGTCGAGGGTGACCTCGCCCGAAAGCTTCTTGCATTTGCACGAGCCACAGGCGCCGTCCTTGCAGCCATAAGGCAAGCCCACGCCGAGGCGTATCGCGGCCGAAAGGATCGTTTCGTCGCTGTGTGCCGTGAAGTGGCGACCGCTGGGCTCGACGGTGATGTGAAAGCCCGCCTCGTGCGGGGCTGCGCTCGTCATTGGGTATTCTCGGAATCGCGAAAAGGAACCGGATTTTGCCCTCAAACCAGAGCCCCCTCGGCGCGCTGCCAGCGCGCTTCCGCCGCGAACGTGTCTTGATCGTCGGTTGCGGCGATGTCGGATTGCGCGCCGCGCGTGAAATGAGAGGACGTTTGCAGGTGATGGCGCTGACTTCCTCGCCTGCCAGGTTGCAGCTGTTGCGCGATGCCGGCGTGAGGCCGATCACGGGCGACCTCGACGCGCCTGACACGCTGCGACGCCTGGCGGGCATCGCTACGCGCGTGCTGCATCTCGCGCCACCCGTGCGGGAAGGCGCGCCCTGGTGGCGCGATGCGCGTACCACCGCGCTCGTGCGTGCACTGGCGGTGCGCTCCTTGCCCGCGGCGCTGGTCTACGGTTCGACCAGCGGTGTCTATGGCGATTGCGGCGGCGCGCGCGTGACCGAGGCGCGGGCGGTGAGGCCCGGGACCCCGCGTGCGCACCGTCGCGTCGATGCCGAACGCGCCGTGCGCTGGTTCGGACGCCTGGGTCCCGCTGTGCGCGTGCTGCGCATTCCCGGCATCTATGCGCCCGACCGTGAAGGCGGCACGCCGCGCGAACGACTGAAGAAGGGCACGCCGGTGTTGCGGCGCGAGGACGATGTCTTCACGAACCATGTTCACGCCGACGATCTCGCGCGGGCCTGTGTCGCGGCGCTGTGGCGCGGCGGTCCGCAGCGTGTCTTCCATGTGAGCGACGACAGCGACATCCGGATGGGCGATTACGTCGACCTGGCGGCCGACCTCTACGGCATGGCGCGCCCGCCGCGGATTTCGCGCGACGACGCGCAGAAGCAGTTGCCGGGGCAATTGCTGAGTTTCATGGGCGAATCGCGGCGGCTGGACAACACGCGCATGAAGCGCGAACTGCGCGTGCGACTGCGCTATCCGACAGTGGAAAGCGGGTTGCGAAGCGGGGGAGCGTCTGGATGAGTTGCCAGCGGACCGCTTGGGATCGGCTGGTGCCCGGGGCCGGAATCGAACCGGCACACCTTTCGGTGGGGGATTTTGAGTCCCCTGCGTCTACCAATTTCACCACCCGGGCATCGGGAGAAGTGCAGCCCGAAATTATGGCACAGTGACTCCCCATGAATTACCCGACGATTGAAGACGCGATCGGCAAGACGCCGCTGGTTGCATTGCGGCGCATCGATGCCGCCGAGAACGACAAACGCGGCAACGTGATCCTTGGCAAGCTCGAAGGCAACAACCCCGCCGGCTCGGTGAAGGACCGGCCCGCGTTGTCGATGATCAAGCGCGCCGAGGAGCGTGGCGAGATCAAGCCTGGCGACACGCTGATCGAGGCGACCTCGGGCAACACCGGCATCGCGCTCGCGATGGCCGCGGCCATCAAGGGCTATCGCATGGTGCTGATCATGCCGGAGGACCTCTCCGTGGAACGTGCGCAGACCATGAAGGCCTTCGGCGCCGAACTCATCCTCACGCCCAAGAGCGGCGGCATGGAGTACGCCCGAGACCTGGCCGACCGCATGGTGGTGCAGGGCAAGGGCAGGGTGCTCGACCAGTTCGCCAACCCCGACAACCCGCGCATCCACTACGAAACCACCGGCCCCGAGATCTGGGAAGACACCGGCGGGCGCATCACGCACTTCGTGAGCGCGATGGGTACGACGGGCACCATCACCGGCGTCTCGCGCTTCCTGAAGGAAAAGAATCCGTCCATCCAGATCGTCGGCGCGCAACCCGACGAGGGCTCGCGCATCCCGGGCATCCGCAAGTGGCCGGAGGCCTACCTGCCGAAGATCTACGACCCGAGCCGTGTCGACCAGGTCGTCAACGTGAGCCAGGACAGCGCCGAGGAGATGTGCCGGCGCCTGGCGCGCGAAGAGGGCATCTTTGGCGGCATCTCCGCCGCCGGGGCGCTCTGGGTCGCATTGGAGATTGCAAAGACGGTGCAAAACGCGACGATCGTGTTTGTCGTCTGCGACCGGGGCGACCGCTATCTTTCCACCGGCGTCTTTCCAGCCTGAACACCATGCCCGATCCCAAGTTCTGCCCCGCCTGCGCCACGCCACTCGAATGGATCGCGCTCCATGAAGATGGCGGACCGAAGTCACGCCTGCGTTGCCCGGCCTGTGGCCACACGCACTGGAACAACCCGACCCCGGTGCTGGCGGCGATCATCGAGTACCGGGGCCAGGTGCTGCTGGCGCGCAATGCCGCATGGCCGCACAAGATGTACGCGTTGATCACCGGCTTCATGGAGGCCGGCGAAACCCCGCAGGAAGGCATCGCGCGCGAGATCAAGGAGGAAACCAACCTCGATACGAGCGAACTCAACCTGGTCGGGGTCTACGACTTCCAGCGCATGAACCAGATCATCATCGCCTACCACGCGGTAGCGGACGGCGAAGTGAGCCTGTCGCCGGAACTGGTCGACTACCGGCTCTACGACCTGCCGGACCTTCGCTGCTGGCCGGCCGGCACCGGCTATGCGCTGGCGGACTGGCTGCGCACCCGCGGCCATGAACCGACCTTCGTGGAATGGCCGAGGCCTGCGAATCCCGCTGCGGCTGCATAGGTCGTTCGGCGTGCCGCGGCATGCCTCGCGACACAGCGAACAGCGCCGACAAAACCTAGAATCCAGGTCTGATCAAGGATTCGCATGCACATCCACAAAGAGCTCGACACCCGCGGCCTCAACTGCCCCCTGCCGATCCTCAAGGCCAAGAAGGCGCTCAACGAACTCACGAGCGGCCAGTTGCTGAGGGTCGTTTCGACCGACGCCGGCTCGGTGCGCGACTTCCAGGCGTTTTCCCGCCAGACCGGCAATGACCTGGTGGAGCAGCAGACGCAGGGCGACGATTTCATTCACGTGTTGCGAAGGCGCTGAGTCCGTCCGCTCAACCCGCGGGCCTTCGCCGGTCAGCATGGGTTAAGACTGCCTGGGGAGGCTTGTGAGGTGATTGCAAGGCTGATATTGATCGCGCTGGTGACGAGCATGGTGGGCTTGCTCGCGGGCGCCGTACTGTGGCCGGATAACCTGCCTGACGATGCACGCCATCGGCCGATCACGTCGGCGATGCCCTTGGCGGTGATCGGCGATTCGGGGAGTCATTCCTACCAGGACCAGATCACCTTTCCGCCAGGTGGCGGCCTGCGCGACGCCGCACTGCGCGAGCGCACCTTCCAGTGGACCGAGGTGCTTGCGCGCATGCGCGGATCGGAAATCGACCTGGGTCCGTGGGTGCGCTGGGGGCGCAACGGCATTGCCGCCTGGTTGCGGGACGAGATGGGCCTGGGGGGCGGGCGCGCACCGAGGAAGGAAGACTATCTCTACAACTTTGCCAACACCGGCGCGGCTTGCAAGAACATCATGGGCGACCGCCTCGGGCAGCGTTATCGGCAGGTTCCGCGGCTGGTGGCGCTGATGGATCGGGAGCCCGAGCGCTGGCGCCGGGGTGCCGTGGTGATCAACGTCGGCGCCAACGACTGGAACCGGCTGCTGGATCTCCAGGCGAGCGATCCCGCCGCACCCGAGCTTCGTGCAACCATCGATTACTGCAGCGGACAGATCGAGCGGGCGGTCGACACGATTCTGGCCTCGCATCCGGACACGCGCATCCTGGTGGTGGGCGCCGCCAGTGACGCCGATGATCCCGGCACCTTCGACAAGTACCGCAGCGCCGCGGCGAGGGACAACATCGGCAAAGCCTTGAAAAACTTCGACGACGCATTGCGCGGCATTGCGACACGCCATCCGGCCAGGGTCGCCTATGTCGATTTCGGCACCTGGTTCAGGCGGCTCTGGGGTGAACGCGGGCCCGGGGGCGAGCCTGCCTATCGCACGGTCGCGATCGGCCCCCTGCAAATCTCCAACACCGCGGGCGATGGACCCGAGAACGCGTGGCTCGGCGACGGGCATGCCGGCACCGCGATGAACACCTTGTGGGCGCAGCACCTTGTCGAGCGCCTGCGCGAACTGACCGGCGCGCAGCTGACGCCGATCAGCGACGAGGAAGTCATCGAGTTCCTCACGCATTGAGGCGGTGGTCGCCGGGCCGTGTCGCCCAGCTCGTTTCAGTCAGAGCGCCAGGCTCTTGAGGTAGGCGCGGAATTCGCTGCCGACCTCGGGGTGGGCCAGGGCCAGTTCGACGGTGGCTTGCAGGAAGCCTTCCTTGCTGCCGCAGTCGTAGCGCGTGCCTTGGTAGGCGTAGGCGTAGACCGATTCCTTCCTCAGCAGCGAAGCGATGCCGTCGGTCAACTGGATCTCGCCGCCGGCGCCGGTGGGCTGGTTGCGGATTTCGTCGAACACGGCCGGTGTGAGGATGTAGCGGCCGGCCACGCCAAGGCGCGAAGGCGCATCCTCGGGCTTGGGCTTCTCGACCATGCGCGTGATCTTGGTCAGGCCGGCTTCGACGGCGTCGCCGGCCACGATGCCGTAGCGGCGGACCTGGTCGAGCGGCACTTCCTGCACCGCGAGCAAGGAACTTTGCAGCCTTGCGAAAGCGCGCGTCATCTGCGCGAGAACCGGCTCGCCGCCCGACGGGCCGACCATCAGGTCATCGGCCAGCAACACGGCGAAGGGCTCGTTGCCGACCAGGTGCTCGGCGCAGAGCACCGCGTGGCCCAGGCCCAGCATGCGCGGCTGGCGCACGTAGGAGCAGGTCATGTCGTCGGGCATGACCGAGCGCGCAATGTTCAACAGCTCGAACTTCTTGCTGGCCTCGAGCTGGCTTTCAAGCTCGTAGGCGGTGTCGTAGTGGTCTTCGATGGCGCGCTTGTTGCGGCCGGTCACGAAGATCATGTCCCGGATGCCTGCGGCATAGGCCTCCTCGACGGCGTACTGGATCAGCGGCTTGTCGACCACCGGCAGCATTTCCTTGGGCTGGGCCTTGGTGGCGGGCAGGAAGCGGGTGCCGAAGCCAGCGACCGGGAATACGGCTTTGCGAATGGTGGAGGGTGAAGACATGAGGTGTTTGAATGAAGAAGAAAGGTGCACAAGCGGCAAGAGCTGGATATTAGTGGCCTTGCGGCGTGGAACCTGTCAGCCAAGGTGCTTAGCCCGCTCGGACATGTGAACAAAGTCGGAGGAGAGCCATCAGGCGAGACATCGCCGAATTGCGGCACGTGGAAGCGCCTGCGCGTTCCTGAATGCACGCGTATTCCTCCCCGCCATCTTCCCGTTCCCGGGCCTGGCACTGGGCGCGCTGCTGCGAGCGCGCCCGTTCATCCCAACCGGGCGAGCTGGTCCTGCAGCCTGGCCAGCATGGCGCTGAAATCGGTCAGGCGCTTGCGCTCCTGCTCGATCACCGCCGGCGGGGCCTTGGCGACGAAGGCCTCGTTGCCGAGCTTGCCGTGCACCTTCGCGATCTCGCCTTCGATCCGCATCGTCTCCTTGCCGATGCGTGCCTTTTCCGCGCCCTTGTCGATCTCCATGTGCAGGCAGAAACGCACGTCGCCGGCGACCGCGACGGGTGCCGATTCGGCGGCCGCGGACCAGGCGGCCGCGTCTTCGAACAGCTTCACTTCCTTGAGCTTGGCCAGCGCCTGCAGCACCAGCGCGGTGTCGCGGATGAACTTGGCATCGGCTTCGCTATCGGCCACCGCGTAGAGCGGTAGGCGCGTGGCGGGCGAGACGTTCATTTCGCCACGCAGCGTGCGGCAGGCGTCCACCAGCTGCTTGAGCTTGGCGACGTGGGCCTCTGCGGCTTCGTCGATCTTCCCGGGTTGCGATTGCGGGTAGGCTGCAATCATGATCGACTCACCGCCGCGTCCGGCGACGGGCGCGACCTTCTGCCACAGCTCTTCCGTGATGAACGGGACGATCGGATGCGCGAGGCGCAGCAGCGCTTCAAGAACGCGAATGAGCGTGCGGCGCGTGGCGCGCTTCTGCGAATCGTCACCGTTCTGGATCTGCACCTTGGCGATCTCGAGATACCAGTCGCAGAACTCGTCCCAGGCGAACTGGTAGATGGCGGTCGAGACGTTGTCGAGACGGTATTCCTCGAAGCCCTTGGCGACGGTTGCCTCGACGCGTTGCAGCTGCGAGGTGATCCAGAAGTCGGCCTTGCTGAAGGTCAGGTAGCCGTGGGCCGGGCCGCCGACGGCGCATTCCTCTTTCGTGTGCTCCATCAGGCCGCAGTCCTGGCCTTCGCAGTTCATCAGCACGAAGCGCGTGGCGTTCCAGAGCTTGTTGCAGAAGTTGCGATAGCCCTCGCAGCGCTTCGGGTCGAAGTTGATGCTGCGGCCGAGCGAAGCCAGCGACGCGAAAGTGAAGCGCATCGCGTCGGCGCCGAAGGCCGGGATGCCCTCCGGGAACTCCTTCTGCGTGTTCTTGCGAACCTGCGGCGCGGTCTCCGGTCGGCGCAGGCCCTGGGTGCGCTTGTCGAGCAACTCGGGCAAGGCAATGCCATCGATCAGGTCGACCGGGTCGAGCACGTTGCCTTCGGACTTGCTCATCTTGTGACCGTGCGAATCCCGCACCACGCCGTGGATGTAGACGTCCCGGAAGGGCACGCGGCCGGTGAAATGCTTGGTCATCATGATCATCCTGGCCACCCAGAAGAAGATGATGTCGTAGCCCGTCACCAGCACGGACGAGGGCAGGTAGAGGTTGTAGTCGGCGGTCGACGAATCGCCGATGTCGTCGGGCCAGCCCATCGTCGAGAAGGGCACCAATGCCGACGAGTACCATGTGTCGAGTACGTCCTCGTCGCGCGTGAGCGTCTTGCCCGGCGCCTTGGCTTGTGCGTCGGCTTCGTTGCGCGCCACGTAGACCGCACCGTCTTCGTCGTACCAGGCGGGGATCTGGTGGCCCCACCAGAGCTGGCGGCTGATGCACCAGTCCTGGATGTTGTTCATCCACTGGTTGTAGGTGTTGACCCAGTTCTCGGGCACGAAGCGCACTTCGCCGGACTGCACGGCGTCGATCGCCTTCTGCGCAATGGATTGGCCCTTCGCGTCAGGCTTGCTCATTGCGACGAACCATTGGTCGGTGAGCATCGGCTCGATGACGGCGCCGGTGCGCGTGCAGCGCGGGACCATCAGCTTGTGCTTGACCGTGTCGACCAATGCGCCGACGGCTTCGAGGTCGGCCACGATGGCCTTGCGTGCGACGAAGCGGTCGAGGCCGCGGTACTTCTCGGGCGCGTTCTCGTTGATGGTGGCGTCCAGCGTGAGCACGCCGATCATCGGCAGCTTGTGGCGCTGGCCGACGGCGTAGTCGTTGTTGTCGTGCGCGGGCGTGACCTTGACCACGCCGGTGCCGAAGGCCTTGTCGACGTACTCGTCGGCGATCACGGGGATGAGGCGGTCGACCAGCGGCAGCCTGACGTTCTTGCCGATGAGGCGCGTGTAGCGCTCGTCTTCGGGGTGGACCATCACGGCGGTGTCGCCGAGCATGGTTTCGGGGCGCGTGGTCGCGACCGTCAGCGAACCTGATCCGTCTTCCAGCGGGTAGGCGATGTGCCAGAGGAAGCCGTTCTCTTCCTCGCTCTCGACTTCCAGATCGCTCACAGCGGTCTTCAGCACCGGATCCCAGTTGACGAGGCGCTTGCCGCGGTAGATCAGGCCTTCTTCATAGAGCTTGACGAAGGTGTCGGTGACGACCTTCGATAGCTTGTCGTCCATCGTGAAGTACTCGCGGCTCCAGTCGACGGTATCGCCCAGCCGGCGCATCTGGCCGGTGATGGTGTTGCCGGATTGTTCCTTCCATTCCCACACGCGCGCGACGAAGTTCTTGCGGCCGAGTTCGTGGCGGTCGAGTTTCTGCTCCTGCAACTGGCGCTCGACCACGATCTGCGTGGCGATGCCGGCGTGGTCGGTGCCGGGCACCCAGACCGTGTTGTCGCCCTTCATGCGGTGGTAGCGCGTGAGGCTGTCCATGATCGTGTGGTTGAACGCATGGCCCATGTGCAGCGTGCCGGTGACGTTCGGCGGCGGCAACTGGATGGCGAAGGCCGGGGCACCTTCCTTCGGCGCCTGCGTGCCGCGGTAGCCGGCCTTGGCATAGCCGCGGCGCTCCCACTCCGGGCCCCAGTGCGCTTCGAGCGCGGCGGGTTCAAAGGACTTGGACAGGCTCTCGAGGCCAGGTTGAAGCAGGGTGTCGCTCATGGGGGTGCAGGGGGAACGCGAACGCTTCGCGTGGAAGTCGTTCGGGACAGTAGGAGAAGGGCCTCGATTTTATTCGACGCCGCCACGCAGCAGGCGCTCGGGGCCGCGCGCCTTCTGCGTGGCGCCTGCCAGCACGGGCGTGGCGCTCGTCCTGCCGTCGTTGTGCGAATTGATATTCGGGTGGTTTTCCGGAATTAATTGTCAATTGAGCGGGCACGGGGGCGCAAGTGGGAAGTTTCTGCATGGCGTTTGGGAATTGTCTTGCGAATTCCGTCGGAGCCTCCTACATCGTTTATCAAGTGAATGTTCTTTAATAGATGGGTTGGATGCGACAGCCTCATTGTATGGAGTCGCCCCCGCCATGGCTTGCTCAAGCGTTGGTTGCCATCCTTTCGAGAGCTGAATTGGAGCGTGAATTAATTGCTTTGGAAAAAATTCACGATCAAGGCAGTGACAAAGGCAATTGATGAAAAGTTGACCGAATTGAATTAATTGAAACCGTCAATGACGGGTCAATTGTCAAGACGGTGCAAGACTTGAGGACTTAACAATATTTCGGGCAAAAACGCAGCACGCGTCGCTCGTCGGACCACAGAGTTGATTGAACATATGAACACCCAAAAGGCAAAATTTGGCGCCCCCGCACTCCGGCTGGGCAAGGCTGTCCTCAAGCGTCCGGCGCACGCCGCGTTGCTGTGCATTGCGCTGACCGGTTGCGCGGTCGCCCCGCAGCCCTTCGAGGCCCGGCAGAACAAGGACCGCGCCACGGACCTGATCCAGCGCGTGGCCGCCGACCAGGAGCCCGTCGTCGGCGCCATCGACCTGTACGAAGCCATGGCGCGTGCCCTCAAGTACAACCTCGACTCGCGCGTCGAACTCATGACCGTGGCGCTGAGCCAGCGCGAGCTCGACCTCAAGAGCTACGACATGCTGCCCAAGGCGGTGGTCTCGCTGGACTACGCCGGGCGCAACAACGATTCCGGCGGCATCAGCCGCTCGATCAGCACCGGGCGCACCTCGCTGGAGCCCTCGACCTCCTCGGACCGCAACGTGCTCGCCAGCGACCTGACGCTGAGCTGGGACGTGCTGGACTTCGGCCTGTCCTATGTGCGTGCCAAGCAGGCTGCCGATGAAGTCAACATCGCCGAAGAGCGCAAGCGCAAGGTCGCCAACCGCATCGTCGAGGACGTGCGCACCGCCTACTGGCGCGCTGTGTCTGCCGAGCGCCTGCTGGGCAAGATCAACGAACTCGAGGTCGTCACCAAGTCTGCCCTCGAACAAGCAGAGAAGCAGGAGAAGGCGGGTCTGTCCGCCCCGCTGGCGCCGCTGACCTACCAGCGCGAACTGCTGAGCATCCGCCGCGAGGCGCAGAACCTGGGGCGTGAGCTGAGCGTGGCCAAGCAGCAACTCGCAGCACTCATGAACCTGCCCCCGGACACGCAATTCAAGGTCGCCATGCCCACGCGCACCCTGCAGTGGAAGCCCTTCAGCCTCCCCGGCAAGGACATGCTGCAGACGGCCATCGAGAACCGTCCGGAACTGCGCGAAGTGGCCTACCAGCTGCGCAACAACGACCGTGAGGAGACGGCGGCCTACCTGCGTGCCTTGCCGAGCCTGCGCGTCTTCGCGGGCCTGGACGCCAGCAGCAACAGCTTCCTCTACAACGCCAACTGGCTGGGCTTCGGCGCACGAGCCAGCTGGAACCTGCTGAACGTGTTCAGCCTGCCGGCGGCGCAAGCCAAGGTGAAGGCGCAGGGCCAGTTGCTGGACCAGCGCGCACTCGCCCTGACGATGGCGGTGGGCACGCAGGTCGAGGTGGCGCGAGCGCGCTATGAATTCCGCATCCGCGAGCTCGACACGGCCAGCCGCTACTACGGCGTGCAGGAAAAGATCGAGAAGCAGATCGACGCGGGCTTCAAGGCCGACAAGCTCAGCCGCCAGACGTTGATCCGCGAGCAGATGAACACGCTCGTGTCGGAAGTGCGCTACGACATGGCCCTTGCAGACCTGCAGAACGCCTACGCCAACGTGTACTCGTCACTGGGCATCGACCCGGTGGACAAGGACATGAGCACCACGCAACCAGTCAACGAACTGGCCGGCAGGCTGCGCGGCATGTGGGCCAAGCGCCAGGACGCAGTGGCCACGGCCGCCTCGCCTTCGAAGTCCTGAGTCTGGCGCGCGTCGAGCGTCGCATCCCCAGACCACAGGCATCCACAGCGTCGGGCCCCCCGCCATCGGGACGCCCGGCCTTGAACACCTCCCAGCCCCGTCAGTTTCAGTTCAGCCAGTAAGTCATCATGTCCAAAACATCACGTCATCAGAAGCGCGGAACCTCCTCGTCCAAGGCCCTGAAGGCCGCGCCGCAGCTTCGCCTGCAAGCCCTCGAGTCCCGCGTCCTGCTGGACGCCGCAGCGGCTGCGACTGCGGCCCAGGCGACTGACCACGCGCAGGCCGCGTCGGCGCACGCGCCTGATGCGGCGAATGCTGAACTGATGCAGGCGCTGGAGCACGCCAACGTCGCGGCTGCACCCGTAGAAGCCGGCAACAGCGCGCCGCGCGCAAGCGAACCCGCTGCGGCGAACGTCTATTTCATCGACCACACGCTGCCCGACGTCGACACCCTCGTGAAGGACCTGGGCCCCAACGCCGAAGTGCACTTCATCGAGGCGGGCCAGGACGGTGTGCACGAGATGGCGCAAGTGCTGCAAGGCCGCACCGACATCTCCTCGATCCAGATCCTCAGCCACGGCAGCGCCGGCGAACTGCACCTGGGCACGGCCGTGATCAACGCGGCCAGCATGCAGGGCGAATACCGCGACGAACTGGCCGCCATCGGCAAGAGCCTCTCGGCCGACGGCGACATCCTGATCTACGGTTGCGACTTTGCCGCAGGCGACAGCGGCGAGCACGCCGCCGAATTGCTGGCCGACATCACCGGCGCCGACGTGGCAGCCTCCACCGACCCGACGGGCGCCGAGCGCCTGGGCGGGGACTGGGACCTCGAGGACAGAGTCGGCTCCATCGAAGCGGCTTCGGTGCGCGCTGCCGACTGGGATCACCTGCTGGCGACTCCTGTCATCAAAGGCGGGGGCACGAGCGTGCCCATCCACCAGGACAGCGGATCGCAGATGCTGACCGGCCTGTCGGTCACCCCCGGCATGGCGAACGACAACCTCATGGTGCTGATTCAGCCATTGTCAGACGGCACGATGGACAGCGCTGGCGCGCCTGGCGTCACCGTGACCGGGAGCGGCACCAATGCGCTGCGGATCGAAGGCTCGGCCGCGGCAGTCAACGCATTGCTCGCCGGCGCCAACGGTGGCGTCAGGTTGACGCCCGCCGCAGGCTTCACCGGCTTCGTGAACGCTCAATTCAACGTGTACGAGTCGGCTCCCAACATGTCCTCGGCCGGGATGGCCGCTTCCTTCCTGCAGTTCCGGGTGGATGCCGCCCCCAATGACCCGCGCCTGAACCTGGACCCGAACAACTCGCGGGGCGGGGCCAACAATGCCAACAACGAATCCATCTACCTGGCAGGCACGACCCTCAAGAGCGTGAACCTGGCAGACGCGGCGGACGCCTCGGCTTCCCTGGTCGGCTCGGTCACGTCCTTCAAGTCCCTGACGATCACCTCGGGCGGCGTGCTCGACGGCACCAGCGAAGCGCTGACTATCGGCGGCGCCAAGGTGCCGCTGGGCTCCACGGCCGACGTCACCGTCACCGTTGGCGGCACCACCTTCCTGGTCCACCCGACCGCTGCCGGCAAGTTCACCATCACCAACGCGGCGGGCGGCAGCGCGGTGATCCCGCCCGCGGACATGACGGCGCTGATCCGCTCGATCACGTATTCGAACGCGGCCGGACTCAACGCCCACCTGGGCGACCGCTCCTTCTTCCTGCAGGCCTCGGACGGCACGAACCTGTCGAACACCGTGGTCGCCAAGGTCTCGGTCGACCTCGATTCGGACGGCGACGGCATCGGCAACAAGACCGACCTGGACGACAACGGCGACGGCATTCTCGACCGTGACCAGAACGGCCCCAACCTCATCAAGAACGGCAACTTCTCGGGCTCGACGGCATCAGGTTGGTATACAGGTGCGCTGCCCGGCAAGGCGGGCAACGTGTGGGACGCCTACGGCTACGGCAACGGCACCCGCGGCTGGGAGTCGGACCAGACGGGCGGCCTGTTCGCTGAACTGAACCCTGGCGTGGGTGCCAGCCCTGCCGGCAGCATGCAAAGCGTGGTCAATGAGTTGAATACCACGACCGAGGCCGTCTACTACAAGTTCGAGCAGCCGCTGGCTGCGGCGAAGTACGAATACACCTTCGACCTGGCCGACCGCTTCACCCACGGAGGCATGGACGGCTACGAGGTGTCGATGTACAACGTCGACACCAAGACCTTCGGCCCGGTATTGGCCCAAGGCATGATCTCCGGCCTGCCCAGCGGCGGCACTTCCCCGGACGGCCAGGTGTTCCGCACCTTCAGCGGCACCTTCACGCTGCCCACCACCGGCAATTACGTCCTGGCCTTCCGCGTCACGCCCAACACCGGTTCCACCAACGACTACCTGATCGACCGCGTGGCGATGCGCCAGGTGGCCAATCCGCCAATGGCGACGGACGACGTGCTCGGCACGAACGAAGACACGCCGCTCGCCCTGAACCTGACGGCCAACGACACCGACCCCGATGGTGACGCGCTCAAGATCAACTCGATCAATGGCTCGGCCCTGACAGGCGGCGCGCAGACCATCGCTGTGCCCCATGGCGCCGTCAAGATCGCGGCCGACGGCAGCATGAGCTTCGTGCCGGATGCCAACTACAACGGCTCCGCAACCTTCGACTACGTGGTGCAGGACACCAGCGGCAAGACCGACACGGGCACCGTGAACATCACGGTCACGCCGGCGAACGATCCGCCGGTGGCGATGAATGACAGCTTCTCGACCCAGGAGGACAAGCCGGTCGTCGTGAGCCTGATCGGCAACGACACCGATGTCGACGGCGACACGCTGCACCTGGTCTCGATCAATGGTGTGGACATCACTCCCGGCACTGCGCAATCGATCGATGTTCCGAACGGCAAGGTCAACGTTGCCATCGACGGCACGCTCACCTTCGTGCCGAACGCGAACTACAACGGCACGGCCGGCTTCGACTACGTCGTGGCCGACACTTCGGACGCCAGGGCCACAGGCCATGTCGCGGTCGACGTGACGCCGGTGAACGATCCGCCGGTGGCAAAGAAAGACGTGTACTTCACCGAGGAGGACGTGCCGGTGACGATCAACCCGCTGGCCAACGACACCGACCCGGATGGCGACGCGCTGCACATCGTGTCGATCAATGGCGTGCCGCTCACGCCCGGCATCGCGCAGAGCATCGACGTGACCAACGGCAAGGTCAACGTGGCTGTGGACGGCACGATCGTCTTCGTGCCGGGCAAGGATGTCACGGGTTGGGTGAACTTTACCTATGTGGTTGCCGACACCTCGGGCGCCGAGAGCACGGGCAATGTCCAGGTCGGCATGAAGCCGTCGAACGACGCGCCGGTGGCGACGGACGACACCTTCGTCACGAAGGAAGACACCGCGATCGCGCTGACCGACCTGAAGGCCAAGGGCGGCGAATCCACGAGCGACCTGACGCTGACGATCACCCCGGTGAACGACGCGCCTGTCGTCAAGAACCCCGACGGCACGCCCGGCGACCCGAGCGCCCCGATCAAGGCAAGCAACACCGCCACCGAAGACACGCCCCTGGTGGTCAAGCCGAACGACGGCCTGCTCTCTAACGTCACCGACCCGGATGGCGACACGCTGAGCATCCGGGACTTCACGGTCACCGGCGTGGCGGGTCCGATCCTGGCCGGCCAGCCCGCGAACATCCCCGGCGTTGGCGTGCTCGTCATCAATCCCGATGGCGGCTACACCTTCACCCCGGCGACCGACTACAACGGCCCGGTGCCCAAGGTCAATTGCACGATCACCGACGGCAAGGGTGGCGACTCCACGGGCGAACTCACCCTGAAGGTGACGGCGGTCAACGATGCCCCGGTGGCCGGGGACGACACGCTGACGGTCAAGGAAGACACGCCGCTCGTGCTCGACCTGCTCACCAACGACACCGATGTCGACGGTGACACATTGAAGATCACCTCGATCAACGGCACGCCGCTGACTGGTGGCGCGCAGACCATCGACGTGCCGAACGGCAAGGTCAACGTCGCCATCGACGGCACGATCAGCTTCACGCCGAACCGCGACTACAACGGTCCGGTCAGCTTCACTTACGAGGCGAGCGATCCGTCTGGAGCCAAGGGCACGGGCACCGTGAACATCGCGGTCACGCCGGTGAACGACGCGCCCGTCATCAATGGCCCGTCGGGCAAGCCCGGCAACCCCGGCAACCCTGGCGAAGGCAACCCGGGCAACCCCGGCCAGCCGAAGCCGGGCGCGTCGGACGACGGCACTGCCATCGTCACCGAAGACACGCCGCTGGTGGTCACGCCGGAGAATGGCCTGCTGAGCAATGTCACCGATCCCGATGGCGACACGCTCGCCATCAAGGACTTCACGGTTGACGGCGTGCCAGGCCCGATCCTGGCCGGCCAGCCCGCGAACATCCCCGGCGTGGGCGTGCTCGTCATCAATCCCGATGGCGGCTACACCTTCACCCCCGCGCCCGACTACAACGGCCCGGTGCCCGGCGTCCACTACACGGTGACGGATGGCAACGGCGGCGAAGCGATGGGCGAGCTGACCCTGGCTGTCACGCCAGTCAACGACGCGCCCGTCGCCAACGACGACGCGGTCACGACCCTGGAAGACACACCCGTCGTGCTCGACCTGCTCGGTAACGACACCGACGCGGACGGCGACGCGCTCAAGATCACCTCGATCAACGGCACGCCGCTCACCGGTGGCGCGCAGGACATCGCTGTGCCGAACGGCATGGTGCACATCGGCAACGACGGCACGATCACATTCGTCCCGGCGCCCGACTACAACGGCCCGGTCGGCTTCAACTACGAAGTGTCCGACGCGTCGGGTGGAAAGAACACTGGCCACGTCAGCATCACGGTGACTTCGGTGAACGACGCGCCGGTGGTCATCGGCGAAAAAATGACGGGCACGAACGATCACCCGATCGTGGCCGGTCCCAAGGATGGCCTGCTGGCCAACGATCGAGACGTCGACGGCGACGCGCTGACCATCAAGGAGTTCACCGTTCCCGGCGTGCCGGGCCCGATCGAGGCCGGCAAGCCGGTGGAGATCCCCGGCGTCGGCACCTTGAACATCAACGCCGACGGCAGCTACAGCTTCACGCCGAACCGCAACTACAGCGGCGACCTGTCGGTGGTCTACACCGTGAGCGACGGCAAGGGCGGCCTGGTCAACGCAACGCTGACGCTGCATGTCCTGCAGGCCGACGACATGGCCCGCCACGACTATCCCTTCGTGTACGAGCCGTCGGACGACCTGTTCGGCCGCCACACGGGCGAATGGCGCAACGCCGACGGTACCTTCGAATCGCTGACAGGCGCACCGCGCCTGGATGTCGAAGGTGCGGTGGTCGATGCCGTCAATGGCGTGCAAAGCCTGAACGGCACGCAGGAACTTAATGCCCGCGGTGTGGTGCTGCAAGCCGTCAACGGCGTGGATTCGCTGCACGGCAGTTCGGTCGAGAGCACGCAGCGCGTGTTGGGCGCGGTCGAAGGCAGCAACGTCGTCAGCCATGTCGCCAGCGACAACACGCTGCACACGCAGCTCAATGCCGTCGATGGCTTCAGCGTCGAACCGCGCTCGATCACCTCGCTGCGCTTGGACGGAGACGTGCATCTGGAACTGGTCTCGCACGGCCAGCAGACCTGGATCGACGTGAGCGACCTCGCCGCGCCGGGCCACTCCGCCATCCAGAGCGTGAGCGCCACGCTGGCCGACGGCAAGGCGCTGCCGAGCTGGATTCGCGTCGACGGCCACGGCCACATCGCGATCGACCGCCCGGTCGGTGCCGAAGTGCTCACCTTGCGCATCAAGGTGGCGCGCGCCAGCGGCCAGTCCCAGACGCACGTGATCGAGATCGATTCGAACGCGGTGGAAATGCGCAAGGTCGGCGAATCGACGAAAGACAAGTCCGGCAAGTCGGGCAAGGCCGCCGGCAAGACGGCTTCGATGACCTTCGCGGACCAGCTCGGCCACGCCAGCAAGGCCCCGGCTTCGGTCGATGCCGAGCTGATGGCTCTGCTGGGCTGATCGCAGGGACAACAACACAACAAGAAGCAACGACTGCAAGCAAGGCTGGACCACCCGGCCCTGGCCCGCCGATCGCCCGCCTGCACACGGCGCGATCGGCGGGTATTTTTTTGCCCGAAATAAGCCTCCGCAGCCCCGCCCGATAATTCCTCGATGCTTTTCCTGTTGTCGCCCGCCAAGTCCCTGGACTACGAAACCCCCGTCCCGGCCGACCTGCCCGCCACCAAGCCCGTGTTCGAAGGTCCCAAGGGGCCGTCATCCGAACTGATCACGCTGCTGCGCGAAAAATCACCGCAGCAGATCGCCGAGTTGATGCACCTGTCGGACAACCTTTCCGCGCTCAACGTCGGCCGCTACGCCGCCTGGGCACAGCGAAGCACCGCCAGGAACGCGAAGCAGGCGGCGCTGGCCTTCGATGGCGATGTCTACGGCGGCCTCGACGCCAAGACCCTCGAGCCCGCGCAACTCGACTGGGCCCAGCAACACATCGTGATCCTCAGCGGCCTCTACGGCGTGCTGCGGCCGCTCGACCGGCTGCAGCCCTATCGCCTGGAAATGGGCACGCCGCTGCCCAACCGCCACGGCAACAACCTCTACGACTTCTGGGGCAGCCGCATCTCGGACTACCTCAACAAGCGCGCCGCGGCCGACCGCACGCCGGTGGTCGTCAACCTGGCGTCGAACGAGTACTTCCGGTCGGTCGACCGCAAGGCGCTGAAGGCCCGCATCGTCGAATGCGTGTTCGAGCAATGGAAGGGCGACCGTTACAAAGTCATCAGCTTCTTCGCCAAGCGGGCGCGCGGCCTCATGGCACGATGGGCCATCCTGCACCAGGCCACGACGCCCCGTGCACTCGAGAAATTCGACCTGGAGGGCTATCGCTTCGATGCCGCTGCGTCGAAGCCCGACAGACTCGTTTTTCGGAGGAAGACGCAATGAGCGGAGCACAGGCAGTGAGTCCGGAGCTGCGCGCCTGGATCGTGTCGCAACTGGCCGCGGGCCATTCGATACCCGCATTGAAGACCTCGATGCGCGATGCCGGCTGGCACGACGACGTGGCCAGCGCCGCGCTGGCCGAACTCGGCCCGCTGGCAACCGGCGCGGGCGTGGCCCCGGCGCCCCCGCGCGAGATGCCGGGGCCCGACCTGAGCAACGCACCTTTGGAGATCGATGCCGATGGCCGCAAGGTGCAGGTGCTGCAGACCCTGCAGAACCCGCGCGTGATCGTGTTCGGCAACCTGCTGTCGGACGACGAATGCGAGGGCCTGATCGCCGCCGCGCGCGAACGGCTGGCACGCTCGCTCACGGTCGAGACCAAGACCGGTGGCGAAGTCCTCAACATCGATCGCACCAGCGACGGCATGTTCTTCGAGCGCGGGGAAAACGCCATCGTCGCGCGGCTGGAGTCGCGCCTCGCGGCCCTGTTGCGCTGGCCGATCGAGTTCGGCGAGGGCCTGCAGATCCTGCGCTACAGCCCCGGCGCGCAGTACCGCCCGCACTACGACTACTTCGACCCGGTCGAGCCCGGCACGCCGGTCATCCTCAAGCGCGGCGGACAGCGCGTGGCGACGCTGGTCATGTACTTGCAGTCGCCGGAGCAGGGCGGGGCGACCACCTTCCCCGACGTCGGCCTGGAAGTGGGGCCGGTGCGCGGCACCGGCGTGTTCTTCAGCTACGACCGGCCCGACCCGGCCACCAAGACGCTCCATGGCGGCGCACCTGTTCTCGCCGGCGAGAAATGGGTGGCGACCAAATGGCTGCGCGAACGCGAATTCAAGTAAACAGGCACCTCATGAAACTCAAGGCAAACGGAATCCAGATCGAAGTCGACGACAGCGGGGCCGACGGCAGCCAGGGCGACCGCCCGGTGGTGCTGCTCATCATGGGCCTGGGCATGCAGTTGATCGGCTGGCCGCCCGACTTCGTGCAGCCGCTCGTGGACGCGGGTTTTCGGGTAGTGCGCTACGACAACCGCGACATCGGCCTGAGCGAAGGCTTCGAGCACAAGGGCAAGCGCAGCCTGGTGTGGCAGACGCTGCGCCAGCGCATCGGCCTGCGTGTGCACTCGGTCTACACGCTGCAGGACATGGCCAACGACGCGCTCGGCGTGCTCGATGCGCTGGGTGTGCAGCGCGCGCATGTGATCGGCGCCTCGATGGGCGGCATGATCGCGCAACGCGTCGCCGCCACCGCGCCGGATCGCGTGCTGAGCCTGACCAGCATCATGAGTTCGAGCGGCGCGCGCGGGCTGCCCGGCCCGCATCCACAGATCGCCAGCGGCCTGATGCGCCGCCCGAGGAGCCACGACGAAGACGCGCTGGTCGACTTCAGCGTCGGCTTCATCAAGCTCATCGCGAGCCCGGCGTACCCCTATGAACCCGTCGCATTGGCCACGCGCGTGCGCACCGGCATCCGGCGCGCCTACCGTCCCGACGGCGTGGTGCGCCAGATGCTCGCGATCGGCGCGGACAGCGACCGGCCCACGGTGCTGTCGAAGATCAAGAGCCCGACGCTGGTGCTGCATGGCGACGCCGACAAGCTGGTGCCCATGGCATGCGGCCAGGACTCGGCCCGTCGCATTCCGGGTGCGCGTTTCGTGCCGATTCCGGGCATGGGGCACGACCTGCCGCCACAGGTGAGCGCCATCCTGCTGGAGCACATCGTGCCCTTCCTCAAGGACCACGCCGCATGAGCCTCTCGAACACGCCTGAAGAATCGCAGCTCGGCCGTCGCTCGGCCTATGTCGACCAGTACGACGCGAGCCTGCTGTTCCCCATTGCGCGTGCAACCCAGCGCGAGGCCATGGGCATCCGCGAAGGCGCATTGCCCTTCTTCGGCGCCGACCTCTGGACCGGTTTCGAGATGAGCTGGCTCAACGCGCGCGGCAAGCCGCAACTGGCCATCGTGCACTTCACGATCCCGTGCGAGACGCCCAACATCGTCGAGAGCAAGTCGTTCAAGCTCTACCTCAACAGCTTCAACAGCACCGTGTTCGCGAGCGCCGACGCGGTGCGCGACCGGCTGCGCGCCGACCTGTCCGAAGCCACCTGGCGCGGCAGCGACCGCAGCGGCGGCATCGGGGTGCGGCTGGTGCTGCCCGATGCCTTCGACCAGGAGCAAGTGCACGAGATGGACGGCCTCAACCTTGACCGGCTCGACATCGAATGCACGCACTACCAGCCCGCACCCGAGCTGCTGCATGCCGACCAGGACGAAGTGCACGTCAACGAGACGCTGACCAGCCGCCTGCTCAAGAGCAACTGCCTGGTCACCGGCCAGCCCGACTGGGGCAGCGTGCAGATCCGCTACAGCGGCCCGCCCATCGACCAAGCCGGCCTGCTGGCCTACATCGTGAGCTTCCGCAACCACAACGAGTTCCACGAGCCCTGCGCCGAGCGCATCTTCAACGACATCCTGCAACGCTGCAAACCGACCAAGCTGGCCGTGTATGCCCGCTACACGCGACGCGGCGGACTGGACATCAATCCGTTCCGTACCAGCTGGCCGCAGGCGCTGCCAGCCAACGTACGCACCGCGCGACAGTAGGCACGCTCCTACAGCCAGGGCGCGCGGCCGGGACCATACTCACCGCTTCGACAATTTCCCCGGAGGGCGCCTTGAACGTGTTGATCGTTGACGACAACGAGTCTGCGGCCGACCTGTTGCAGGAATTGCTCTTGTTGCAGGACCACACCGCCCGCTGCTGCTACAACGCGCGGCAGGCGCTCGATGCATCGGCGTCGGAGCAGTTCGACGCAGCGCTCATCGACCTTTCCTTGCCAGACCTTCCAGGCAGCGAAGTCGCTCGCCACCTGCGCAGCACCAGCGGCGGACAACCCGTGCTGCTGGTGGCGATTTCCGGCTACTCCGAGCAAGACGCTACCGGCGCCAAGGCACGCGACCTGTTCGACCACTATTTGCAGAAGCCGATCGATTTCGACGCGCTCGACCGCATCCTCGCGGCGCCGCGCGTGCGCGCTTCTGCATGAAGGCTTCGCCGAGTGCCAGGAGCTGGATCGCGGCGGGCGTTCGGCACGAGTTGCTGACGCGCGCACTGCCGGCGTTGCGCCACGACATGGTGGCGCCGGTGTCGGTGATCCGCATGGGTCTGCTGATGCTCAAGCGCCAAGTCGCGGCGGACCCGATCGACGCTTCGACCTGCGCCCAGCGTGTTGAACTGGTGGAAAGCCAGGTCGGCGCCCTCGTTGCCGGCGTTCGCTCGCTGCGCGACTGGGAACTGGCCACCGCCGACGAGGGCATCACGCGATCGGCGCTGGTGGCGCAGTGTGTCTCGCTGATGCGCGCGGCCTACGAGATGCAGGGCATTTCGCTCGATGTCGACCCCGCGCTGGCGCCTGTGGAAGGCGAGACCCATTGGCCGCAATCGGCAGCCTTGCGCTACCTGCTGCTGGGCGGCATGGGACATCTGCACGACAGCATCCAGGGCCTTGGCGCTGTCCGCATCGCGCCAGAGGGCGCGCGTGCGCTGCGCCTGACTGCCGTCACGCACGACCAGGACAGCGCACCGCGAGACAGCGCGGACGCACACCGCGCGCCGCGCGCACTGGCCATCGACGCGATCGCCTTGCAGAGCCTGGCGGACGACCTCGGCTACGCCGTGACGCGCGACGACTCGACTTTGGTCCTCGATTTCGGGGCAGCCTGACGCGCGTTGCGTGACGCGCGGCGTCGCTGCAGCCGCAGGAACGTCAGCAGCCGGGTCTCCGCGGCCAGCAGCCGGCGTGCGCCGGACGCGCGGCCCGCGATCTCCTTCCAGATATCGGTCATCGCGTCGGCATCGGCCGCGAGACTGCTGCCCAGCGCCAGCACCGCCGGATGGACGTACGCTTTCCTGCAGACCGCCGGCGTGTTGCCGAGTCGCGCGGCCACCGCGGCCAGGATGTCCTTGATGCCCGGGCGCGTGCCGCCTGGCGTGCCGCACGACGGCGCGTTGCAGGCCAGCCGCGTAAGTTCCAGCGCCTGCACGGTGCCATGCCAGGTGCGGAAATCCTTGGCCGTGAATGGGCCGCCAGGCGCGGCTTCGCGCAGGTAGTCGTTCACGTCGGTGGACGAGAGGGTGTGGGGGGCGCCGTCTTCGTCCTGGTACTGGAACAGTTCCTGCCCGGGCAGTTGCTGGCAACGCCGCACCACGTTCGCCACGCGCGGGTCGTCGACCCTCGCCTCATGCATCACGCCGCTCTTGCCGCGGAAACGCAGCATCAAGGCACTCCCACGCACCTGGGCGTGGCGATTGCGCAGGGTGGTCAGCCCGAAGGAGCCGTTGCTGCTGGCGTACTCCTCGTTGCCCACGCGCACGAAGGTGGTGTCGAGCAGGCGCACGAGCGTGGCGAGCACCAGCGTGCGCTTCAGTGGCGCACCGCGGCCCGGTTGCAGGTCGCGCGCGACGCGGGCGCGGATGCGCGGCAGCGCCTGGCCGAAAGCCTCGAGCCGGTCGAACTTGGTCTGGTCCTTCAGCGCGCGCCAGCCAGCGTGATAGCGGTATTGCGTGCGTCCGCGCGCGTCCTGGCCGGTCGCTTGCAGGTGCCCATTGGCCAACGGGCAGATCCATACGCGCTCGTACGCCGGCGGAATGGCGAGTTGGCGGATGCGCGCAATCTCCTTTGCGTCGCTGAGCCATTCGCCATTCGTATCCCTGTAGCGGAATGTGGTACCGGTCTTCACCCGACTGAAGCCCGGCATGTCCGGCCTGACGTAGATCAGGCTCAGACCATCGGCTATCTGAAGTCTAGGTTGGCGCTGCATGTCACATTGCTCGGCGATACTTTTTCCGGCGTCATGAAGACGTCGGCATGAAACGTGGTAAAGGGAAAAAGTTACCGGTTCGTGCCGTTTCCGAATCAAGAAGTTCACGGGAGCGAACGATGCCGGCAACACTGTCACACCCCGCGCATGCTTGCGCGCTTTCCACTTCGCAGCGATGAGTCCGCCCGATGCAGCCGCAGGGCGGTATCGATCGCTGCGGGCCTGCAGGGCCGTTGCGGCCATCCTGCTGGTGTGCTTTCATCTTTCCGACAACCTGGCAAAGGACAAGTTCTTCGGCCATGACGCGGACGTGCTGGTGCGGATCTTCGCGCTCGGTGGGCAGGCCCGCGTGGCGTTCTTCTTCGTGCTGAGCGGCTTCATCATCACTTTGATACACCGCCAGGATTTCGGCGTGCCCGGTCGCCTGCTGCCATACCTGTGTAGGAGGGCGACGCGAATCTATCCGACCTACGTGCTGGTCTTCGCGTGCGTGTACCTGGGGTCGCTGGCAGTGCCTTCTCTGCGCGAGGGACTGCCGACCGGCCTGGGCGTGCTCGTCAAGTCGCTGTTTTTGTTGCCGCAGGATCCGGCCGTGGTGGGCGGCACCGGCGCGCCCGTGATCTACGTGGCCTGGTCGCTGCAGTACGAGATGGTGTTCTATGGGGTGGTGGGATTGGGCATCCTTCACCGCAGGCTCTTCGTCGGCGCGGTGGCGATGTACATGGCGAACCTGGCCTGGCAACTGCACGGCGGCAGCGAGTCCTTTCCCGGGAGCTTCTTCGCCAATGACCTGCTGTTGCTGTTCGGCATCGGCGCGGCGACTGCCTGGGTGGTGGCGCAGGATTGGCGCATGCCTCGGCCGGTTCCCGTGGCTATCGTGGCGGGCGTTCTCTTCTTCGGATTCGGCGCCGTGGCCGAGGCGCTCGATGGAGGTTTGCCCCTGCCGCTCGTGCACCTGGGCTACGGGTTGTTTGCCGCGATGCTGATCGTCGCGCTGGTGCAGGCAGAGCAGCGCGAGCCGGGGCGCTTCGGGAACCGATTCGCCGCGGTTGTCGGCGACGCCTCGTACGCGCTGTTCCTGATTCACTTCCCGTTGCTTGCGCTGCTGAGCAAGGCGGCCGTTGCCGCAGGACTGCATGGCGTGGGCGGCATGCTGGTTTCGTTCGTGCTCATCCTGGCGAGTTGCATCGCGGCGTCGGTCGCCTTTCACCAATGGATCGAGCGGCCCTTGCTCAAGGGGCTCGCGCCTCGGGCCCCTTCGAAGCCGAAAGCGCCGGACATGGTCAGCGTCCTGGCGACCCCGCGACCCCACGAGGCGGCAGGTGCCGCACGACGTTGAAGTCGAACGGCGTCCAGCGGCTCACCGTGACGCCGGCGAGGCGCAGGCCGCGGCCGGTCCAGTTGTTGCAGGTCTCGACCATGCTGTAGCGGCCTTCGGCCTCGTAGAAGGCGTCGTTGGGGGCGTAGTGGACGCCCGCCACCGGCGTGGCGCGGCCTTGGGGCAACGAGGCGCGCACGTAGTCGCGCAGCACGTCGTGCTGGCGCTGCGAGAGCGGCACGCGATGGGCCAGCTTCTCGAATTCGGCGCGGCGCAGGTAGGTCACGTGCAGCACCGCGCTGTGGATACCCGCCAGCGCGCCGAGGGCGCGCTTCACGGTCAGGTCGCCCCAGGTCGGCGTGTACAGGTAGAAGTCGCGGTCGCCCCAGCCGATCGCGATGTAGTCGGCGTCTGGCGGTGCGGCGCGGAAATCGGCGGGCGGGAAAGTCTGCGACCAGTCCGTGCCACGGCCGCGCAGGGGAAGCACGATGTCGGTGTGCACGCCATTGCTCAGCACCCACGCGTCGATGTCGCGATCCTCGGCGGGCGGCGTCGCGTTGGCCGGCCAGAACATCAGCGCGCTCGAGATAGCGACGTACGCCAGCGCGGCGATCACCGGCACCATCGCCACGCAGAGGAGCAGGCGCCACATGGGGGCTTCAGAACAGCGACGGCGTGATCGCGGCCGCTTCGGCGTCGACGCGCGGGCGCTTGCCCGGCGCAGCCACGCCGCTGGTCGGGGCAGGCGCTTCGTCCGCGCGCACCAGTGTGCCCACGCGCACGCCCAGCAGTCGCAGCGGGCGCTCCAGCGGCACGCGCTTGAGGCATTGGCCTGCGATCTGGCGGATGGTCCTGCCGTCGGCAGTGAAGACGCTCATCGTGTGGTCGCGCGTGGCGGTCTTGAAGTCGTCATAGCGCAGCTTGATCCCGATCGTCTTGCCGACGTAGCCCTTGCGCTGCAGGTCCTCGCCGACCTTCTCGCAAAGGTGCGTGAAGATCGCGCCGAGTTCGGCCCGGTCCCGCACGGCATGCAGGTCGCGCTCGAAGGTGGTCTCCCGACTCATCGACACGGGCTCGCTTTCGGTGACGACGGGCCGGTTGTCGCGGCCCCAGGAGATTTCATGCATCCAGGCGCCGGAGGACTTGCCGAAGTGCGCGATCAGCCAGTCGCGTTCCCTGGCGGCGATATCGCCGACGGTGTGGATGCCGAGCCCCTTGAGCTTCTCGTCAGCCTTCGGCCCGATGCCGTTGACCTTGCGCGCCGCCAGCGGCCAGATCTTCGATTCGAGGTCGTTCTCGTGGACGATCGAGATGCCGTTCGGCTTGTTGAATTCGCTGGCCAGCTTGGCAATGAGCTTGTTCGGCGCCACGCCGATGGAGCAGGTCAGGCCTGTGGCCTGCAGGATCGATTTCTGGATGAGGCGGGCCAGCACGCGGCCGCCTTCGCGCTGGCCGCCGGGCACATCCGTGAAGTCGATGTATACCTCGTCCACGCCGCGGTCTTCCACGACCGGCGCGATCTCGCGGATGGTGCTCTTGAACAGGCGCGACAGCCGCCGCACCTCGTCGAAATCCACCGGCAGCACGATGGCTTGCGGACACAGCCGGGCGGCCTTCATCATGCCCATCGCCGAACCCACGCCGAACTGGCGCGCGGCATAGGTGGCCGTGGTGATGACGCCGCGGCCGACGTAGTCCCTGAGCAGCGGGAAGGCCGCGACAGGCACCTCGTGCGAAGGCAGGCCGGCATGGTCGCGCGACAGGATCTCGTCCACCTTGCGCCGCCCGCCGCCGATCACCATCGGCAGGCCCTTCAACTGCGGATAGCGCAGCAATTCGACCGACGCGAAGAACGCGTCCATGTCGAGATGGGCGATGCGGCGAAGGGGCGGCTTGGAGCAATCGGGCGGTGGCACTGCGGGCATTTTCGCGCGATGCCGCGCTCGCCGTCAGGGCGGCCGTCAGCGTTGCTCGACGGTGACGAGCAGGGGCGAGTCGAACATCGCCACCGGCGAGATCACCGGCTCGTCCAGCGGCACATGGTCGCCGTAGCGCTCGCGCATCGAAATGGCTGCGGGAACGCGCGGATTCGGCATGGGAGGAATTGTGCGTCCGGCGTCTTGCGCTGCGCGGCCCCTCCGGTCATCATCAACGCATGCAACCCGTTGCCTCCACGCTCTGGCACCGCCTCGACCTCCCGGGCCACGATGCCTGCCGGCTCGATCGCCAGGGCGACGCGTGGCAACTGGACGGAACGGCCCTGTTCCGGCAGTCCGACGGGCGGATCGCGCAACTGCACTACCGGGTGCGTTGCGACAAGAACTGGCACACCCAATGGGGCACGGTGCGGGGTTGGATGGGCGGCAGCGCGATCGACTTCTCGGTGGCACGCGGCGCGCATGGCGACTGGAAGCTCAACGACGTTGCGGTGCCGGAGCTGGCGCATTGCGTCGACCTCGACCTGGGTTTCACGCCGGCCACCAACCTGATCCAGTTGCGACGCCTGAACCTCCAGCCCGGCGAAGCCGCCGACGCGCCGGCCGCCTGGCTCGACGTGGAGGACGGCGGATTGACCATGTTGGCGCAACGCTACGAGCGCCGCGACGACCACAGCTACTGGTACCAGGCGCCGCGCTTCGACTACGCCGACCTGCTGCACGTGACGAGCGAAGGCTTCGTGCGCGAGTACCCGCGGCTGTGGATGGCGGAGCGGTAGCGCACACTCCCTGTGCGTCCGGTCGCCCGGCGCCCGGCGGATCGCCGCAAGTCCTGGATGCCCGACGCCGGCGCTTGCGGACCTTGCGCGGTGCCCTCGTCACTCGCGGACGATGCCCTGCCGCTCAAAGCACCAGAAATCCAGAAATCGGAAACGAATGAAGCGAACCGGACCCAGTCTCACAGCACGCGGCGTCGCCGCCAGTCGTGCGGCCCATCAACTGCTCGACCGGCCCGTGGTCATGGATGACCCGGTCGCGGTGCCGATCATCGGTCGCGAGGACGCCGACCGGATCGCGCTCGGCGGGCGCCTCCTGGACAACGATGCTGCGCGCGCGCTGCGGGCCTTCGTGGTGGCGCGCGCCCGGTTCGCGGAGGCTGAACTCGGCGCGGCGGTCGAGCGCGGCGTCGGCCAGTTCGTCGTGCTCGGCGCGGGGCTCGACACCTTTGCGTATCGCAACCCGTATCCGGCGGCGCAGCTGCGCGTGTTCGAAGTCGACCACCCGAACACGCAGGCCTGGAAGCGCGAGCGCCTGGCCGAGGCCGGCATCCAGGAGCCGTCCACGCTGCGATATGTGAGCTGCGACTTCGAACATCAGGACCTGGCGACGGAACTGCGCGCTGCCGGATTCGAGCGCGACAAGCCGGCCTTCTTCTCCTGGCTCGGCGTCTCGATGTACCTGGAGCACGAGGTGGTCATGGACATGATGCGCTTCTTCCGGTCCTTGCCGGCGGGCAGCGGGGTGGTGTTCGACTACCTGGCGCCGGTCGAGAGCGTGAGCTTCCTGCGCCAGATCCTGATCGGCATGATGACCGTGCAACTCGCCTGGATGGGCGAGCCGTGGAAGTCGTACTTCGATCCGGCCGGGCTTGTCGAGGCGCTGCGGGCGCTCGATTTCTCGCACGTGAGCGACCTCGGGCCGAGCGATCTGAACGCGATGTACTTCCCGGACCGTCCTGAGCAGCTCATGGCCGGCGGGCTGGGGCATATGTTGACCGTACGAGTCTGACCAACCCCGAATTCGCCTGCGGCGCCCCGCCTTTTCTGCGATCGAACGCAAAAGCCGCACGAACGCATCGCGATGGGGCGCTGTTCGTGCATTTGTGTGCACTTCGCGCGACATCGGGTGTTGTCACCCATTCTGTTCGTTGCAACGTAAGTTAACAATTGGGCGAACATTCGAGGCCCAATCGTGATGAACGCTTCTCGCTGGATCAGATCCGTCCGCCGCTATCTGCGTGGCCTCCTGGGAGGCTCGCGAAAGCACAAGCTTTCGCGGCCCGGGTCTCGCGTGATGTCCTTCGGGGGTGGCCCGACGGCGTTGCCGCCGCGCACCGGCGCGGCGCGGGCAGCCGAGCGGATCGAGCCAACGGCGATGCCGGTGGAACGCGCGGCGTCCCAGGGACCGCAGGCCCGGCCAGCCAGCGTGGCGCCTGTCGCACCCATTGCGCCCAAGGCACCCATTGCGCCAGTTGGGACGGTTGCGCCAGTTGCGCCAGTTGCCTCGCAACCGGTCGCGGCGCAAGCCGCCGAGCCTATGACCGTGGCATCGGCATCCGTGCCGGCGGCAGCGCCTGCGCGCAAGCCCGTCCTTTCCGTGGTCCCGGCTGACTGGGACGAGCAGATCAGCAAGCCCGCCCCGGCTCCCCAGGTGGCCAAGCCGGCCGCGCCCAAGCCCGTCGCCGAAGCGCCCGCCGTCGCCAAGCCGATGCGCTCGCTGGAGGAAGTCCGGGCCGACCTGGCGCGGCTGCGCGCGAATGCCAAGGAGCGCCACAAGCCGGTGCCCGTCAAGCGCGACACCCATTTCGAGCCGACCGACTTCCAGGATTTCGTCGTGCCCGATCACCAGCCGACCCCCGACAGCTATGCGCCGACGGCGTACATGGGCTTCACCAACCTGAAGCCGCTCCCCGCAACGCCGCGGGACGACAAGCGCGAGCAGTGAGGGGCGGCGGGCCGGGCCCGGCCCTGGGAGGTCAGAACGTACCTGGAACGAGGATGCTCGAATCCACCTGGTCGATCTGCGTGCGGCCGCAGAAGGCCATGGTGATGTCGAGCTCCTTGTGCAGGATCTGCAGCGCGCGCGTCACACCTTCCTCGCCGAACGCCCCCAGCGCATAAAGGAAGGTGCGGCCGATCAGCGTGCCGCGCGCGCCGAGGGCACGGGCCTTCAGCACGTCCTGTCCGCTGCGGATGCCCCCATCCATCCAGACCTCGATCTCGCGGCCCACCGCGTCCGCGATGGCCGGCAGCGCCTCGATGGAGGATTGGGCGCCGTCCAGCTGGCGTCCGCCATGGTTCGACACGATCAGCGCATCGGCGCCGCTCGACGCGGCCAGCCGCGCATCCTCCACGTCCATGATGCCCTTGAGGATCACCTTGCCGCCCCAGCGCTTCTTGATCCATTCGACATCCGCCCAGCTCAGGGCCGGGTCGAACTGCTCGGCCGTCCATGACGACAGCGAGGACACGTCGCCCACGTTCTTCGCATGGCCGACGATGTTGCCGAAGGTGCGCCGCTTCGTGCCCAGCATGCCCATGCACCAGCGCGGCTTGGTCGCGAGGTTGATGAGGTTGGCGATGGTCGGCTTGGGCGGCGCGGTCAGGCCGTTCTTGATGTCCTTGTGGCGCTGCCCCAGCACTTGCAGGTCGAGCGTGATCTGCAGGGCCGAGCAGTTGGCAGCCTTGGCGCGGTCGATCAGGCGCTCGATGAAGTCGCGGTCCTTCATCACGTAGAGCTGGAACCAGAACGGATGGCCGTTGGTGGCGGCGGCGATGTCTTCCAGCGAGCAGATGCTCATGGTCGACAGCGTGAACGGAATGCCGAAGGCCTTGGCTGCCCTGGCGCCGAGGATCTCGCCATCGGCATGCTGCATGCCGGTCATGCCGGTGGGCGCGATGGCCACGGGCATCGCGATCTCCTGGCCGATCATGGTGGTGCGGGTGGAGCGGCCTTCCATGTTCACGGCCACGCGCTGGCGCAGCTTGATCTTCTGGAAGTCGCTCTCGTTGGCGCGGTAGGTGCCTTCGGTCCAGGCGCCGGAGTCGGCGTAGTCGTAGAACATGCGCGGCACGCGGCGCTTGGCGATCACTCGCAGGTCTTCGATGCAGGTGATCTTGGAAAGGTCGGGCACTTCGCGGTCTCCTGGCTGGTGTAAACGGTGCAGCCGCATTATCGGCACGGGGGATGGCACATGTGCAACGTACGCGCCAGGGACGCTCCGGCCGCGCAGTGTGGGACCTGAGTCAATGCCTCCTCGATGCGTCCTCAGTGCGCAACGAGCGACCGCGCCGCCTGCTGCAACGGTCCGAGCTGGCCGTGGATCAGGCGCAGTTGCTCGGCCACCAGGTTTTGCGAGGCGTCGGCGGCATTCGTGCCGCCGGCCTCCGCAGCCGCGGAGGGGTTGCCGGACGCGGGCGCCCGGCCCTGCGCCAGGCTGCTGCCCAGCGCCTGCAGCACGGATGCGACCTGCTCGGCATCCGCCAGCAGCGCGCTCGAGCGTTCGCCCGCGGCCAATGCCTCGCGGTGCGCGCCAAGGCCGGAAAGGTAGTTGAGCACCGTGTGCGAATGCACCAGGAAACGCAGGCCGCGCTCGCCTTCGTCGGCGCGGCTGCCGGGCTCGGTCATGAGGTTGCCCAGGGCCGTCGACAGCGCGGCATCGGCGTTGTGCGCGTTGCGCCGCGCGAGGCGGTAGGCCAGGTCGTCGACGCGGCCGTCTTGGAACTGCCGGGCCAGTTCGCGGAGGTAGTGCGCCAGTGCCGCCAGGCAGCGGCCGGCCAGTGCATCGAGCCGGCGGCCCTGCCAGTCGGGCAGCACCAGGAACACGGCCGCGCCGGCGAGCGCACTGCCGATCAACGTGTCGACCATGCGCGGCACGATCAGCACCTGCCCGTCGCCGGTCTGGTTGAAGCACATCAGCACGACCAGCGTCATCGAGGCCGTGGCGATGGTGTAGCGCGTGGTGCGCGTGCTGAAGAACAGCACGCCGGCCACCACGGTGAACATGGCTTGCAGCAGCAGGTTCGGAAACAGGTCGAACAGCGCCCAGCCGATGGCGAGGCCGACGAAGGTGCCCGCCACCCGCTGCAGCATGCGTTGCCGCGTGGCATTGAAGCTGGGCTGGCAGACGAAGATGGTGGTCAGCAGGATCCAGTAGCCCTGGTGCGCATGGATCGCGCGCATCAGCCCATAGCCGGCCGCCAGCGCGAGGCTCAAGCGCAGGGCGTGCCGCAGCAAGGGCGACGACAGGCGGAACTGCTCGCGCACGCGGCCCCACGCGTCACGCCACGAGCGCGGCGTGCGGTCATACAGCGCGCCGTCGTTGGCACCGAGTTGCATGGCTGGATCGCTCGCGCCCGCGAGCTGGGCATCGAGCGTGGCCAGGTTGCCGGCGAGGGCTTGCAGCGAGGCCAGCAAGTCGGTCCCCTGCGCATCCCGATGCGTGTCGAGGTAGTCGATGGCGTTGCGCAGGTCGCGCAGCGCCGTGGTGCTCTCGTCCCCCTTGACGAAGGGCAGGCGCAGCAGGATTGCGCGCCCCAGCTCCCCGCAGGCGCGCCCCTGCACACGCAGGAGGCGCTGGCAGCGGAACAGCACGTCGCTGTGGAAGAAGGCATCGATCAGGGCGTCGTACGGGTAGTGCGACGAACTGGCCCGCTCATGGATGTCCTGCGCGATGAAGTAGAGCCCCATGTACTGCTGCATGCGGTGGCTGGAGCGCGTGGCGTCGATGCGGTTGAAGAGGCCTTCCTTGGCCTGGTTGAGCGCCATCACCACGCGGCCGCTCTGCTGCGCGAGCCGCAGGCGCCGCACCTCGCCCTGGTCGTCGCGCACGGGCTCGAACAGGGTGGACTTGAGCCGCAGGTAGGCCTCCAGCTCGCGCATCACCTGCGCCAGGTCCTGTTGCACTGGCTGGTGGACGAACAGCGCGCACCAGAGTACCGACAGCAGGCCGTACCAGCTCGCGCCCGCCAGCAGCAGGGCCGGCTCCAGCCAGAAGGCCTGGCCCGCATCGCCGCGCTGGTCCATGCCGATGGCGGTGTACAGCGCCAGGATCAGCGTGGCATAGCCGATCGCCTGGTAGCGCCGGCTGATGGCGCCCAGCATCGTGAGCGTGAAGGTGACCACGACCAGCCCGGCGACGAACACCGCGCGATGGGCGAACGCGGCCTGCACCGCGAACGCCACCGTCGCAAAGCAGGCCAGCGTCAGCAGCAGCGCCCGGGCGCGGCCGCGCCAGTTGTCGTCGGTCTCCGCCAGCGCGCTGGCCACCACGCCAAGCAACAAGGGCACCAGTAGCGGCATCTGGTCGAGCGACCAGCAGCCGCCCACGAGCACCCCGAGCGCAATCCCCACGCGAACGCTGTAGGCGAAGCTGTTGAACGCCCACAGGCGGCGCAACGTGGCGGAGACATTCAGCGAGAACATGGTGTTGCGCTGCAACGATCGTGCCGCAGCGCCACGACGTTCACTGGGTAACCTTCGCGCCGCGCGCTTCGGTGCGAGCGCCTTCGGGCGGCCGGGCGGCGCTCACCGGGTAACCTTCGCGCTGCGCGCTACGGTGCGAGCGCCTTCGGAGCGGCCGGGCGGCGCTCATCCGCGCCGCTCCGCGGCCCGCAATGCCCGGCTGCGGGACTCCAGCCCGCGCAGCACCACGTCCACCCAGGCTTCGAAGCCGCTGGCGAGCGGCTGCGTCTTGCCGCTCGACCAGCGCAGCAGGAAGGCGCGGTTGCGCAAGGCGTCGAGGTTGCGGCCCAGGTGGGGGTGTCGTGCGTGATCCACCGCGTCGATCTGCGCGCGGCAGGCGGCTTCCCAGGCGGCCGTGTCGTCCGCGGGCGCGCTCGACAGTTCCAGCGTGGCAAAGCCGCACATCGCGGCAATGACGACATTGAAGGCGTCGACCAGTGCATCGCCTTCGAAGCGCGCATCCTCCAGCGCGGCGACCACATGCTGCAACAGCGGCGCATCGAAGGCAGCGTTGCAGGACAGTTCGCTGGCCACGGCCGGCGCCAGGTGCGGATGCTGGCGCAGCGCCTCCCGAAACCCCTGCAGTACCGCACGCAGGCGCACTTGCCAGGTGCCATCGGGCAGGCCGGTGGCCACTTCCGCAAGCGCCAGCGCGATGGCGCCGGAGACCAAGGCATCGCGGCTCGGAACGTGCCAGTAGATCGCGGCCGGAAACACGCCGAGGTTGGCCGCGAGTTGGCGGATATTGAAGGCTGGCAGGCCCTTGCGATCGATCAGGTCGAGGGCCGCCTGCAGGATGCGCTCGCGTCCCAGTGCCGCGTTGCCACCGCTGGCTGCGTCCTGCTTGCGTGGACGGCCCGGGCGAGGTCGCGCGGGTGGTGACGCCTTGCGGGAGGCGGGAGGAGGTCGCGGACTCGGCATCGGCGGATTCTAGGCGTCTTGTCCGGTGTTCAATTTTAATTGAACAACGTACAATTAATTTTTCACCCGTCCTTCCGCGCCCCTTTTTCGAGGAGTTCCAAGTGCTCATTCCCGCCACCCCGCCCGTCGGCCAGTTCGACGGCGGTTGCGTCTTCATCGATGGCGCGTACGCGCCGCTGTCGGAGGCAAAAGTCTCCCTGTTCGACTGGGGCTTCACCCGTTCCGACGTGACCTATGACGTCGCCACGACGTGGAAGGGCAGCTTCTTCCGCCTCGACGCGCACATGGACCGCTTCTTCCACAGCCTGCAGAAGATGCACTTGGGCATCCCGTACTCGCGCGCAGAGCTGCGCGAGATCCTGCATGGTTGCGTGCGCGCGGGCGGCCTGCAGGACGGCTACGTCGCGATGGTCTGCACGCGCGGCGTGCCGCCGCGCGGCGCCCGCGACCCGCGCCTGGCGCAGAACCGCTTCTATGCCTATGCGCTGCCCTATGTGTGGATTGCGTCGCGCGAGAAGCAGCTGGCCGGCATCGACCTGCACATCAGCGAGCGCCAGCGCATCTCGCCCGCGTCGGTCGATCCGACGGTCAAGAACTACCACTGGATCGACCTGGTGCAATCGATGTTCGACGCCTACGACCGGGGGCACGACACCAGCTGCGTGGTCGATGCAGAGGGCAACGTCACCGAGGGGCCGGGCTTCAACGTCTTCGCGGTGAAGGACGGGCAGGTCTTCACGGCGGACAAGGGCGTGCTGGAAGGCATCTCCCGGCGCACCGTGCTGGAACTGTGCGGCACGCTGGGCATTCCCCTGCATGTGGGGCCGCTGTCGGTCGATGCGCTGCGCAATGCCGACGAGGTGTTCCTCACGTCGAGCGGTGGTGGCGTGCTGCCCATCGGCAAGATCGATGGCCAGCCGCTGCCGCCGTTCCCCGGGCCCGTGACCACGCGGCTCCATGACGGCTATTGGGCGCTGCACGATGACCCGGCGTACAACGACCCGGTGGACTACGGCAGCGGGGCTTGAGCGCGCAGGGGCAAGACACGGGGCATGGCGGTGTGGCACATTCAGCCGGCGTGCCCACACCCCGCCACGAAAGCCGATCATGGAATCACGTCCACCCCTACCTCCCTTCACCCTCGAATCCGCCACGAAAAAGGTACAGGCGGCCGAAGATGCCTGGAACACGCGCGATCCGGTTCGCGTCAGCCTGGCCTACACGCCGGACACCGAATGGCGCAACCGCGCGGAATTCATCCACGGTCGCGAGCAGGTGGTCGAGTTCCTGCAGCGCAAATGGGCACGCGAGTTGGACTATCGGCTCAGGAAGACGCTCTGGGCCTTCATGGACAACCGCATCGCGGTGCGCTTCGAGTACGAATGGCATGACGACTCGGGGCAGTGGTTTCGCAGTCACGGCAACGAGAACTGGGAGTTCACCGCGCAGGGGCTGATGGCGAAGCGCTACGCAAGCATCAACGACCAGCCGATTGCGGAAGCGGATCGGAAGTTTCGTTGGGCGCGGGCTTCATGAGTCGATAGTTTCATGTTCGGTGCGCTGCGGGGTCCGCCCGGCATGCGGTGCGCGCCGGCTGCCTTCACTGTGCCGGTCGCTTCGCGACTCCCTTCCAGTGCTCGCGTTCGGCGGGGTCCATGTGAACTCGCTTCGCTCAAACAGCACATGGCCCTTGTCCGCCAAACGCTGCGCGCTTCAGCGGCACAGAGGCGGCATCCGTCGCGCACCGCATGCCGGGCTGCGGGGTTGATCAACGGGCAGTGATGCCTGTGAGCGGATAGATCACAGCGCCGCGTCGTGGTTGCGACTGCGACTGCGGCCGTGGCCGTGGCCGTGGCCGTGGCGGTGGCGGTCGCGGTGGCTGGGGGCGGGGGTGGGGGGGGGGGGGGGGGGGGGGGTGGGGGTGGGGGGTGGGGGGGGGGGGGGGGCG